>JBCDFF010000271.1:0-6111 GCA_039178415.1 Bacteroidota bacterium
CGTTGGCAGCGCGCTCATCACGCCCACGTTGGCGCTGTAGCCGCTACCGTAGAGCACACAGTCCTCGCAGCCTTCGAAGTCGGCGAGGCGCGCCTCCGCGTCGCGGTGCAGCGTCGAGTAGCCGTTGAGCAGCGGAGGGCCACCCACGCCTACCCCGTAGGCGTCGACGACATCACGCACGCGTTCGCGCACGTAGGGGTGGTTGGTGAGGCCGAGGTAGCTGTTCGAGCCGAACATGAGCATCGGCTGCGTGGCACCGGAGCGGTCTGCGACGAGGACCTCGCGGTCGATGGGCGAGCAGACGACGCGGGAGCCGACGCCGCCCATGCTTGCTTCTTTGACGCCAGTGAGCCAGGTGGAAAAGAGCGCAGCGCGCTCGTGGAGGGGAAGACGACGGCCGCGCACGAGCACGTCGCGGACGGTCTGCGACTTCCCCCCGGTAGAAACCGGGGCAGTCATGGAGAGAACAGTGGTGGTGAGTAGGTGGTGGATGTAAGGAAGTCGTGAAAACGAGGAATGATTCCACGTCACCTTGCGGTTGTGTAAAAAAAGAACAACCCTGTCCCGAATTAATCCATCAGACGGCCTTGAGAACGTCTGTGGGTCATTGGCCTACATCTTGAGGGAGTCTGTGCACCTTCGTGTATAGCCTCACGACCACAACCCGCCCATGACTGCATCGAGTGACTCCGTCGTTGATCCTTCTTTCTCCGTTGCCCTGGCCCTCGTACGGATCGCGGGTGGAAGCCCTGGACAGCTGGCACTATGGCACTGGCTGCTTTGGGAACACTACCTGCAAGCCGGCCAGCCCTTCGGCACCGACGAGGCGGACTGCCTGCGTTGGTGGGAGACGCAGGTCGCCCGCGACGGCCCGCTACTTCCGGACGCGTAGCAGCAAGGCCACAGCCACGCCCGCGAACAGGAGGTGCGCCAACCACGCGGCGACCACCGGCGGGAGCGTCTCGGCGTACCCAAAGGGTTCAACCACTTTCTGAAGGGCGAGGTAGACAAACGCAACGCCGAGCCCCAACGCCAACTGGGCAGCCTGCCCGCCCCGACGTCGCACCGATGCTAGCGGGACGCCGAGCACGACGAGGATCAGGTTGGCAAACGGGTAGGCAAACTTGGTGTAGTAGCCAACCTCGGGGCGTCCGGTGTTTTGCGCGCCAGCCCGCTCAAGCGCAGCCAGGTAGGCACGGGTTTCCGGGATCGTGAGGCGCTCGGCGTCGCGCTCGGTGCGGGCGAGGTCGCGGGGCCGCACGGTGAGGGTGGTGTCGAGCCGCTGAATGAAGCGCCGCGACTCAGTGCCGTCCGTGTGGAAGGTGCGCAGCGTGGCGCCCTGGAAGGTCCACACCCCGAGCGTGTCGTTCCAGAGCGCCTCGGTGGCATCCATGCGCTTGGCGAGGCGCGTGCCGTCGTCGGTCTCCTCGAAGTCTTGGAGCGAGACGCGAAAGCCGCGCGAGCGCGTGCGGTCGTAGAAGCCCACCATGAGCAGCGACCCCGGCGCGTTTTGGCGGTAGAGCTCCGTTGTCTCTGCGCCCTCCGGAGCCGACTTATAGTACTGCTCCTGAAAGTCCAACACGGTCACGTTGGCGCGGGGCACGACGAAGCCGTTGAACCACAGCATGAAGCCGGTCACGACGACCCCGACCAACACGAAGGGCGCGAGGATGCGGTAGAGGGACACCCCCGCCATCGTCATCGCCGCGAGCTGGAGCGATTGGCTGAGGCGAGCCGTCGTGTAGATCGTTGCGAGAAAGAGCGCGAGGGGGCTCGTGAGCTTAATGATCTCCGGGATGTAGTTCAGGTAGTAGGTCCCGAAGACCTGCTGCTGCGTCGCGCCGCGGTCGATGAAGTCGTCGATGTACTCCACGTAGTCGAGCACGATGAAGAACACGATCAGTAGCGCGGTGAGGAACACCGTCGCGATGCTAAAGCGCAGGATGACGTGGCGGTCGAACGTGGTCACGACGAGGCGTGGAGCGTGGAGGAGCGGCCAGTCAACGATAGCAAAGGCCGCCGACCCCGCCAGGAGGGGAGCCGGACTGCAAGCAAATTCCTCCGGTCCTCACGTGCTCCCGGATGCTGCGCTCTTCGCACGTCTTCCTTCTGCCTTCCCATTCCGTCGGCGTAGCTTGCTGCAACCGCTTTTCCAGTCAGCCAGCCCTTCCGCCGTCCATGAAAATCCACGAGTACCAGGCCAAGGACATCCTCGCCAAGTACGGCGTTGCCGTGCAGCGCGGCATCGTTGCCGACACGGTCGACGAGGCCGTCGCGGCTGCCAAGACGATGCAGGCCGACGGCGTTGAGCAGTTCGTCGTCAAGGCGCAGATCCACGCGGGCGGGCGCGGCAAGGGCGGCGGCGTGAAGTTCTGCCCGTCCATTGATGACGTGCAGGGCAAGGCCGAGGCCATCCTCGGGATGCAGCTCGTCACGCCGCAAACCGGCGAGGAGGGCCAACTCGTCCGGAAAGTGCTGGTCACGGCAGCCGAAGACATCGCGCACGAGTACTACGTCGGCGTTACGCTCGACCGCGCAAAGTCGATGAACGTCATCATGGCGTCGTCCGAGGGAGGCGTCGAGATCGAAGAAGTCGCGGCGACGAACCCTGAGAAGATCGTCAAGGTGTGGGTCGAGCCCGGTATGGGCCTGATGCCCTTCCAGGCGCGCGAGGTGGCGTTTCGCCTCGGCTTCGAGGGCAAGGCGTTCAAGCAAGCGGTGAAGTTCATCACGGCGCTCTACAAAGCCTACGAGGCCGAGGATGCAAGCATCGCCGAGATCAATCCGCTCATCCTCAACGATGCCGGCGATGTGGTGGCACTCGACGCGAAGATCAACATCGACGAGAACGCGCTCTTCCGTCACAAAGACACCGCCGCGCTCCGCGACATCCACGAGGAGGACCCGCTTGAGGTCGAGGCGTCTGAGAACCACCTCAACTACATCAAGCTCGACGGCAACGTGGGCTGCATGGTGAACGGCGCCGGCCTCGCCATGGCAACGATGGACATCATTAAGCTCGCGGGCGGCGAACCCGCCAACTTCCTCGATGTGGGTGGCGGTGCCAACGCCCAGACCGTGGAGGCCGGCTTCCGCATCATCCTCAAGGACCCGAGCGTGAAGGCCATCCTCGTCAACATCTTCGGTGGCATCGTGCGCTGCGACCGCGTGGCCAACGGCGTCGTGGAGGCCGCGAAGAACGTGGACATCAACGTGCCGCTCATCGTCCGTCTCCAGGGCACCAATGCCGAAGAGGGCATGGCGATCCTCAACGAGTCAGGCCTCGAACTCGCCTCGGCGATTCGTCTCCAAGAAGCAGCGGACAAGGTTACGACGGCGCTCGCCTAGGGACGATGAACGTGTCGACGTAGCAACGTGAGAAGGTGCGCGAGTGACCCGCCTGCATACGTCCACATCCGAACACGTCCGCTCCGCGATCTCGGTCCGGGGCGTCACGAAGCGCTACGACGCGCTGGTGGCGGTGGACGACGTGTCGCTCGATGTGCCTGCGGGCTCGCTCGTCGCGCTCCTCGGCCCGAGCGGGTGCGGCAAGACGACGCTCCTGCGGCTCGTGGGCGGCTTCGAAACCGCCGACGCGGGGCGCATCACGATGGGTGAACGCGACGTGACGGGGCTGCCTCCCCAGGCACGTCCCTCCGCGATGGTGTTCCAGAGCTACGCGCTGTTTCCCACCATGACGGTGGGTGACAACGTCGAGTATGGCCTGCGCGTCCGCAAGGTATCGCGCACGGAGCGGCGTCCCCGCGTGGCCGAGGCGCTGGCGCGCGTCGAGTTGGACGGCCTGGAAGGGAAGCCCGTCACGCAGCTGTCGGGTGGGCAGCAGCAGCGGGTCGCCCTCGCGCGAGCGCTCGCCGTGGCGCCCGCCGTCCTTCTGTTCGACGAGCCGCTCTCGAACCTCGACCAGGCGCTCCGCGAGGCTACGCGCCGCCAGCTCAAAACCTTGCTTCCAGCGCTCGGCACCACGAGCCTCTACGTCACGCACGACCAGCAAGAGGCCCTCGCGCTCGCCGATCAGATCGCCGTGATGCGCGCCGGGCGCATCGTCGAAGTCGGAGCCCCTGAGGCCCTCTACCGGGAGCCCCGCACGGCGTACGTAGCGCGCTTTCTCGGCGGGAGCAACGTGGTCGAAGACGCCCAGCTTGCGGCGCAGCTTGCGGGACAGCCGCCCCCGCCTGGGCACGTCCTGGCCGTGCGCCCAGAGCATCTCCGGCTCGCCGCTCCCAGCGCAGCCAGCCAAGACGCCACCGTTGCCGTGTCTGCTACGCTACGCGCTCGTCAGTTCCTCGGCACCCACAGCGAGTGGGATGTAGACGCCTCAGGCAGCGCCCTGCGCCTGTGGGTCGATCCAGACACGCCCGTGCCCGAAAGGCTCGCTCTCGTCGCCGAGCGCTGGCGCTGGGTCGAAGCTGGCTGAGCCGCATGGGCGATGCCGGAACGCACTCACCCTATCTTGCGCCGCCCTCACGCAAGCGGGCAGCCCCCCTGTATATCAACCGCTCCATCCTATGCCTGAGTCGTTAATTGCCATTGAGATTCGAGAGGGCCTCGACGGGATCACCCCGGCTCGGGTCGCCACGCTCTACCGCCGAGCGCCGCTCCTCCGTCCCACGGGGAGCGCGGAGCAGCTTCAGCGGATGTTCGAGGCGTCGTCGCTCGTGCTCTCCGCGTGGATGGGGGAGCGGCTCGTCGGCCTCGCTCGCGTGATGACCGACGGCGTGCAGTTCTCCTTCCTGTGCGACCTCGCGGTGGAGCCTGACGTGCAGGGCGTCGGCCTCGGGCGGCAGCTTATCGAGGCGGTGCTGGAGCAGTGCCGAGGAACGGAACTGATGCTGCGCGACTCTGACATCTCGTCGGGGTTCTACCAGCGACTCGGCTTTGGTAAAGTGACGAACGCCTGGATGCGCCGCGCGTGAGGCGCGCCTGCCAAGTCGGGCGGGCCGGAGCCGCGACGGGAGCACGGCGTACGTTGAGATCCGCCACATCCCGACCGCTGCCACTAGTCGTCATGCAACTCCGTACGCTCCTCTTCGACACCGACCGGACGCTGGCCACCGGTCTTGGGCTCCTCGCGCTGCGCCTCTTTGCGGGTCTCGCGATGGCGTTGGCGCACGGCGTCAACAAGGTGCCCCCGTCCGACGGCTTCATCGAGACGACCGCCGAGCTGGGCTTTCCGCTGCCCGCCTTCTTTGCCTGGATGGCCGGACTTTCTGAACTCGTTGGGGGCGTCCTCGTAGCGCTCGGCCTGTTGACGCGTCCGGCCTCGTTCCTGCTCGTGATCACCATGGCCGTGGCCGCGTTTGGCGCGCACGGCGGCGATCCGTTTAGCGGCCAAGAGAAAGCGCTCCTTTTCGGTGTCGTGTTTCTGTGCACGATGATCACCGGCAGCGGCCGCTTCGGCATCGACGCGCTCCTCGCGCCCCGACGCAGAGCACGCTCCTACGCGTGACGCGGCTCCGCTCCGGCTAGTAGCTCCAGTCCGCCGTCACGAGTTCGAGCGCGCCGTCGATCTGCGCCATGTCGAGTTCGCCGTAGTTGTAGGCGACAGCCAGTTCGCCGTTGTCGTGGAAGACCCACGTCGATGGGACCCACGTGACGGGCAGGCCGAGGAACGTGCGGCGGCGCTGGCTCTTGTCGTCGCTCGGCCCAAAGTCCGGTTGGGTCAGTACCTCGACGCGCGCTGGGATCGCATAGCGGTCGAGCGTCTCTTGGCCGGTCTCGCCGTCATTCCAGACGGTGACGAAGGTGAACGTGACGTCGGGGTGACGCTCGATGACTTCGTACCACCCCGCCTCCAACTCCGCGCGCGAGTTGCCGCACCATGGGGCCCAGAAGTGGACCACGTGCACGCCGTCCTCCAGGATCTGTGCCCGCACCTGCTCCTCGGCTACGGTCGGCGGCGACACGTCGCCCACCATGCCCGTCCGCTCGTCGATGCAGGCCGTGCTCGTCCTGCCCGTCGAAGCGACGACGCCTGTGAAGGGCGTCAGTTGGGAGCCGCCCTCGTCCGCGCAGCCGATCTCGTCGCTGGCAGCGTCGTCTGTTGGGACAACGCTTGTGGTCGTCTGAGCGAAGGCGGTAGGAAGGGCGAAC
>JBCDFF010000272.1:0-6087 GCA_039178415.1 Bacteroidota bacterium
GACCTCGCCTTGATGGGCGGGGGCATCCCGCCGTGGCTCTTCCGGCGGATGACGACGCTCAGCCTGCACGTCACGGAGGCTATCGTCGCGGACTACGGGACGCAGGGCTTCCTGAAGCGGCTCTCCGACCCGTTCTGGTTTCAGAGCTTTGGCGCGGTGATCGGCATGGACTGGAACTCGTCGGGGGTGACGACGGCCGTGCTGCGCGCGCTCAAGACGGCGCTCAACCCACACGCGGACGACCTCGGCCTGATCGTGTGCGGCGGCAAGGGCAAGCGCTCGCTCCAGACGCCGCACGAACTGGTGCGCTACGGCGACCGGACCGGCCTCGACGGCGACACGCTCGCCCGTGCGAGCAAGCTCAGCGCAAAGGTGGACAACACGGCGGTCCAGGACGGCTTCCAACTCTACATCCACGGCTTCGTCGCCAGCGCTGACGGCGCGTGGACGGTGATCCAGCAGGGGATGAAGCCCGCCGACCGCAGCGCGCGGCGCTACCACTGGCACTCGGCCGGGCTCACCTCTTTCGTGCACGATCCGCACGCGGCGATTGCAGGGCCGAACCAAGGCGCGATCCTCAACCTCGTCGACGCCGAGGCGCAGCCCGCGCAGGAGAGCATTCTCACGGTGGCACAGGAGCCCGTGACCGCGCTCGTCAACGAGGTCGCGACGATGCGGCTGCCGCGCCACTACGGCGT
Source organism: Bacteroidota bacterium (assembly GCA_039178415.1). Lineage (GTDB taxonomy): Bacteria > Bacteroidota > Rhodothermia > Rhodothermales > Rubricoccaceae > JBCBEX01. The sequence goes on from JBCDFF010000272.1 coordinate 699, forward strand.
CCGGGCGTCCGACGTCGACCTCAAGCGCCTCGGGGCCGTGCTGCACCTCGCCCAAGAAACGGAGACGACCGACTTCGAGGACCTTCTGCTGCTCAAAGGCCTCGGGCCGCGGACGCTGCAATCGCTCGCGCTCGTGAGCGAGGTCGTCCATGGCACGCCGACGCGGTTCAGCGACCCCGCGCGGTTCACGTTTGCCCACGGCGGCAAGGGCGGCACACCGTTCCCGGTGCCCACGACGGTGTACGACGAGACCATCGAGACGCTGCGCAGCGCGGTCGAGCGCGCCAAGATGGGGCAGTCTGACAAGGCGAAGGCACTCCGCAGCCTCACCCGCTTGGCGCAGAAGCTCGAAGACGGCTACACCCCGCGTCCGTTCTTCGACGAGGCCGTTGAGCGCGAGCGCCGCGATAGCTGGAAGCATGGCGGGCGCACGACCGAGGGACCTGCCACGCCGCCGAGCCCCGACGACGGGCAGCGCGGTCAGCTAGACCTATTCGCCTAGGCCCACCTGGTCCCGAAGCAACCGCAGGGCAATACGGGAGGCCCTCAGCGCTTCGTGATGCCAGCAGCGGTATCCTGGAGCGCTTCCCACACGCCCTCGACCGTGCTCCGCCTGTATTTCCGTAGCTACTGGCCTCGGCTACCGCTCCTCTACACGGCCGTGTCCCTGGTCTGGTGTGGGCTGTGGATCGGGTCCCTCGGCATGGACGTGTCGCTTGGGCAGGCGGTGGACCTCGTCCTACCGGAGCTGGCCTATTGGAATGCGTGGGCGCTGCTCACCCCCGTGATCGTCTGGCTCGCGCATCGGTATGCGAACGAGTCCCGTCGCCTCGCGTGGCGATGGGCCCTGCACCTGCCGCTCGGGATGCTCGTGGCGGCGGTCGCCTTCGGAGTTGGCGCAGCGCTCTTTGCCGTCGCCTCCACGATGCTGGAAGCGATGGGCCTGCCGCAGTCGCTCACGGTCGGTGAGCGCCTGGCAGGGCGCTCGGCAACGATGGTGAGCTTCTGGCTCCCGTTCGGCTTCCTCGTCTACGTCTTGCTCGTCGGCGTGGGCTTGACGCAGGGCTATCTCCAACGCCTTCGAGCGGAAGAGCGGCAGTCGGCAGCGCTGCGCGCACAGCTGGCCGAGGCCCGTCTCGACGTGCTCGCCCGGCAACTGCACCCGCATTTCCTCTTCAACGCGCTCAACACGATCTCGGCGACCCTGCACGAGGATCCGGAGACCGCCGACCGGATGCTCAGCCGCCTCGGCGACTTCCTGCGGTGCACACTCGACCAGGCCGACCGCCCTGTGGTCCCGCTGCGCGACGACCTCGCCTTTGGCGAGCAGTACCTGCGCATCGTCCAGGACCGCTTCGAGGATCGGCTGGTCGTGCGGTTCGACGTGGCGCCGTCGGTCGCGGACGCAGCGGTGCCGTATCTGCTACTGCAGCCGCTCGTCGAGAACGCGGTCCGGCACGGTGTCGCGCTGCATGCAGGGCCGGCGCGTGTTGAGGTGCGGGGACACAGAGACGATGAGGCGGTCGTGCTCGAGGTGTTCAACTCCGCTCCAGAGGGCGCGCGGCACGGCGCGTTGGTCGGAGCGGAGGGCGGGCTCGGCCTCGCGAATACCCGGGCGCGTCTGGCGGCCACGTTCGCCCCGGCTTCGCTCCCCGGAGACTCCGGCGTGCAGCCATCCGTCGTGCTCACGCGCGTGGCGGGCGGCGTGGTGGCGCGGCTGCACTTCCCGTACCGGCCCATCAGCCGCGAGACCACCTCCACTGCCCTCGTTCCCGCCGATGGCTAGCGCCTCCACGCCGCAGACGGCCCGCCTTCGCGCCGTGGCTGTAGACGACGAGCCGCCTGCGCGGCGGAAGCTCGCACGCTGGCTCGCCGACGATGCCGAGATCGACGTCGTGGCAATCTGCGCCGACGGCTACGAGGCGCTCGACGCGCTCGACCTGCACCGCGTCGACCTACTCGTGCTCGATATCCAGATGCCGGAGCTGTCGGGGTTCGACGTGCTCCGTCGGCTCCCGCCCGGCCCGGCCCCCGTGGTCGTCTTTGCGACGGCCTACGACGCCTACGCGATTCAGGCATTCGAGCACCACGCAGCGGGCTACCTCCTCAAACCCTACGACCGCGCCCGCTTCGACGCGACGATCGCGCAGGCCAAGGCGCAGCACCGAGGACGGATCGCGGTGGCAGGAGCCGCAGCAGAAGCCCACGCCACACTGACGACGCTCCTCGATGCGGTGCGCCCGCCCTCGACCTATCTCGACCACCTCGCCGTGCGCCGTGCCGACCGCGTCGACCTGGTGCGGGTGGCCGACGTGGACTGGATTGAGGCCAGCGGGAACTATGTGACGGTCCACGCCCGAGGGCAGCGCCACCTAATCCGCGCCTCGCTCACGCGCGTAGCCTCCCGGCTCGACCCGCGCCGCTTCCTCCGCATCCACCGCTCGACGGTCGTGCACCTGGACCGCGTGGCCTCGCTGGTGCCCGCGTCGCACGGGGACTACACGGTCGTCCTCCGCGACGGCACGACGCTGAGCATGAGCCGGACCTACCGCGAGCACCTCCGCGGCGTGCTGGAAGTTGGCTTCTGACATCGGTTCCCTCAGCGAGGCCTGCGCCTGTCCGCCTCGACCCAGCGGTGTCCGGCTCGTCCCAGCGGTGGAATGGTAGGGGGCAGGAAGCGCCTACGTTGCGCGGCGCGTGGGGCAGGGTGCCTGGCGCTTCTCTCGACTACCGGACTCCGACGGCCATGCGCTTCTTCCTGCTCCTCGTTCTCCTCGCTCCCGCCGCGCTCGCCCAGACGGTGAGCAGCATCACGTTCCGTTCGTCGCAGACGATGGATGGCCTCTACGTGGACGAGGTCACGGGCGAGCTCTTCGCCGTTGGCGGCTTCATCGGCACCAACGTCTACAGCGTCGACCCGAGCGGCAGCCTCAGCGTGTTTGCTACCGGGCTGACGGGGCCGATCCACGTGACGCGTGCGCCGGACGGCAACTACTACGTGACGGAATTCACGCCGCTCAACACCAAGAACGGTACCGTGAGCCGCGTCACGCCGGAGGGCGAGGTCACGCGGTTCGCGGTGGTCCCAGCAGGCCCGAGTGACATCGTTGCGGACGCCGCGGGTAACCTCTACGTCTCGCAGTACGGCATCGTGAGCAACGACCCGAGCACGAACGGCAACGGCGACAGTATCACCAAGATCACGCCCGACGGCACCGTCTCAGAGTTTGCAGGGGGCGGCCTGCTCGCAGCCCCGGTCGGCCTCGACTTCGACGACGAGGGCAACCTCTACGCCGCCAACATCTTCGACGGGCGCATCGTCAAGATGACCCCGGACGGCACGCAGTCGCTGTTCGCTTCGCTACCGGTGACGGCTCCGTTCACGATCGGCCACCTCGTCTGGTCGAACGGGCGGCTCTATGCCACGCACCTCGGGGCCAACCAGATCCACGTCTTTGAGCGTGACGGCACGGGCCGCGTGCTGGCCGGCACGGGCGCGAACGGTCGGCAGGACGGCCCCGCTGCCGAGGCCACGTTCAGCAGCCCCAACGGCATCGCCGCGTCGGTCTCGGGCGACACGCTCTACGTCAGCGAGTACATCGGCGCGGTCAACCGACTCCGCATGATCACGCTCAGCGAAGTCGTCGATGCGGAGCCGGAGGCACCCGGCATGGGACTCGAACTCCAGCACTACCCGAATCCCGTCGCCGACACCGCGCAGATCACCTTCGCGCTGGAGGCACCCGCCGTGGCGACGCTCACCGTGGTCGATACGCTAGGACGGACGGTCGCGCGGCTCGCAGACGGCACGCATGTGGCTGGGATCCATGCCGCGACTTGGAACAGGGGGGCGCGACCTGCGGGCCTCTACCTCTTGCGGCTCCAGGTCGAAGGCGAGTCGGTAGTTCGTCGGGTGACGCTCCACTAGCCCGGCCGGGCTAGTGGAGAGGCGCAGCACACAGCGGAGCACACAGACCGAACCAACGCGGAGGGGTGCGTCGCAAACTTCCCTCGGTTCGCATCGTAGATACCTCGTCACGTCCTGCGGATCGAGATATCTTGCAGATTCCGCGCTCCTCTTCGATTGCCCGTCTCTAGCCCCGTGGATCAGTCCCGCATCCGCAACTTCTGCATCATCGCCCACATCGACCACGGCAAGTCGACGCTGGCCGACCGGCTCCTCGAAGCCACGGGCACGCTCACCCAGCGCGAGATGCAGGACCAGGTCCTCGACTCGATGGACCTCGAGCGCGAGCGCGGCATCACGATCAAGAGCCACGCGATCCGCATGACCTACACGGCGGCGGACGGCGAGGAGTATGTGGTCAACCTGATCGACACCCCTGGGCACGTCGACTTCACCTACGAGGTCAGCCGTGCGCTGCAGGCCTGCGAGGGCGCTATCCTCGTCGTGGACGCCGCCCAGGGCATCGAGGCGCAGACGATCTCGAACCTCTACCTCGCCCTCGACGCCGACCTCGAGATCATCCCGGTGCTCAACAAAGTCGACCTCCCGAGCGCGCGCCCTGAGTTGGTGGCGAAGACCATCACCGACCTCATCGGCGGCGACCCGGACGACGTGCTGCACGTGAGCGCCAAGACCGGCGAGGGCGTCCCGGCGGTCCTCGAGCGCATCATCGAGCGGGTGCCGCCGCCGAAAGGCGACCCCGAGGCCCCGCTCCAGGCGCTCATCTTCGACTCGGCGTTCGACACCTACCGCGGCTCCGTCGTCTACGTCCGGGTCGTCGAAGGCACGATCCGCGACGGCGACGGCATCCTGTTTATGGCGACCGACGCGAAGTACAACGCCGAGGAGATCGGCCACCTCACGCTCGGCCGCACGCCCGTCAAGACGCTCGTTCCCGGCGAGGTGGGGTATATCGTCGGCAGCGTCAAGGACGTGCAGGACACACGCGTCGGCGACACGGTCACGCATGCCCGCAACGGGGCTGCATCGCCGCTGCCGGGCTACCGCGACGTGAAGCCGATGGTCTTCTCGGGCATCTACCCGACCGACTCCGCCGACTTCGAGGACCTGCGCGCCTCGCTCGACAAGCTCCAACTCTCCGACGCCGCGCTGCGCTACGAGCCCGAGACCTCCGCCGCGCTCGGCTTCGGCTTCCGCGTCGGCTTCCTCGGCATGCTCCACATGGAGATCGTCCAGGAGCGCCTCGACCGCGAGTTCGACCTTGACATCATCACGACGCTCCCCAACGTGCGCTACACGGTCGAACTGACCGACGGGGAGGAGATGGTCGTCGAGAACCCGTCGGGCATGCCCGAGGTGGGGCGCATCGGCGAGATCCGCGAGCCCTACATCAAGGCCGAGATCATCACGCCGACGACGTACATCGGCCCGCTGATGCAGCTCTGCCAGGAGCGCCGCGGC
>JBCDFF010000273.1:0-6065 GCA_039178415.1 Bacteroidota bacterium
CCGGCTCCATCGAGTCGAGGATCTGCTTGCGCTGTTCGAGCAGGTCCTTCTCGATGAGCGCCTTGTGGCTCACCACGACGTTGCCGTTGGCCGGATTGGTCTTGACGACCTTGAACTCCATCGTCTTGCCGAGATAGACGTCGAAGTCGCGCACGGGGCGGACGTCGATCTGGCTGCCCGGGAGGAAGGCTTCGGCGCCGAGGAGGTTCACGATCATGCCGCCCTTGATGCGGCGGATGATGGTGCCTTCAAGGACGCCCCCGTTCTCGAACGCCTCGTCGATGGTCTGCCAGCGGCGGAGGTCGTCGGCCTTCGTCTTGGAGAGGATGAGCTGACCGCGGCGGTCTTCGAGGCGGTCCACGTAGACGTCGACCTCGGTACCGATCTCGAGCTCTTCGTCGAACTCGTTCTTGCCGATGACGCCGTCCGACTTAAAGCCGATGTCGACGACGTACTCCTTGTCGCTCATCGCGACGATGCGGCCGGTAACGATCTCGTTCTCGCTCACGGATGAAAGCGAAGACTCGTAGAGGGCGAGCAGCTGCGCGTCCTTGTCCTCGGCGTCGTCGGGCGTGCGCTGGTTCTCCAGCGCTTCGAGTTCGGCGAGGGTGATGGAGCGGCCCTGGATCTCGCCGGTGTAGCCGAGGCGGCCGCCGGTGTGGACGAGCGCGTCGGCGTCGTCCACGGCGGTCAGCGAGGCCGTCTCGACGGCGGGTGCGATGTCATCGCGCTCGGTGTTGATCTCGCCGAACTCTTCCTTGACGGCTTCAATGGCGTCGTCCACCTTGTCGTCGAGGAGGCGGGTGTCGTCACCGGGCTCGTCGGGCGGGACGACAGCGGCGACGGCTTCGGAGATCGCCTCGGGGGCGTCCTCTCCTTTGGCTTCAAGCGCAGCTTCGACCTCAGTCTTGGGCTCGGCGTCGGCTGGAGGGGCATCGGCCGCGGTAGCGTCGGCTGTGGTATCGACGGCGGCTGTTGCGGCATCCGCAACCGCCTCAGCAGCAGAGCCCGCGGCCTCAGTGACCGTCTCTGTGGCAGCAGCCACGGCCTCTTGCGCTTGTTCGACGAGGCTACCGTCTCCGCCAGCATTGGCGGCGTCGGTGTTCTCAGGTTTGGGGGTGTTGGTCTCGTTGGACATAGAGTGTTCCTAGCACGAATCGGTCCCCGGGATGCGGGGCGAGAGGAGCCGACCGGCCTGAAAGGGTCTAGATGGGAAAGCGCGCAGCAGTCCCTCCTCTCTGTCGGGGCGGCCACGAACGGAGCCCCCAGACTCGCTACCCGCGAAGGCGTGACGTAAGGGGGAGAGCGCTAAATGACGGACGGACCGCCACGTTCCACTATAAGGTGAAGAACGTGTTCGACTTGCTCACCGATAGAGCGGGCGGTGGTGTCCAGCGCCACGGCGTCCTCGGCCCGGCGCAGCGGCGCATGCGTCCGCGTCCGATCGCGGGCATCCCGCTCCGCGATGTCGGCGCGCACCGCCTCATATTCGGGGGCGGGCTCCCCCTGCGCGGCACACTTCAGCACAAGCTCGGCGTGGCGTCGTTCCGCGCGCTCGTCGAGGTCCGCCTCCATGAACACCTTGAGGTCCGCGTTCGGGAACACGACCGTACCGATGTCGCGGCCATCGAGGACCACGCCGCCTCCTTCAGCCACCAGGCGCTGTGCAGTGGCGCGCTGCACATCGAGCAACGCGGCGCGCACCGCTGGCAGTGACGAGACTTGACTGGCCGCCTCACCCACCTCGGGGGTTCGGATTTGTCCTGTCACGTCCTCGCCGTCGAGGAGCACCCGCATGCCGTCCGCGTCTGGCTCGACCCGCAGGGCCAAACTGGCGGTCAGGGCGCGGGCTGTGGTGTCTGTGAAGGGCGCGTTGGCCCGCAGGAACGCAAGTGCCACCGTCCGATACATCGCGCCGGTGTCGATGTAGAGCCAGCCGAGACGTTTGGCCACGAGCCGAGCTGTAGTGCTCTTGCCAGATCCAGCCGGTCCATCAATCGCTACGATCATCCTCCGACGTCGGCTTTGAGAATCGTGATGGCTCCGGGGTACCGGATCGGTCCGAGCGCCGTGTTGATGCTCGGGGTGGCCTGCAAGCGCACCTCCTTGCCACTCCCCCCAAGATCGGCGACAGCCAGCGCGACCTCGACGAGATCAGGCAGGTTGTTGCCAAAGAACTGCACGAGGTCGAGGCGGATGTCGAGGGGAATGCCGACGGTCTGACCTATCGGGAGCAGTGTTTCGTCGTTGTAGGACCCACTCACCGTCTCGGAGCCATCGAGAAAGAGGGTCCAGTCGAAATTGACGAGGCGCGCGGCGGTGGCGTTGCTCTGCGGATTGGTGGCGTCGACCAACAGGGTAAACTCCAGCGGGAGTTCGCCCCGCGTGATGGCCGAACCTAGTTGAAGAAGCTGGACCGCGCTGAGGTCGTTGTAGTTCTGGAGGCTCGACAGTGGGATACCGCTGATCTGGGTACCCGTGGTGCTGTTGAGCGCGAAGTTGACGCTTTGGAGCGCCGTGAGCTGTTCGAGAGCAGCACACCCCCCCACACTCGCGGCGAGGGCGAACACGAGCGCAAGACGCAGGAAGACGGGACGGCTAGACATGGAGCGATGCGTTTGTGAAGGACCCACGCGGTACCCATGAACGCGGTGCGGCGGATCGTGGAAGCGAACACGAAGAAGGTACATCGAACGCCCGGCCCGGCAGAAACTTGGAACGGACGCGGTCCCCGCCGAATTTGTGCGCGCTCCACCAACCTGCTGTCCTTGCCGCACTTCGACCGCGCAGCATGGACCCAGCGGGTCGGGTTGTGCCACACCACCCTAGACTGGATGCACGCGACTCCTACCATGCGCCGCTTCCGTGCGGCCTGTGTCCTTCTCACGCTCGTTGGCGTGGCGTTCTTTGCGCTTCTCACCTTCGAGGCGGTCCCGTCTGCCGGCGAGGGCGATGACCAGGTTCTGGCTCGGAATGTCGCCGCACCGTTGCTGCAGGCACCCACGCCCGCCTCCCAGCCTGCGCTCCGCCATCTGGGCGAAGGCCGCGCCAGCTTCTATGGCCCCGGCTTTGAAGGCAATCGGACGGCCAACGGCGAAATATTCCGGATGCAGAGACTCACGGCGGCACATCGAACCCTGCCGTTTGGGTCACGCGTCCGGGTTACCAACCTGCGCAACGGGGAGTCTGTGGTCGTACGCATCAACGATCGAGGTCCGTTCGTCGGAAACCGGGTGATTGATCTGTCCCGGGGCGCTGCGCAGGAGATCGGCATGATCCGGAGCGGGACCGCCCCGGTGCGCCTTGAGCTTCTCACGCAGGAGTCTGGGGCGTAACCTCGATGGAGTCCCGTCCAGCGCACGCCTCGTCCGCGCTTCGCAAGCTGCGGATGGACGAAATCGAGCGGCCTAGCGCCGACGAGCTCGCGGCCCTACCCCGGCACCCGATCGTGGTCGTGCTCGACCACGTGCGTTCTGCGCACAACGTGGGCTCCATCCTCCGCACGTCAGATGCGGCGCGGGCTGCCCACGTGTACCTGACCGGCATCACACCTACGCCGGATCACCGTGCGGTCACGAAGGCGAGCCTCGGCGCGGAAGACAGCGTGCCCTGGAGTCATCACAGCGACATCCTCGCGCTCATGGACGAGTTGCGCGCTGCGGGTAGCTTTCTCCTCGCACTGGAACAGACGGCGACGGCGACGTCGCTCTCGGCGATCACCGTGCAGCACGCTCCCGTAGCGCTGATCGTCGGCAACGAGGTCGAGGGCGTGCAGCAGGCAGTCCTCGATCGCTGCGACGCGGCGCTGGAGCTTCCGCAGTACGGCACGAAGCACTCCCTTAACGTGAGCGTGGCCTCCGGCATCGCGCTCTACGGCCTGCTCGACCGTCTCGGAATCGCTAGCTAAGCTCTTTCCAGGCTCGCCTCAGTTGCCGCGCAGCACGAGGTCGCCGTAGTACGCCGTCACCGACTCGCCCGTGTTGTCGGCATCGGTCATGAGCGCGATCCCGGTAATGGCAGGCGGCCTCTCACCGAACGCGCGGCGGTAGTCTTCGACGATGTTGCGACGCTCGCTCACCCAGCGCCCGAGATTCTGCGTCCCTCCTTCCACCGGAATCATCATGACCCAATCGGTGTAGGGATTGGGCACGGGCGCGTCGCTGCGCGCATCATTGGACCAGATGTAGCTGAGCGCTCGGAGGGGGATGTCCTGCCCCGAGAGCGCCCGAGCCGCCCGGTACTTGATCCGCTCCGACGTCGAAAGGTCGGCCTCGTCATAGTCGAACGTGATGTAGACGCGTGCCGGGTAATCGTCGCCGTTGCGGCGCATCACGCTTCCCTTGTCCAGGACGCCCTCTGCTTTCCACGTCCATTCCAGCACGGGGAAGTCGCGCGGGTCGATCGTGATTTCGCGGACGAGGCCGGACGCCGAGTCGTCGGCGTGAGCGCGCACGACTGTGACGCCCGCGCTCTCCACCGTCTCGTAGGTGCTGCCCTGGATCCGACCGAGCGGCATGGGCTTCCACCCCGCCGGCAACTCGCCCGGTGCCACCTGGGAGAACGGACCGATGGCGAAGGTGCGCGGGGTGCCATCGAAGGCACTCAGAAGCAATGCCGTCGCCACGCAAACCGTGGAGAGTACGAGGCGGAGGAGGCAGGGCCGGAGAGATATGGAGCGCGGCATGATGGGGCACCATCGTGGTTGAGTGGGCAGTACACGCAACTTGCGTACAGTGACGTGCCCGAGACCCACCGCCAGACGGGCGATCGTGCGTAGTCAGGTGCATGGGCCCTTGTAGTCTCAGACCAGCTAGCTCGTCGGCCGTGTTCCTACGCGTTTCGCTGATGCCTCACTTTTTGCAGTGGCATGGCGCGGGAGCACGCCGCACGCGACATTCTGGACGGGCCCGACCGAACGCGCTAGCAATTGGGACGTACTGCGGAAGTGCGCCTGTCTTTTCGCACCCCGCGAACGAGTCTCCATGCAAACGTTTCAGAGCACCTACCACCCGGGCGCTACCCCCTTGCCGCTTCTGTACGCCCGGACCCTCTCGCGCGGCTTTGGCGCGATGATGGTTGCCGTGATGATTGTCTCCGTTGCGGCCATGCTTCAGCAGCAGCCTGTGGGCATCACGCTCGCGTGGACGGTACCCGTGGTATGGCTTATAGCCACAGGATGGACGGTCTACGAGCTACGTCGCACCCCAGCTGAAGTACGACTCGAAGGGGCCTTTGGACTGGTCCTGAGCGTGTGGGACGTTGCGATTGGCTGGCACCATCCCCCGCTTCAAGCCGTGCACACCCCCCGCAGGATCGACGGCATTCTGCACGTGGGCGTCGGCCACGTCGTCCATCGCTTCGAGAAGCGCGACTGGACGCAGTTTCGCGACCTCGCAGCGGCCCTGACCCGCGCCTCCAAGTCGGCGGAGGACGCTCGCTACCGACGCGCCACACTCGTTTAACGGCCATGCCAGCACAACGCTCGAACGATGCCGCCCAGCAATCGCTCGTGTTCCCGGACCCGGCGACTGCGCGAACCTTTGCTGAGACGAGCGTAGGGCCGAGCAGTCCAGCCGAGACGAACACGCCCATCGAGTGCTACTGGGACCACTGCCCCAACTGTGGGACCCGCCTTGTGAACCAAAAGTGCAAGTACCGCTGTCCGCGTTGCCACTACTTCATGAGTTGCTCGGACTTCGACTGATGCTCAAACCGCTGGAGACTCTGCAGGTTGAGGGACCAGTCGTCTCCGAACGGACGCCCCGGTGAGCCCGCCGAGCAGCCCCACCACGAGCGCGACGCCAAGCGTCAGAAGGGGGACGGTGAAACTGGGAAGGCCACCTAGCAGGCCCCCGACCGCCTCCGTCATGCGGGCCATCGAGGGGCCGTAGAACGCCAGGTTCCACAGCACAAGGCCAGCCCACGGAAGCACCAAGCCGAGGGCTCCAACCACGCTCCCGCCTCGTCCCATCACGAAGCCGCCGAGCACAGCCGCGAGAACCGTCCACGCCCAACCCAGGGTCAGGTGGAGCGTCAGGGCCACGCCCGCGGTGAACAGAACCAGG
>JBCDFF010000274.1:0-6063 GCA_039178415.1 Bacteroidota bacterium
CCGCGTGGCGGGAGCGCTCATCGAAAAAAGCCTTGCCACGCCGGACTACTACCCGATGTCCACCAACGCGCTCGTGGCGGCGTGCAACCAGAAGACGGGCCGCGACCCGGTGATGAGCCTCTCCGAGCGCGACGTGCGCCAGGCTCTCGACCGGCTGATGCGCTTCCGCATGGCCGGGACGAGCGACGGCGGCCGCGTGACGAAATACCGCCACGCCTTCGGACCTCGCTTCGGGCTCGACGAGTCCGGGCTGGCGACGCTCGCCGTGCTCATCCTGCGGGGCCCGCAGACGTCGGGTGAGATCCGCAACCGCACCGGGCGGATGCACGACTTCGCCTCCACGGACGCTGTGCAAGAGGTGCTTGATCGGCTGGCCGACCGGCCCGAGCCGCTCGTGGTACTACTGCCGCGTCAGGCGGGGCAGTCCGCCGACCGCTGGGCGCACCTGCTCGCCGGCGAGCCCGACCTGAGCGCCTACGAGACGCCGGACGGGGCCGTGGTATCCGGCGAGGAGGCGGCGCTGGACAGCGAGACGCGTGCCTCCCTCACAGAGCGCGTAGCCACGTTGGAAGCTGAGGTAGCCGAACTGCGCGCGTCGCTTGCGGAGCTGCGGGAGGCCCTCGGCGGATAAAGGTCGGGTGCTGGGGCAGCGCGTTGGTGGTGAGGCCCAATCGCTGCCTCTCCGAGGTTTCGTTTCTCCGTTCCGCGCCGTGTTAAGCTGTGACAGAACGGTGTCATCAGGGCCGTCTACCTTGGGTTCGTATCCACCCCACCTTGTGGACCGACCCCCTGAGGACTCCCATGATGACGCCTGTTTCTCTTGCTCAAAAGCCTACCGTGCCCGCCCCGCTCGGGCCGACCAACGACGAACTGGCCGCCGTGCTCGGCGCGATGGCCGAGCTCCTCGTGCGCATTGAGGAGCCCAATCCCTACCGAGTGCGCGCCTACCTCAACGCCGCCGAGTCGCTGCGTGCCGAGGACGAGCCCGTCGTCGTGCGCTACGTCGAGGGCGGCGCGAAGGCGCTCGAAGCGCTCGACGGCGTGGGCCTCAACCTCGCCGCCCACCTTGCCGACTACATCGAGACGGGCCGCATCCGGCTCTACGACCGCCTGATGGAGGTCGCCGATCCCGAGGCGCTCTTCCGCACCGTGCCAGGCATCGGCCCCGACCTCGCGCGGCGGCTCGTCGCAGACCTCGGCCTCTCGTCGCTCGCGACGCTCGAGCGCGCGCTCCTCGACGGACGCGTGGAGGCCCTCCCCGGCATCGGGGCGCGGACGGCGGAGGGGCTGCGGCTCCAACTCAACACGATCCTGCACCGTGCGCAGCGGCTGCGTGCCCGCCGCGTCCGGCGTCAGATGCTTGCCCAGCGTGTGATGCGGTGGCGCGCCGCCCAGCGCGGCCCCGTGCCGAGCGACCCGACGCCCCTCGACCCAGCCCCAGCCCCCACGGTCCACGCCGAAGGCGACGGGCACACGCTCCGCATCGTCGAACGTCCTCTGCTGCGCCGCGTGGCGTGAGGCGGGTTCCCGCTCGTGAGCGCCCGCATCCAGTCCGGGGGGCGGTAGATTAGGGCCATGCACCCTTCTGCCCAGACCTGGATCGAGGCCCTCGGCCTCCTACCGCACCCCGAGGGCGGCTTCTTCCGCGAAACCTACCGCGCAGCCCACGCGGTCACGGGGAAAGACGGCCAGCCGCGTGCGGCGTCCACCGCGATCTACTTCCTGCTCCGCGCGGGCGACGTGTCGCGCCTCCACCGCATCACAGCAGACGAGGGGTGGCATCTCTATGCGGGCGGCCCACTCACCATCCACATGCTCACAGGAGCGGGCGCGTACGATGCTTTGCATCTGGGCCTGGACCTCGCTGCTGGCCAGCGTCCGCAGCAGGTCGTTCCCGGCGGCGTCTGGTTTGGGGCGACCGTGGACGCGGGGGCTGACTATGCGCTGGTGGGCTGCACCGTCGCGCCGGGCTTCGACTTCGCTGACTTCGAACTCGCCGAGCGGGCCGCCATGCTCGAGGCGTTTCCCCGGCACCGCGTGCTTGTGGAGCGGCTCACCTGAGCCGGCCATCGCCCACAGGGGCGTCAGCCGCCCGGGCGGACCAGCGTCACCGGCTCGACCTTCATCGTGGCGGTCTTCGGCATGTCCGCGGGCGCCTCGGAGCCGGGGTAGGGGCCGAGGCCCAGCAACGTGAAGCGGTTGCCGCGTGCTTCCACCCAGAGGTGCGTGCCCTCGCGGCTCGTCGGGCGGACGCCGCCAGGGATCTCCATTGTGTACGTCGAGGCGACATCCTCCGCGATGTAGGTGATGCTGAGGAGCGCACGCCCCGCCTGCACGCAAGCAACGTTCTCCGGGCACCGGTTGTCGCTCACCACGCGGTTGAAGACGATGCGGTCACCATACTGGTTGAGCGTGAGCGACTCGCCGACTTCGATGTCGAAGGCCGCGCCGGTGTCGGTGGCCGTGTTGGGGGGCGGAACGGTTGGGTCGTCGGCGTCGGAGGCTCCGCGGGTGCCGCCGCAGCCGACAGCCAAGAGCAGAGCGAAGAGCGTGAGGACCGCGAGCGGACGGTGGGAAGCGCACATGGTCGAGAGCAGGATGAGTCAGGGGAGAGCGAACCCAAGCTACGAATGCACCACGGAAGCGCACCCACGTGCTCGGGCGAGGAAGGGCGACCACGCAAAGCCTACGCCAGCGTGCGGGTTCCGAGAGCCCAACGCGTGCCGAGGGGGGCGGATCGCCGAAAACGAGCCGCTAGAGGCGGGTCCGCAGCGAAAATTGATGCAGCCCACCGACCTCCGACCAGCCCGAGTAGCCATAGTCGAAGCCCACGCGTCGAATGTTGAGACCGAAGCCGAGTCCCACGCCTGCGATGTCGAAGCGGCCCTGCGGGTTGAGTTCGTCGCGGAGGCGGTCGTTGTAGCCCGCGCGGAGCATGAACGCCGAGCCGAAGTAGAGCTCGCCGCCGACCGTCACGTGGTTGAGCACCCGGTTGGCGGCGTTGCCCGCGCCCTCGGTGAGGTCGGCGAGGTCGTAGCCCGTGACAGTCAGTTGGAGCGGGACGTTCGCGAGCCGCTTGGCGACGGCCAGCCGTAGGTCGAAGGGGAGCGTGTCGTCCTCCTCGCCGAACGACGAGAACACCGTGCCCGCATTCACGATGGCGGCGCTGACGGTGAGGCGCTGCTCGGGGATGGTGTAGGCTACCCCAGCATCGAACGCAAGGGCGGACGCGTTGGCGTCGTCGAGGGTGGCGAAGAGCGCGTGGATGGTCGCGCCACCGCGCAGGCGCTCGTCGGCGGTGAGCGCGCGGGCGTAGCTGACCGAGAGCGCCACGTCGCCCGCGCCGAACGTCGAGCCGTCGCGGACGCCGTTCTGGTCGGCCCGCTCGAACTCGCCGTACGACAAGTAGCGAAAGCTCGCCGCGAGCGTGCCCTGGAGGCGCTCGATGTCGCGGACGTAGAGCGCCGAGCCTGCCGAGATGTCAGCCAGGTGGTTGAGGTAGCTCACCGCCACCTGCCGGTCCATCTGCCGGTTGAGCAGCGCCGGGTTGTAGAAGTGCGCTACCGGGTCGTCGCCGTACATCGCGCCGACGGAGCCTTGCAGCGCGGTCGCCCGCGCCGACGGGGCAAGGCCGAGCACCTTGAACTGCGCGTAGCGGTCGGGCGTCTGCGCGAAGGACGGAGCCGCCGTGAGAAGAAGCGCGAGGGCCGCGAATAGAAGCCGCATCGGAAGGAAGGGTCGTGGGTCGTAGGTCGTGGGTCAAGGGTCGCAAGAGCCGCGGCGTCACGGCCACAGCGGAGCGGAAACCTTAACACGTCGTCCGAAACAAGCTCCAGAGGCGAGGTCGTGCGGTGGGGTAGCGGTTAAAACGGGGCGAAACGCGTGGGCAGAAGGGCACCCCCCGGAACGGTGCAGGGCACGTCGCGTGCCAACTCGGCTGTAGGGGCGCGTGCGGCACGCTCGTTGCGCGTAGGCCAGGTCTGCCGAAACGGCGGACGCACACGCCTGAACGCGCGAGGCAATATCGTACTTTCGCCGCCGCTGCGTCCAGGGCTGAATCCGTGCCCGCTCCTACGCCGTCTGACACCCCCAACGTCTGACACGCCGCTTCGGCCCGTTCCCCCGCCTCCCCGACCTTCCGCTCTGCCGACCGACCCGGCTCGCACGCATGATCAACTTCATCAAGAAACTCTTCGGCGACAGCAACGAGCGCGAGCTCCAGAAGCTCGACCCGCTCGTCGACGAGATCAACCAACACGCCGAGGCCTTCCAACCCCTCTCCGACGACGACCTCCGCGCCAAGACCGACGCCTTCAAGGCGCGCATCCGCGAAGCCGTCCAGGGCATCGAGGAGGAGCAGCGCGAGATCGAGCAGCGCCTCCGCTCGGCCACAGCGACCGAGGGTCCCGTCGGTGGCGACGGCCAGGCCGCCGAGCTCGAGACGCTCAGCTTCCGCGACCGCCAGGCGCTCTACCGCGACCTCGAAGACCTCGACGCCGAGTGGCTCGACACCGTCGAGGACATCCTCGAAGACATCCTCGCCGAGGCGTTCGCCGTCGCGAAGGAGACGTGCCGCCGCATGGTTGGCCAGTCCTGGACCGCGGGCGGCTCGGAGATCGAGTGGAACATGATCCCCTACGACGTGCAGCTCATCGGCGGGATCACGCTGCACCGCGGCAACGCCGCCGAGATGAAGACGGGCGAGGGCAAGACGCTCGTGGCCGTCGCGCCGATCTACCTCAACGCGCTCGTCGGGCGCGGCGTCCACGTGGTCACGGTCAACCCCTACCTCGCCCAGCGCGACTCGGAGTGGATGGCCCCCATCTTCGAGTTCCACGGCCTCACCGTCGCGTGCATCGACAAGCACAAGCCCCACTCGGCGGGCCGCAAGGACGCCTACCTCGCCGACATCACCTACGGCACCAACAACGAGTTCGGCTTCGACTACCTCCGCGACAACTCGTTCGTCGTGGACCCGGCGCAGCTCGTCCAGCAGCACCACCACTTCGCCATCATCGACGAGGTCGACTCGGTCCTGATCGACGAGGCGCGGACGCCGCTCATCATCTCCGGCCCCGTCCCGCAGGCCGACGTCGACCAGTACGTCCAGCTGCGCCCGGCCGTCGGCCACCTCGTCGAGCAGCAGAAGCGGCTCGTCGCCAAGTTCGTCGCCGAGGGCCAGCGGCTCCTGAAGGAGATGGAACTGGCCGAGGCAGGCGGCGACAAGAAGAAAACCGCCGAGCTTCGTGACCAGGCGGGCATCGCGCTGCTCCGCGCCGACCGCGGTTTCCCGAAGAACAAGCAGCTCACCAAGCTCAAGCAGGAGCCGGGCGTTGAGGCGCTCATCCAGAAGACGCTGTTCTTCTACCTCCAGGACTCCGGCAAGCAGATGTACGTCGTCGACGACGAGCTCTACTACGCCGTCGACGAGAAGCAGCATGGCCTGGAGATGACCGACAAGGGCCGCGCGCTCGTCGCGAAGCAGGTCGGCGAGGACATCTCGTTCTTCATCATTCCCGACATGGGCGACGAGATTGCCCAGATCGAGCGCGGCTTCAAGGAGCAGAAGGAGACGCTCTACGAGGAAGTGAAAGCCGAGGGCCTGTCGAGCGAGGAGGCCGACGCCCGCGTCATGGAAGAGCTCCGCGACATGGCGATGGAGACCGACCGCCAGAAGCAGGAGCTCTACAGCCGCTACTCGAACCGCTCCGAGCGCATCCACGCCGTCAACCAGCTCCTGCGCGCCTACACGCTCTATGAGAAGGACATCGAGTACATCGTCCAGGAGAACAAAGTCCAGATCGTCGACACGCACACGGGCCGCGTGCTCTCTGGGCGGCGCTACTCCGACGGCCTCCACCAGGCCATCGAGGCGAAAGAAAACGTGACCGTCCAGGCGGCGACGCAGACCTACGCCACGATCACGCTCCAGAACTACTTCCGCATGTACGCCAAGCTCGCCGGCATGACCGGTACGGCGGAGACGGAGGCCGAGGAGTTCAGCAAGATCTACAACCTCAACGTCGCGGTCATCCCGACCAACAAGCCGATTGCGCGCGACGA
>JBCDFF010000275.1:0-6053 GCA_039178415.1 Bacteroidota bacterium
GTAGAAGGTGGCCTTCGCGTACGGCTTGCGGAGGTGCGCCTCGACGGCGTCCTTGACGCGGTCGTAGATGTCAGCCACGAGTGCCGGGTCGGGGGCGGTCGTGGTGTACTCCATCGGCGCGATGGCGCCGCGGTCGGCCTCGTACTTGGCGCGCAGTTCCTTGATGCCGGCGATGATCGTCTTGATGGCGTCGTGGGCGAAGTCGAAGGCGTCCATCATAGCGTCTTCGGAGACTTCGTCCATCTCGCCCTCGACCATCACGAGCGCGTCTTCCTTACCGGCGACCACGAGGTCGAAGTCGCTCTCGGCGCGCTCCGCCTTGGTCGGGAAGAGGATGAACTCGCCATCGACGCGACCCACACGGACGTGCGCGGTCGGGCCGTCGAACGGAGCGCCGGTGACGCTGAGCGCCGCCGAGGCCCCCACGCCGCCGAGCATGTCGGCGTCGATTTCGAAGTCGGCGCTGTAGACGCCAGTGATGATCTGGACTTCGTTGATGAAGCCGTCCGGGAAGAGCGGGCGGATCGTGCGGTCGATGAGGCGGCTCGTGAGCACCTCCTTGTCCGAGGGCCGGTTCTCGCGCTTCAGGAAGCCGCCGGGGAATTTGCCTGCGGCGGAGTACTTCTCGCGGTAGTCGACGGTGAGCGGGAAGAAGCTCTGGCCCTCGCGCACGTCGTCCGCGACGACGACGGTAGTGAGCACCATGGTGTCGCCGAGTCGGACGACGACGGAGCCGGTCGCCTGCTTGGCGAGGCGGCCCGTTTCGATGTGAATGGTCTTGCCACCCACTTCGATGGTTTGCGTAATAGCGTTCATGCTATGCGGTGTTGCGGGCGCGCGCGATGATGCGCGCGACCTGTTGGGGGATGCACCGCATGCCAGGCTGAGTCCCTGGCGGCCTTGACCCGCGTCCTACGTCGGCTTGTGCCAAGAGCAAGTCTTGGGCGAGGCGGACGCCGGGAATCAGTTTCAATCGAACGATGGCCAACACGGCGGCGCGTGGGCGCTTGCTGGAGATCGCTCGGTGGGAACTGACTGCCGGAACGGGGTGATGGCGGTGCGGTGCGGGACGGAGCGCCTTGCTCCGTTTCTGAAGATACGGTCTCGTTTTCGGCACCGATTCCTTCGTGCATTCTTGTCATGCTGAACTCGGTTCAGCATCTCGTCGAGATTGCTGAGATCCTGAATCGAGTTCAGGATGACACGAAGTGGGACAACGGGAGTGTAAAAAACGAGCGCGGCGGCTCCTCGGGTGAGAAGCCGCCGCTGCGGGGGCTATTTACGGATGCCCAACTCCTTGATGATGGTCCGGTACCGCTCGATGTCGTTGGCCATCAGGTAGTCGAGGAGACGACGGCGCTTGCCGACGAGCTTGAGCAGGCCGCGCCGGGACGTGTGGTCCTTCGGGTTTTGCTTCATGTGCTCCGTCAACTCGACGATGCGGTCGGTGAAAATGGCGATTTGGACCTCGGGCTTGCCGGTGTCCTGCTCGTTTGCCCCGAACCGGGCGATGAGCTCTTGCTTACGTGTTTTGGTGATCATGCCACCTCGTTAGATGCTACGATGCTAAGGAAGTGGACGGGCGGAGCGGATTTCGTCGTCGGGAGTCAGATAGACTTGCCGGTGGGGAGCGAAGTCAGCGTGCTCGTCGCAGGTGAGAGTCTACGCCGCGAAGGTCGTGCCGTTCGTCACAGGGATACGCCTTTGTGCGAAGAAGCGCCCAAGATAGTGGTTCACCCGGTACGATTCAACCGTCCTTCATCCTAGTCATGCTCTTGCATACGTGCAGGCTAGCGAAGCACCACCACGCGCTGCGTGTCGACGTGGGCGCCCGCTTCGAAGCGCACCAGGTAGACGCCGCTCGGCAGCACCGCTGCGTCGAGTTCACGGCTGTGGTGCCCCGCCGGAACGGTGCTTGCGAGCAGTACCGCTACCAGCCGACCTCGCACGTCGAACACGGATAGGCGCACGGGCATCGCCTCAGGCACCGCGAAGTCGATCCGCGAGCGCGACGCGAACGGATTCGGGAACGCCGCCTGTAGCGTCGGCACGGCCGGGAGCGCTTCGGATGCCGCCACCACGACAGCCGCCCCTCGATTTCGGTTCTCGCTGTCGACGAACAGCGTGCCTGCGTTGCCGGCTACGTCTAGTGCGACCACGGACCCTGAACCGGGTTGCCGCGGATCGATGAGCCGCACAGTGAACTCGACCTCCGCTGTACCTGCCGTGAACGCGTCGACGGTGAGGCGCAGGTTCGCGGCGTCGCCGCCGAGCGCGACCGAGGCGATGCCGGAGCCGCTGTCGCTCGCCGTGCCCTGGAAGGCCGTGCGCTGGATCGAGCCTGTTACCGAGGGCGGCGTCTCGTCCATGCCGGGCGGCGGCGTGCCGCCAGGCGGCGGGCAGCCATCGGAGCACACCCACAACTCGGCTTCGTTGCCGACCCCGTCCGTTGCAACGACGAAGCCCTTCCCCTGCTCACGCGGCGAAACGAGCGTGATCGCGAAGTCAACGACCCCGTCGCCCGGTGTGAACGCGTCGGGATCGAGTTGCAGGTTGGTCGCATCTCGCAGGGTGAGTGACGCAATGCCGGTGTCATCGGGCCGGTCATCGCGCGCAACGCCCTCGTACTGGCGGCCTGCGATGCTCCCGCTGAGTGCCGGCGCTTCCAGGTCGTCACCTGGCGGCGGAGGCGGCGGGGCACCGTCTAGGCGATAGGCGTAGGCCGCGCCCACCCTGGGCCCGAACACGTTGCTGCGCGGGGCCCCGGCGACGAGCGTCGTGCCATCGAAGCCGAGGGCCTGGCTGAAGAAGTCTTCGTTGGTGCCGTTGGACGGCTCAATGGTGTCAATCAGCGTCCAGCCGTCGTCGCCGCGCTCGTACACAAACGCGAAGCCCGGGCCGCCCTCAGGTGCCGCGCCGACGGAGACCGGCGTCAGCCCACACGCCGCAAGACGATCTCCAGCAATCACGATCTGGCAGCCGCCGAAGAACGAAACGCCGCCCTCGCCAAAGGCGCGCGGGTCCGGGTTGGTGAGCGTCGTCTCCAGCGTCCACATGTCGGGGGCGGTCTCGCGGTAGATGTTGATCTCGCCCGGTACCGTCGGAGGCCCCGCGTCCGGCACGCCAATGGCGAGCGTGCTGCCATCAAGCGCGACCTCATTGCCGAGGTCGTCAAAGAAGTTCTCCCCCTGGAACCGAGCGACCTGGGTCCACTGCCCGCCTCGCTCGCGCAGCACGAAGGCAACCCCCGCGGTAGACGCCAGGCTCGGCACACCGACCACGAGCGTGGTCCCGTCGAAGGCCACGGTGCGCCCGAACTCCTGGACCGTCAGCGGCTCAGGTGAGAACACGGTCTGCTGGAACGCGAACGTGCCCGGCGTCACTTCGTCATACACGAACAGGGCTCCAGCGAACGACTGCCCGCTCGGTCCGTCGGCGCGCGGCGCGGTCACCACGAAGCGCCCGTCGTCGCCGTAGACAATCATGCGGCCAAACATGTCACGCCCGCCAAAGGGGCTGAACAGCTTGGCCGACTGCTGATACGTCCCGTCGGGCTGGCGGAGAAAAATGTAGATCGCGCCGGAGTCAAACCCCAGTTCGTCATCGTCTGGGTCGCCTACTACGATGACGCGCTCGTCTGGCGAGATCGCCAGGCCTTGGCCAAAACCGGTGCTCCGGTCCGAACCGTCCACGACCGCCCCGGTGGGCGTCAGGCGCTGGAAAAACGCCCAGGCGTTTGGTCCGCTGCGCCGATAGAGGAAGACCTCGCCATTGCGCGGGTTGCCGGCAAACGTGTTCGCGCCGATCGCGACGAGGTCGCCCTCGAAGGCGATCGGACGCCCGTAGTCGGTCTCCGGCTGCGAGCCCGGCGGGACGAAGCGGAACTCGGGCGGCGACTGCGCAGCCAGGGGCGCTGCTGCCAGCATGACTGCGAGGGCTGCGACGACAGCAAGATGAGAACGCATGACTGGACGAGCGAACGTGACGGAGGGTTGAGAGGGTCGGGACCGACCGCACTCAACATAGACGAGCAACCTCACACCACGTTCACGACGAGGTGGCGCTCGGCTCACACCCTAGCTACCTACTCAGCGGACGACGCAGCGAGCATCGCCCGGCTCGCCGTGCGGTCGGCTTCCAGCTGCGCTCGGATCGCGTCGATGCCGTCGAAGCGCTGCTCGTCGCGGATGCGCCCGATGAGGTGCACGCGCAGCCGCTCGCCGTAGAGGTCGCCCGCGAACCCGAAGAGGTGCGCCTCGATGCGGACGGCCCCGTCGTCCTCGAAGGTGGGACGGTGGCCGATGTTCATCATGCCGCCGTAGCGTACGGTCTCGCGCTTCGTGCCCTGTGCCCCTCTCCCATGAGCAGGGCCCTCGTGATCGACGAGCACCGCGTAGACGCCCGCCTTCGGGATGAGCTTGCGCGCCTCCTCGGGGTGGATGTTGGCCGTTGGGAAGCCGATGGTGCGCCCGCGCTGGTCGCCGCGCACGACCGTGCCCGCGAAGCTGTAGGGCCGTCCGAGCAGTTCGGTAGCCTTCGTCGCGTCGCCCTCGCCGAGGAGCGCGGTGCGGATTTTGGTTGAACTGACCGTCACGCCTGCGACGATCTGTTCGGGAATGACGTCGACGGTGAAGCCTAGATCCGCACCGAGGCGCTCCAGCAGCGCGCGGTCGCCGCGCCGGTGGCGGCCGAAGCGGTGGTCGTAGCCGATCACGATCTCGCGGAGGCCAACGGTGTCGATGAGCACGTCACGGACGTAGGCTTCGGGCTCCAAGAGCGACAGGTCACGCGTGAAGGGGAGCACCACGAAGCGGTCGAGGCCCAGCGCCTCAAACGCGTCGGCGCGCTCGGACAGCGTCGTCAGCAGCGGAATCGGCTGGGCGGCGAGCACCTCGCGCGGGTGCGGGTCGAACGACACCACCGTGGCCACGCCGCCGGTCTCGCGGGCGTGCGACACGAGGTACTCCACGATGGCCTCGTGTCCCGTGTGGACACCATCGAACGTGCCCGTCGTGACGACGGCGCGGTCGTCGCGTAGGATCTGGTCGGAGCCAAACTGGCGCAGCAAAACGGAGCGGGGGAACTGGTGGCTGAGCGGCGGAAAGGTACCGCTGCGAGGTCGCTCTCGACACGCTCGCCTGCAATCCAGCGCGTAGGTTCCTAGGCTCCAGCGCACCCACGGCAGCGCGCTGTCTCAGCCGGACCACTGCCTCGGCACTGTGGCTGGGTATCCCGCCTTGCACCGGCGCGTTAATCCCCGTGGAGGACGATGAGCACTTCCCGGATAGGTCCCTAGTCCTAGGCAGCCTCAGTCCTAGGCAGCCTCATTCTGATAGGCTCTGTGCCTCCCTCGTCAACCACCCCTGTCCCTCCTCCAGGTGGGGAACTCCTCTCGCCGCATTGCAACAGACGCTACCAATCAGACTCAATGTGTCTGCGGACTTAGTGTGACGCCCTCGCACAGCAGGCCGCTCGGTTCACGAAGCTTCGAGGGCGTCCACGACGCGGCGTGCGGTGTCAAACCCATACCCGCGTCGGAGCAAGAAGTCGTAGGTCTTCTTCCGGCGCTTGCGGGGGTCGGGTTCGCTCGCCAGCCGGTCCCAGCGCTTCTCGCCGTGGCGGAGCGCCGTTTCGAACAGGTCGTCTGGATCGGCGAAGTCGTCGAGCGCAGCGTCGATGACTTGGCGGTCGAGGCCGCGTTTCATCAGGTCCGTTCGGATGCGCTGCGGGCCATAGCCCCGCCCTGAGAACCGGCCTCGCGCGTAGGCCTTGGCGTAGGCGTCGTCATCGAGATAGCCGAGTTCTTGCATGCGGGCCACGGCGTCGTCCGTCGCCGCCTCGCCGAAGCCCGTGTCGCGCAGCTTGCGCCGTACCTCGGTGGTCGTCCGCGCTTTGTAGCTGAGGTAGTCGATCGCCTTGCGCCGTGCCCGGAGTTGCTCGTCTTGCTCAAGCAGGCGCTGCTGCTCGGCGATGGACAGCACGCGCCCTTTGCGCAACCCCTCTCGAAGGACCAGGTCCTTGGTGAGCCCGAACGCGAACGCGCCGTCTAGGAA
>JBCDFF010000276.1:0-6023 GCA_039178415.1 Bacteroidota bacterium
GCCAAAACGCGACAGGTGGACAGCGCGCATCCCCGTGCCCTGCGCCTGACACAGCAGAACCCGAACACTTGTGATTTTGAGGCAACCTAGTGGACGTTTTGGACGTTTGTCACGTCAGCACATCTCCCGAACGCCTGTCTATCGCCATGCTTGCCTTCGTCCTCTTCTTCGTTTCATTTGTGGTTCCCTTCGTGCTTATCGGAGGCTTGCTGGCTATCGCTGTCCGCACCCCTCCGGTAGAGCCAACCCCCAGCGTGTTCCACAACTCGTTCGTGCCGATGCCCACGTGGGCCCCGGGACACGACCGCGAGCCGGGTTCCTACGGGGGTACCCTGCGGGTACCCTCCTCGTCCATTCCAGGGAACACGTGGAATGTCCACCTGAACTGAGCCGTACTGCCCCCTTCTCGCCGAGAAGCTGGGGCTCCTCGCGGTGCAATGCTAGGTTTGAGCAGGCTCCGGGACGTAGTGGCCCACGGTGATCTGCTCGTCGGCGAAGACTGCAGCAGCAACGCGCTGCACGTCATCCACCGTCACCGCTGCAATGCGATCTCGATAGGTTGCATACAGCGTCCAATCGCCCACGGCGATGGCTTCATTGAGTTGGCTAGCGATGGCGTAGGGGCCGTCCCGCCCGAAGGCGTCCTGTGCGACCGTCTGACGGCGTGCTCGTTCGAGCTCCGCTTCGGTGATGCCATGTTCAGCGATCTCTACGAGGATCGAGCGCAGTGTCGTCTCCACAATGTCATGCTTTACATCGGGGGCGAGCGCGCCGTAGACCATGAACAGGCCGGGGTCGCGCAGTCGTGGGAAGTAAGCAAACGTCGAGGTAGTCAACCCCTCGTCCGTCAGGCGGCGGTAGAGGCGGCTCGACTTCCCTGAGGTGAGCGCTGTAGCCAACACATCGAGGGCATCGGCGTCGATATCGAGGCCGGATGGGGCCTTGTAGGCACAGAGGACCGCCCCGAGCTGTCCAGCTTGGCGGATTACGAGGCGGCGTTCGCCGATCTGAGGAGGCTCGCGCGTGACCGACTGCGGGCTCACGAGCGGCTCGGCCCCATCGCCGCCCACAGGCGCCCCGGCCGGGATGTGACCAAAGTGCTGGTCTACGAGTGCGAGCGCCTCGGTCCGGTCGAAGTCACCGATGACGGAGACGGTAGCGTTCGACGGCCAGTAGTAGGTATCGTAGAAATGCCGGAGGTCGGCGGCCTCGACGGTCTCCACGTCGGAGCGCCAGCCGATGGTGGGGTGCCCATAGGGATGTGCCACATAGGCGACGCTCCAGACAGCGTGCAGTAGCTTGCGCAGCGGCTCATTTTCGCCGCGGTCGAGCTCATTGAGCACGACGGTGCGTTCGCTGGCGAGGTCTTTGTCGCGGACGAGCGCACCACGCATCCGGTCGGCTTCAATCTCGACGGCGAGGCCAAGGTGCTCCTTGGGGAGCAACGCATAGTAGTTGGTGCGGTCGTACCACGTGGTTGCGTTGACCTGGGCCCCAACGCGCTGGAGCACGTTGAAGATGGTCTGCCCCGCGGCCTTGTTGAAGCGTTCGGTGCCTTTGAACATGAGGTGTTCGAGCAGGTGCGTAGCCCCGGTGAGCCCGGCGTGCTCGTTGCGGCTGCCGACGCCGTAGGTCACCATGAACGTCACGACGGGCGCCGCGGCTTGCTGCAGCAGCAGCACCGTCAGCCCATTCGTGCGGTGCCGCACCTCCTCAATGCCGCCGACCTCTCGGACATAGGCAAACTGCGGATGGGGCGCTGCGGGAGACTGGGGACTAGTAGGATGTTGCACGACCAACTACCAAAGACTAATGACGACGGTCTAGCTCTTCCCCTTCTTCTGCTTCAGCTTCGCGGCGATGCTGATCTCGGTGTGCGGCACGGCGCGGAGGCGTTCCTTCGCGATGGGCGCCCCCGTGACCTTGCAGATGCCGTACGTCTTGTTCTCGATCCGAGTGAGCGCACGGTCAAGGTACCCGACGTATTTCTGCTGACGCGCGATCATCAGATAGCGCTTCTCCTGCTCCATCGCGTCGGTGCCTGCGTCGGCCATGTGGAACGAGTAGGCCGAGTCGGACTCTGCGTCGCGGGCTTCCGCGATCTGCGCGCGCATCGCCTCGATCTCTTCGATGGAGGCCGCGCGCTTGTCCAGAATGAGCTGTCGGAACTCGGCGAGTTCGTCGTCGGAGAAGGGCGTTGGGCGGCCGGTCTTCAGGTCTGGGTTCTGTACTTCTGCCATAAGTGGAGGTCGGTACACGGGCTAGGCGTCGGCTGCGGCAGCCGGTGCCGGCACGCGCCTCAGGCCGATGGTGATGGGGGTGCCGTCGATAGCCTCGCGGTCGGCGAACGTTTCGACCGTTTCACCCTCTGGATGATCGGAGGCGTGCAACGTGACGGCCAAGGTCTCGTTCCGAATCGTCGCCGCATGCGTCCTGAGCGCCTCGACAAGGAACGATTCTGCGGCAAACGCGATCGCGATACGGTCGGTCACCTCGAAGTCCGCGCGCTTGCGGAGCGCCTGGACACGGTTGACGAACTCACGGGCGTAGCCTTCCGAGCGGAGGTCGTCTGTGAGCGTTGGGTCTAGCGCCACGACCACGCTCGTCTCGTCGCCGTTGGCATGCGTGACGGTGTCCTGCCCAACGAGCTGCCCGTCGAGGCCTTCGCTCTGCACATCGATGTCGCCCTCGCCGAAGGTGACCGCCTCTCCATCGAGGTCGAGGGTGAGCATACCGGTCTGCTCGTAGGCGACGATGTCGTCCGTCGGGAGCGCGCGGATGACCTGGTTGGCCACTTTCATCTGCTTGCCGAGGCGTCGCCCGAGCGCCTTGAAGTTGGGCTTGGCCGTCTTCTGCACAAGGCCGCTGTCGGCGGCGATGCCCTCGACCGTCTTGACGTTCACCTCCTCGCGCACGATGTCGGCCACGGCGGTGAGCGCGGCCTCATCGACGCCTGCGCTGCCCGTCACCACGCGCAGCGTGCCGAGCGGCTGCCGGACGTTGAGCTGCGCCTCGTTGCGGAGTGCGAGCGCGGTGGACGCGACCGAGCGGGCGACGGCCATGCGGTACTCTAGCGCACCATCACGCTCACCGTCCGACACTCGGGGAAAGTCAGTCAGATGGACGGATGCAGGAAAATCGTCCCGACCTGCGGCGAGGTTGCCGAACAGCCACTCGCTGTAGAACGGCGCGAGCGGGGCCATGAGTTGCGCAACCGTCAGCAGGCACTCGTAGAGCGTCTGGTAGGCGGCCTGCTTGTCGGGTCCCAAGTCTGAGGTCACAGGTCCCAGGTCATTCTGGTTGCGACCTTCGACCTGCGACCCGTGACCTTCGACTTTATTCCAGTAGCGCCGTCGGCCGCGGCGGACGTACCAGTTCGAGAGGTCGTCCACGAACGTCTCGATGGCGCGCGCGGCCTTCGTGGGATGGTAGCCATCGTATGCTGCCGTCGTCTCCGCGATGGTCGTCTGGAGGCGGCTCAGCACCCAGCGGTCGAGCTCAGCACGATCGGCGACGGGCATCCGAGTGGAGAGGGTGTAGCTGAAGCCGTCAATGTTGGCGTAGGTGGCGAAGAAGCTGTACGTGTTCGTCAGCGTGCCGAAGAGCTTGCGGCGCGTTTCGAGGACGCGGGCGTCGTCGTAGCGCAGGCTCTCCCACGGCGGGCTGGCGGCCATGAGCGTCCAGCGCACCGGGTCCGCACCGTGCTCGGCGATCGTCGCGAACGGATCCACGGCGTTGCCCTTCGACTTCGACATCTTCTGGCCGTCGGCGTCGAGGACGAGGCCGTTCACGACGACGTTTTCGTAGGAGACTGAGTCCTGCGTGAGCGCGGCGATGGCGTGGAGCGTGTAGAACCACCCACGCGTCTGATCGACACCTTCGGCGATGAAGTCGGCGGGGAAGTTGGCCTTGAACTGCGCGACGGCCTCAGGGTCCTGCTCGTCGTCGGGGACGGAGGCGAGGTAGTGCCACTGCGCGTACGGCATCGCGCCGGAGTCAAACCACACGTCGAGGAGGTCCGGGACGCGGCGCATGGTACCGCCCTCGCCGTCCGGCCATGTGATCGCATCCACATACGGGCGGTGCAGGTCGACGTCGCCGGTCTCGGGGTTGATCGCCTCGTCGGGGAAGCTGCCGCCGCACTTCGCTCGCAGCTCGGCGATCGTGCCGATGACCTCGACGTGGTTGGGGTCGCGGTCGCTCTCCCAGATCGGGAGCGGCGTGGCCCAGTAGCGCATGCGGCTGATCGCCCAGTCCACGTTCCCATCGAGCCACGCGCCGAAGCGGCCCGTCCCGATGCCTTCTGGCTGCCAGTTGATCGTCTTGTTGAGCGCGACGAGGCGGTCTTTGATCGCGGTCGTGCGGATGAACCACGAGTCGACCGGGTACGACATGAGCGGCGTGCCCTTGCGCCAGTCGTGCGGGTAGTTGTGGAGGTAGGTCTGGTGCTTCAGGAGCAGCCCACGCTGGCGCAGGTCGCGGCTGATCGCCTTGTCGGCTTCCTTGAACCACTGCCCCTCGATAAAGGGGTAGGTGCCATCGAACGTGCCGTCGGCCTGCACTGGGTTGAACATCGGCAGCCCTTCTTTCTGGCCGATGAGAAAGTCGTCCGCGCCGAAGGCCGGGGCCATGTGGACGATGCCCGTGCCGTCCTCCGTCGAGACGAAATCCGCCGCGACGACTTTCCAGGCGGCGTCTGCTCCGTGCTGCTCTTCGAACGCGGAGAAGACGGGCTCGTAGCGCATCCCAACGAGGTCCGCGCCTGTCATCTGGTCCACGATCTCGACGGTGTTGTCGTCGAGCACCTTTCCGAGGAGCGCTGTGGCGAGGATGACGTACTCGGTCTCCCCCGCCTCGTTGGTACGTTTGACTTTGGCGTAGTCGATCCCAGCACCGACCGCAAGCCCGGCGTTCGAGGGGAGGGTCCACGGCGTCGTCGTCCAGGCGAGGAAGTAGGTATCGGCTTCTCCGCGCACAGGAAATTTGATCGTAACGCTCGGGTCCTGCACCTCTTTGTAGCCAAGCGAGACCTCATGGCTGGAGAGCACGGTACCAGATCCAGGACTGTACCACTGAATCTTGTGCCCGCGATACAGAAGCGGCTCGCCATCGGGGCCGGGCGTGTCGCTGATCTTTTTCAGGAGGGACCACACCGACTCGATGTAGTCGTTTTCGAAGGTGACGTACGGGTCGTCGAGGTCCACCCAGTAGCCCATCCGCTGGGTGAGGGTGTTCCAGAGGTCGGTGTAGCGCAACACCGACTCGCGGCAGGCGCGGTTGTACTCCGCGACACCGTATTCCTCGACTTGCTCGCGCCCTTTCAGCTCGAGCGCCTTCTCGACCTCGATCTCGACGGGGAGGCCGTGTGTGTCCCAGCCGGCCTTCCGGTCCACCCGGAAGCCCTGCATCGTCTTGTAGCGACAGAACAGGTCCTTGATGGTGCGCGCCATCACGTGGTGGATGCCTGGCTTACCGTTGGCCGTCGGAGGGCCTTCGTAGAAGACGAAGTGGGGCGCGCCCTCCCGAATGGCGAGGCTCTGCTCGAAGGTCTGCTCGGCCTGCCACTGGGCAACGATTGCCTCTTCGGACGCGGGGTGCGCGAAGCCTTTCGGGTCGGGATACATCGGGTCGGGAACGTGCGAATCGGCAGGCGAGGATAGACTTGCAAGATACACCGATTGCAGGCGAGCTCCCTTCCATGGAGAGGCAATCCTACGGCCCCGAACAAGAAAAGCCCACGCCGAAGCGCAGGCTTTTCTGTGGTCTTTGCACGGTGGCCCTCTCCGCACAGCGTTGTTGAAACCAACCTGTTTGAGAGCAAGTCGCTCCGGTCGAGGTTCGCGTGGTCGCGCAGCATCGCTGCGTGCCACATCTCGTCCCGAAACGACTGCCGTCGAGGTCGCTTCGTCTACACTGCCATCAAGAGCCGACGCTCACCGCTCAGCATTCGCCTTGCGGAGTGGTGCACGGTGCTTAGTTGGCCGCGTTGATCGTACCGAGGTACGTACCTACGCAACCGCACA
>JBCDFF010000277.1:0-6017 GCA_039178415.1 Bacteroidota bacterium
CGCCGCCGGGAATCGTCTGCACGGAGGTGAGCCAGACCGCGCCCGCGGCGCAGTGGAGCCACCGGGACCCCGCCCTCTCGTCGCTGCCCAACCTGGAGAGCCGCTCGATCATCGGTGGCGCGATCTACGAGGGCAGCGCGTATCCGTCGCGCTATCACGGACGTGTCTTCTACGCGGATTACCCCTACCGTTGGATCGGGACCGCCGTCCCGACCGCAAAGGGCTTGGTGAGCCACGAGGTCTTCGGCACCGAAGCGGGCTACCCTGTGGCGTTGCGCTACGATCCGGCCTCGGAGTGGCTGCACTGGATCGACATCGCCTTTGGCCGGGTCTACCGGTTGGGCTATGACGGGGCGGACACGAACGCTAGGCCCGTGGCTGTGGCTTCGGCGAGTGCGCCCTTCGGCGAAGGGTTCCGCACGGTCGCGTTCGACGGCGCGGCGTCGTTCGACCCCGATGGCGGTGCGCTCTCGTACGTCTGGACGCTGGGCGACGGCACGACGAGCGACGCGGTGGCCCCGACGCACACCTACGCCGAGCCGGGTGCCTACACGGCCACGCTCGTGGTGACCGACCCCGAGGGTGCCTCGGCGCGCTACTTCCTCGATGTGGTGGTCGGTTCCGCGCCGCCCCAGGTGGTCCGGCTCCGGCCCGAGGACGGCGCGACGGTGCCCATCGGCGGCGCGGTGCGGCTCGACGCCGAGGTGCGCGACCCCGAGGGCGAGGCCGTGACCGTCCGCTGGAACGTGCTCCAGCTGCACGACATCCACGAGCACCCGGACATCTTCGAGGCCGACGGGGCGTCGTCGCTGTTCCCGATCCCCGACCATGGCATCCCCGGCGACTACGTCGGCTACCGCGTCCGCCTCACCGCCACCGACCCGGTGGGGGTCACCACCGTGCGGGACGTGATCCTGCACGCCGAGACGCCGCACGGCCTGCCCGAGGGCTGGCACACGCGCGACCTCGGCACCCGCACCCCTGGCGACGCCGACTGGCGCGACAGTACGCTCACGCTCGTCGGCACCGGCCTCGCTCCCGACAGCACCCGCGACTATGCACGCTTCGCCTACCAACGCCTCGACGGCGACGGGCTCTTTGAGGCCAGGCTCGACGCGCTCACCGGGCCGCCGGGGGCCGTTGCAGGCGTGATGCTGCGGGCCGGGCTGCGAGGCCGCGACGCGCTGGCGTTTGCTCGGATTGCCACCGACGGCACGCCGAGTTTCCGCGTGCGCGCGACCGAGGGCGACGCCGGCAGCGTGCTTCCGTGCCAGGCGGTCGCGACGCCGGACCGCCTCGCGCTCGAACGCGTCGGGACGACAGTGCGCATGCTGGTGGCAACCGGAGAGGGGCCCTCAGGCGAGGTGCTATGGACGCCGTGCGCGACAGCGGAGATCGAGGCGGATGCCGTCGTCTACCTTGGCGTGGCAGTGGCAAGCCACGATGCTGAGCGCGCTGCCCAGGCGCGGTTCGTCGAGGTCGAGGGCGTGCGGGTGAGCATCGACCCGTCTGCGCCGACGGGCGCGGCGCTGCGCATCACCGAGGTCTACCCGAACCCCACGCGCGACCTGCTCCACCTGCGCATCGACGCACCCACCGTCGTGCCGCTGCGCCTGGAGGTGATCGACGTACTGGGCCGCCGGGTGCGCGCCACCGCCGCTGCGCCGGGCGACGCAACACTCGACGTGCGCGGCCTACCGCCGGGGACCTACACGCTGCGGGTGCAGAGCGACGCCGACATGGTGCACACGCGGGTCACGGTGCTGTGACTCTCGCTCTATGCAGCCTGGAAAGATGAGCACAGACCAGAATCAAGCGATCCTGGATTGGATAGAGCAGATAGGCGGCGGCTATGTGTGGGAGCGAGAAGTCTTCGCTGTCACCCTGCTAGGCGTTCAAGTCAATGGGGGCGATGTAGAGAAGACGGCAGGGCTTTCGGGCGTCAAGCAGATTGTCGTAGATGCAGCGTTGCTGTCGCTTGACGAGTCGCGGGTGCTGGCGTGTATTCCCAGTCTCCGATCGCTCGTTGTGGGCAACTGCACGCTGTCGCCAGGGCGTGTGGACATTGATCGGGTCAGGTGCTCACGAGACGCCGTTTGCGTCTCCGGAAGGCGCACGAGGAGCTCGATCCCGTAGGATCGGGCGACGAGTGGAACGCAGCGGAGGCCGAACGGAGGCCGTGAGCGCCGATCAGACCGATTGTCCACACGCCTTGGGGGAGTTGGAAGAAATACGAGGACTTGGACCTGAGATTACGCTGATCGGCGACGAGCACACCCGGTAAGAGTTGTCGAGAGCTGAGTTGCTATTCCCAGGGTGAGACAGAGCGTCTTGACGGATCGCCTTGTACCTGTTTGGCGTGTTGAAGGGGAGGGCATCCTACGTCCAGACATTCACACCTGCACACGTCCAACCTTCTCCCATGCCCGTCCTCTGGTGGCTCAAGCAGGACTTCCGCCTCACCGATAATCCAGCGTTGCGTGCGGCGCTTGCCGAGGCGCAGGCACGGCGGACGACGGTGCTGCCCGTGTTCTGCTTCGAGCCAACCATCCTGCACGCCGAAGAGACCGGGCCGCTGCACGTGGCGGCGTGGGCCGAGGCGCTCGCCGACCTGCGCGCCCGGCTCTGGCAGTACGGCGGCGATGTGCTCGTCTTGCATGCCGACGCGCCCGAGGCGTTCGACCGGCTGCGAGACGCGCTCTCGTCGGAGGGCGGCAGCATCGCTGCGGTTCATGCGCACGAGGAATACGGGTCAGCCGTGACGTTCACGCGCGACAAGGCGGTGCGGCGGTGGGCTACGGCGCACGGCATCGCGCTGCACGAGCACCGGCAGACGGGCGTCTTTCGACCGCTGCCCAACCGCGACACCCGCCGAGCCCTGTGGCGGCAGTTCATGGACGAGGGCCCGCTCGCCGCGCCCGATGGAGAGGCGCTCCGTCGTGTCCGCGTCCCCGACGCGGCCCGCGCGCTCGAAGCATCCGCCGCCGCGCTCCTCAACGATCCTGCCGAAGCGCCCGTCGTCGTGCCCGCAGCGCTCGGCCATCCGCTCACCGAGGCGCAGCGCACGCACCGGCAGCCTGTCAGCGAGACGGTCGCGCACGCCACGCTCGGCGACTTTCTCCACCGGCGCGGGCTGTGCTACTCCGGCGGCATCTCGTCGCCCAACACGGCGTTTCGATGCGGGTCGCGGCTCTCGGTGCACCTCGCCTGGGGGACGCTCACCGGGCGGCAGGCCTACGCCGCCACCGAGGCGCGCATCCTCGAACTCGCGCAGATCGGCCACCCTGACGCCGGGCGCTGGCGCAAGTCGCTGCGGAGCTTCCTGAGCCGCCTTCACTGGCGCGACCACTTCGTGCAGCGCCTCGAATCGGAGCCGCAGATGGAGTTCGCGCCGCTCAACGCCGCCTACGCCGCGCTCCCGACGCCGGGCGACCATCACCTTGACGCGTGGCTCGCGGGGCGCACAGGCTGGCCGCTCGTGGACGCCTGCATGCGCTGCCTCGCCGCGACGGGCTTCCTCAACTTCCGCATGCGCGCGATGGTGACGAGCGCCGCCGTCCACAGCCTGCGCATCGGCTGGCGCACCACGCTCTACCCGCTCGCGCAGCGCTGGGCCGACTACGTCCCCGGCATCCATATCTCACAGACGCAGATGCAGGCGGGCGTTGTTGGGATCAACCAACTCCGCGTCTACTCGCCCCACAAGCAACTCGCCGACCACGACCCCGAGGCGCGGTTCGTGCAGCAGTGGATCCCCGAACTCGCCCACGTCCCGGCGCTGTCGATCCTCTATCACCACGAGCATCCCGTGGAGGGCTACCCGGCCCCGCTCGTCGACTGGGCCGCCTCCTCGAAGGCGATGAAGGCCGACTACTACGCTATCAAGCGCCGCCCCGAGACCAAAGCGCTCGCCGACGCCGTCTACGCCCGGCACGGCTCCCGGCGGTCGCCGTCGTCGCGGACGTGGAAATCGAGCGGGTCCAAATCAAAGCGACCGCGTTCGAAGACGTCGACGCCCAAGCCGCCCAAGCAGCCTGGCCCCGCCCCGCTCTTCGAACAAGACGGGCTGTGACCCGAATGCCGTACGGGTCGTTGCGTGGCTGGGCGTGCAGGCTTCACGTTCACCCCTTCACACGTGCATACGTTCACACCGAAATGAGGGGCGTCATACCTTCCGACGCGCCCCCTCACACCACCCTCGTCCCGCCCCCGTGCGTCCGCTCGCCGACTACCCCGACGCCGCCCTCCGGATCTTCGACCGGCCGCCGCTTCCATCGCCGGATGTGCTCGACGACATCTACCTCATCGGCATCTGCGGCAAGGGCATGGGCGCGCTGGCCGAGTTGCTGCGCGAGGCGGGCTACGCCGTCAGTGGGAGCGACGCCGCTGCGTATCCGCCGATGAGCACCCGGCTCGACCGGCTCGGCATTCGCGTGCTCGAAGGCTACGACCCCGCCCACCTAGAGCCTGCCCCCAGCCTCACTGTCGTGGGCAACGCCTGCACGCCGACGCACCCCGAGGCGGCCTACGCCCGGGAGCACGGCCTCGCCCAAACCTCGCTGCCGGGCGCGCTGGCGCACGTCTTTCTGCAGCAGCGCCGGAGCCTCGTCGTGGCGGGCACCCACGGCAAGACGACGACCACCGGGTTGCTCGCGCACGTGCTCCGCGAGGCGGGCCGTGCCCCGAGCTTCCTCGTCGGTGGCGTGATGGCCGGCCTCGACCGGACGTGCGCCGTCGGCCCCGGGCCGCACTTTGTCATCGAGGGCGACGAGTACGACAGCGCCTACTTCGACAAGCGCCCGAAGATGCTGCTCTACCGGCCCACCGGCGCCATCGTGACGACGCTGGAGTTCGACCACGCCGACATCTACGACGACTGGGACGACTACCGCGCCGCGTTCGCCGCGTTCGCCGCGCTCGTCGGCACCTACGGCAACCCCGTCACCGGCCAACCTGGGACGCTCGTCCTCAACGGCGACGACCCGCACGTGCGTGCGCTCGCCGACCACGCCACCGCCGCGATCCGGACGTTCGGCCTCGACGCGGGCAACGACGTGACGGCGCAGCACGCCCGGGCAGGGGAGGGCGGGCAGCGCTTCGACCTCGTCGTGGACGGCGCGGCCGTTGCCGAGGTGGTTCTGCCGATGAGCGGCGCGCACAACCGCATGAACGCTCTCGCCGTGGCCGCGCTCGCGCTCGCCGAGGGCCTGACGCCCGACGAGGTGGCCGCCGGGCTGGCGACGTTCCGGGGCATGCAGCGTCGCCAGGAGGTCAAGGGGCAGCCCGGCGGCGTGCTGGTCGTGGACGACTTCGCGCACCACCCGACGGCCGTCGCGAAGACGCTCGACGCCGTCCGCGAGCGCTGGCCGGCCCGCCGCCTCGTGGCCGTGTTCGAGCCGCGCAGCAACTCGTCCCGCCGCAAGCTCTTCGAGGACCGCTACGCCGAATCCTTCGACGCCGCCGACGCAGTCTTCCTCAAGACGCCGCCGCTGCGCCACAACGACGACCCCGCCGATTTCCTCGACCCGCAGGCTGTCGCGGGTGAGATCACGCGGCGCGGCACCCCCGCCGCTGCCTACGAGAGCGTCGACATGCTCCTTCCCGACTTGCTCGCCGAACTGCGCCCCGGCGACCTCGCCCTCGTCATGAGCAACGGCTCCTTCGACGGGCTGATGGGGCGGCTCCTCGGTGCGCTCGGGGCGTGATTCGGTGGTTTAGTGACTCAGTAATCCGGTAGGTCCGTGCTCATTCACGCTGAAAAACTGAACCACCGAGACACCGAACCACTCCGCCCCCGCCGGATCGTGTCGCTGGTGCCGAGCCAGACGGAGCTGCTGGCGGACCTCGGCCTGGACAATGAGGTTGTGGGGCTGACGCGGTTCTGCGTGCACCCGGCAGGGTGGAAGGCGCGCAAGCAGATCGTCGGCGGGACGAAGAACGTGCGGCTCGACCGGGTGGCGGCGCTCACGCCGGACCTGGTGGTCGCCAACAAAGAAGAGAACGTCCGCGAGCAGGTC
>JBCDFF010000278.1:0-6009 GCA_039178415.1 Bacteroidota bacterium
AGGCGCAGGCCCACGCCAGCTTGGTCGAGGTTGCGCACCACATTGCGCATCGTCTGCTCCGCGTCGCGGCTGTCGAGCGGCACGTAGAGCGCGTCGAGGGTGGCGAGGTCGGTGGCGGGGAGGCGCTGGGTGAGCGAGAACCAGTCGCGGCGGTCGCCGAGGAGGTCGTAGACGGGCACCGTCGCCCCGAGGCGCGTGGCGGAGGCGTCGAAGACCGGGGCCATCCGGCCGCCGGTGCCCTCTTGCTCAGCCACCACGCCGAGCGTCCGAGCGCCTACGCCGTCGAGGGCGAAGCGCGCCATCGTGCGTGCCCGGGTCGTGGGCGTGGGGTTGAACTGGAATGCATAGCGGCGGCGCTCGGTGACGGCTTCGTCGGTAGCCATCGGTGCGAGCAGCGGCAGCCGCTGGCGCTCGGCAGCCTCGGCAGCGTCGAGCGCCTCGGCGCTGTAGAGCGGCCCGATCACCGCCCCAGCGTTCTGGCTGGCAAGGAGGCCCAGCGCCACCCGCGCGCCGTCGCCGGTGCCCTGCGAGTCGCGGAAGACCATCCGTACCGGTGTGGCGGGGTTCGCCGCGTTGAACTCGTCCACGGCGAGGCGGATGCCGTTGAAGAGCGCCTGGCTGAAGTTGCGGTCGCGCTCGCCGACGGGCAGCATGATGCCGAGGTGAAACGGCCCGGACGGCTCGGTGCGGTTGCCGCGCACGGATGCTTCGAGGAGGCGCTGCGCCTCGGAGGCATAGCGGCTGCGCGGGAACTGGTTCACGAAGGTCGTGAAGACCCCCAGCGCGGCGGGGAAGTCGCCGGAGGCATAGTGGGCCTTGCCGGCCATCAGGTAGGCGGCCGTGGTCTTGGCGTTGTAGCCGTAGTCGGTCGCGGCCTGCAAGAACCAGGTGGCCGCCGCTCCATAGTCGCCCGCCTCGTAGCGCACGAGGCCGCGCTCGAAGCTAGCCTCCGCCGGCGCGCTGGTCGGGGCCTCGGCGGGCTGGGCTGCGCTCGGCGGGGCACCGAGCACAGCGAGGGCGGCGAGCAGAACTGCGAGGGGGAGCAGGCGCATGACAGGCGGGGTAGAGCGGAGCAAACTACGGTGCCTGCTCAATCCCGCCCGTGAATGCACGTCGGATTTGCGAGGCCCCCGTCCGCCCTTTTGGTCCCCCTCCGACCCGTCCCCCACCTACGGCGTCCACGTCAACGCAAACGCGTTCGGCCCGTCGACGATGGCGCGGTCGTAGGTCTGCTGCGCGCCCGTGCTGGGGTCGATGAGCGTGATACGCACGCGCTCCGGCATCGAGAACGTGCCGAGGTCTTCGTTTGCCTCTCCTCGATACTCAATCTCTGCTGGACCATAGAAGGCAGGGGCAAGTGTGACGTCGAGCGTCTCGAAGGCCCCGGCCGCGTCGGTCGTCCCGCGCACGTCTGGGCCCTCTGTGGCGTCGGGTGCCAGTATCGCCCACCGCGCGACGGCGAGGGAGTCCAGCACCGTATCCCCGTCTTTCATCCGGACGACGTAAACCCCTGAGGGCTGGTCGACCGACTCCCACACTAGCGTGTGGTTTCCAAACAGCGTCGGCCCCTCTAAGCGCGCCACGACGGCGTCTGACAGGTCCGTGATCTCAAACGTCAGGTCGAGCCCGTCAGTCCCAACAGTGTAGTCAAAGCGGGTGATGACCACAAACGGTGTTGGATAGGCCGTGTTGAGTTGAGTCGGGAAGGAGGGCCGCGTGTAGATCGCCTGCACCTCGAAGCTGAACGTCGAGGTCCCATCGAGGTCTTCCTGACGCAGCCGCAAGTCGTACGCGCCCTCGGCGATTGTGGTCTCGAAGCGATAGCGCTGGAGTTCCATGATTGTCCCGGCTCCGTCTACGAAGCCGAGCACCTCGAACGGGGCCTCGTCCCCCCTGCGCATCTGCACCTCGAAGCCCCGGTTGTTTGTTTCCGCAAACGTCTCCCAGACCAGCGCGATGTCGATCGTTGCCCCGCCAGCCTCACTGACGTACTCGACCTCAATGAGTCCATACTCTACGGGGCTTGCTGCCGCAGGTACGCGAGGCTTGGCTGGTACGGCCGCGAGACAATCGTCCGCCTGCCCCCCGGTGAACGTCACGTCGAAGCACGGGCGGATCGCCACGCGTAGCCCCTCCACGGCCTCGCCGCTCGGCGTCTCCGCCACGACTGCGATGCGGAAGCGCTCGTCCGGCGGGTCCACGGGATCGGGCGGGGCAGCTTCTGGTGTGGACGAATCGCACGCGGCGAACGCGAACAGGGCGAGTAGCGTGAGCAGAGCGCGGGGCATGCGCGGTGTGTGTGTAGTGGCCATACGAGAGCGTTGATGAGACGAGGGCATCGGTGAGCTTCGACACGCAAGGATAGGGGATTCCACGAGCGTATGCCAAGGCCCTTGGTTGCGTTTGCGTCCAATGCGCGCGGCCCCGAAGCCGGAGCTTCGAGGCCGCTGGATCCCCCGATGGAGCGGTTGCGGTCCGATCGTAGCCGACGCGTGGTCGCTCAGCGCGCGATGGTCATCCGACGCGTCTCCGATCCCGCCGGGGTCGCCAGCAGGTAGACGTAGGTGCCGGCAGCGAGACCGCTCGCGTCGAACGAGGCGGTGTAGGCCCCGGCTTCACGTTGCCCGTCGGCGAGCGTGGCCACGCGGCGGCCGAGCACGTCGGCTCCAGATCGAGCGGTCCCTGCTCGACGCCGAACTGGACGCTCATGAGCCCGAGGTCCAGCGCGAGTTGGACGTGACCACGCAGGTCCGCCAGGATCGCGCCCGAGTCAACGAGGGCGATGCGATCGGTACCGTGGGTCGTGAAGACCGTGGTGCCCTGGAAGCCCTCGGCGACCTCTTGGAACGCGAGGCTCTGGACGAGCGCATACGCCAACTCGGCCCGGCTCATGGTGCCCTGCGGGTCGACCCCGCTCGCAAACGGTGCGGCTACGCTTGCGCCGCGATGGACCGGACTGTGGCTTCGAGTTCGTCGAAGTCGTTGGACTTATCGAAGAAGTAGCTCGCGCCCTCGGCCATGCACTTCTGGCGGTAGTAAGGGTTGCTGTGGTTGGTCAGCATGATGACCGTGGTGGCGGGGTGGTCGCGCTTGATGCGCTTGAGCGCCTGGATGCCGTTCATGCCCGGCATCTGGATGTCGAGCACCACGAGGTCCGGATCGGTGTCGTTGACGGCCGCGACCGCCTGCGGGCTGTTCTCCGCCTCGCCGACGACCTCGACGTGCCGGATCAGCGCGAGCCGGTCGAGGAGGTGCGCCCGCACCGCCGGGGCGTCGTCGGCGATGACGACGCGTAGCGTGTGGGAGGTGACGGGAGCGTCGAGGGACACGGTGTGGGTCCAAGTGTGAGAGCGCCGGATGGGGGGCGGCATGGGGGTACCAGATGCAGAGAAAGGGGACACCTCCATGGTAGCGCCCAGCTCCGGCGGAGCGAAAGCAGGGTTTAGCCTGCAAGGTTGCACGCCCGCACCCCCGATGCCGTAGTCAACGGCGCGGGCCCGCGTCCGCGTTTGTCCTACACCTCGTATTCGTGGGGCTTTCCCCGGAGCGGGCGTGGCGGTTTAGGCGGCACTTCGCGAGGGGAACCGCGCCCAGGCCGTACCTTTTTCTGCTCCCTCGTTCCCCTCACCTCTTGCGCCCCACCCCCTATGCCGCGCGCTGCCATCACCGCCGTCGGCCACTTCCTCCCCGAGGAGCGCCTCACCAACGCCGACCTCGAGCGCCTCGTCGACACCAACGACGAGTGGATCCGCACCCGCACTGGCATCTCCGAGCGCCGCATCCTCCGCGACAAAGACAAGGCGACGTCCTACATGGCCTCGCGCGCCTGCCAGGAGGCCCTCGACAAAGCAGGCGTCGCCGCTGAGGACGTGGACCTCATCATCGTGGCCACGGTGACCCCAGACATGCTCTTTCCAGCCACCGCGTGCCTCGTCCAGCGCGACCTCGGCGCGACGAAGGCCTGGGGCTACGACATCCTCGCCGCCTGTTCGGGGTTCCTCTTCGCGCTCTCGACCGGCGCTCGGTTCATCGAAGCCGGCAAGCACGAGCGCGTCCTCGTAGTCGGCGCAGACAAGATGAGTTCGATCGTGGACTTTACCGACCGCACCACCTGCATCCTCTTCGGCGACGCGGCCGGGGCGGTCCTCCTCGAAGCCACCGACGACGCCGTCGACGGCCAGCCCGTCGGCGTGCTGGAGTCGGTGGAGTACGTGGACGGCTCGGGGGCCGACTACCTCCGCATGAAGGGCGGCGGCAGCCTCTACCCGCCCAGCCACGACACGGTCGACCAGAAAATGCACTACATCTACCAGGACGGCCGCTCGGTCTTCAAGCGCGCCGTCGAGGGGATGGCCGACGCCGCCGTCGAACTGATGGAGAAGGCCGGGCTCACCAGCGACGAGGTGCGCTACCTCGTCCCGCACCAGGCCAACCTCCGCATCATCGACGCGACGGCCCGCCGCATGGGCATCCCGTCGTCCCAGGCGATGATCAACATCGAGCACTACGGCAACACGACCGCCGCCACGATCCCGCTCTGCCTCTACGACTGGGAGGACCAACTGGAGCGCGGCGACAACCTCGTCCTGGCGGCCTTCGGCGGCGGCTTCACCTGGGGCGCCGCCCACGTCCGCTGGGCCTACGATGGAGGTACGAAGCAGGAAGTTTGACGTAGGTAGCAGCCCTACCCACTTTGCTCACCTTGGTGCTCACCTTGGGCTTCGTGCTTGTCTCCCCATCGACTTCTCACTTCTAACGTTTCACCCCTCACTTCCCCCATGCTCGCCTACCTCTTCCCCGGCCAGGGCTCGCAGTCCGTCGGGATGGGCGCGGACCTCGCGCTCTCGTTTCCCGAAGCCAAGGCCGTCTTCGACGAGGCGAACGACACCCTCGGCTTTGGGCTGACCGACTTGATGTTCGGCAGCGCTGCCGACGCCGAGGTGCAACTCACCGAGACGCAGAACACGCAGCCGGCGCTCTACACGCACAGCCTCGCGGCGTTCGCGATCCTGGAAGCCCGGGGCGAGCAGCCCGACGTGACGGCCGGGCACAGCCTGGGCGAGTACAGCGCCCTAGCCGCGGCCGGCGCGTTCACGTTTGCCGACGGCCTCCGCGTGGTGCGCCGCCGCGGCGAGCTCATGGCGCAGGCCCGCGCGGGCACGATGGCCGCCGTGCTCGGCCTCGACGACGCAGCCGTAGAGCAAGTGTGCGCCGACGTATCGCGTGCCGGTGAGGGCGTGGTCGTCCCCGCCAACTACAATGCGCCGGGCCAGGTCGTCGTCTCGGGCGACGTAGCCGCCGTGGAACGCGCGCTCACGGCCTTCAGCGACGCCGGCGCGCGGCGCGTGCTACCGCTCTCGGTGAGCGGGGCCTTCCACTCGCCGCTCATGGCCGACGCCCAGGCCGCGTTCGCCGCCACCCTCGACGCACTCGACCTCCGCACGCCACGCTGTCCCGTTGTGCTCAACGTAACCGCTGCGCCCACCACGGACCCCGACGAAATCCGCCGCCGCCTCGTCGAGCAGCTCACCGCACCCGTCCGCTGGGCACAGTCGCTCACGCGCATCCAGGACGATGGCGCGACGCGCTACGTGGAAGTTGGGTCGGGCAAGGTGCTCTCCGGGCTCGCCAAGCGCACGCTCGGGCGGCAGGCCGACACCGGGCAAGCGGGAGGCGTCGACGATTTTTGATTGGAGATTTCCGATTAGGCTCTGTCTTGAAAATCCCAATACGGCCTACGCTTGGCTCCAAATGGCGTGCACCGCGTTGCGCTGTATCGCCGATGCTTCGGCATCGCCTGCTTCGCGCGCCTTGCGCACCCCATCCGGCGCTCAAGCTCGGCTGCGCAGCGAATTTCCAAACAGAGCCTAATGCCTCGCCTCATCGACTTAGGTCTTTTTACCAAAACCCACATCTCCCACCTAAAATCACACATCAGACATGGCAAATCTCACATCCAAGACAGCGCTTGTGACGGGCGGGACACGCGGGATCGGCCGCGCCATTGTG
>JBCDFF010000279.1:0-5958 GCA_039178415.1 Bacteroidota bacterium
CCTTGTCGTGATCCGCGAGAACGAGGAGGACACCTACGCGGGCATCGAGCACCAGCAGACCACCGAGGTCACGCAGACGCTCAAGCTCATCACGCGGCCTGGCAGCGAGGCGATCTGCCGCTACGCCTTCGCCTACGCACAGGCCCACGGACGCCGCCGCGTGACGTGCATGACGAAGGCCAACATCATGAAGCACAGCGATGGCCTGTTCAAGCAGGTCTTCGAGGAGGTCGCGGCCGACTACCCTGAGATTGAGAGCGACCACCGCATCATCGACATCGGCGCGGCGCTGGTGGCGGCCCGCCCGGAGTGCCTCGACGTGATCGTGGCTCCGAACCTGTATGGCGACATCCTCTCGGACATCGCTGCCGAGGTGTCAGGCTCGCTCGGACTGGCGGGCTCGGCTAACCTCGGGCCGTCGTTCGCCATGTTTGAGGCGGTGCACGGCAGCGCGCCGGACATCGCCGGGCGCGGCGTGGCGAACCCGTCGGGGCTGCTGCGCGCCGCCGTGATGATGCTCGTGCACCTCGGCCAGGCGGAGGTCGCTGCGCGCATCAAGAACGCGTGGCTCGCCACCATCGAGGCGGGGCTGCATACGTCGGACCTCTACCGCCCGTCGGTGAGCCGCCGCCAACTCCCGACCGACAACTTTGCCGATGCCGTGATCGCGCGCCTCGGCACGGAGCCGCGCGACCTGAAGCCGGTGCGCTACAGCAATAAGGGCGGCGTGGGCATGAGCGGCTCGGTCGGCATCGACCTCACGGTGCGCCCGACGCCCCCTCGTCCGAAGACGCTCGTGGGCGTCGATGTCTTCCTGGACTGGAACGGCCCCGACTACCGCCGCGACCCCGACGTGCTCGGCACCGCGCTGCGCGCGCTCGACGGTGACGGCGACAGCGACGGCACGCCGGACCGGCTCGCGCTCAAGCTCATCACCAACCGCGGCGTGAAGGTCTTCCCGGAGGGCCTGCCAGAGACGTTTTGCACCGACCACTGGCGCTGCCGCTTCACCGCGTCCGACGGCGAGGCCGCCCCGCAGCACATCGTCGCGCTCCTCGGTCGGCTCGTTGAGGCGGGCTTCGACGTCATCAAGACGGAGCACCTTTACACCGTCGAGGGCACCCGCGCCTATTCTCTTGCCCAGGGCGAATAGCTGAGCCCGAGAGACGGCGAAGCGGGGAGACGGGTTAGGCCCCCGGCTTCGCCTCTCCAAGGGACAAAAGCGAGCGCCGCGAGCGTCCAAATGACCAAAGACGAGACTCACCCGTCCAAGTGCACCACGTCGGCCTTTGTCGCGGCCCCGCCCTCGACGGTGAGCCGGACGCAGGTCTTCACCTGGTGAAAGCCCTGGCGGCCTGCCGCGCCGGGGTTGACGTAGAGCATCCCGCCCAGATGCGGCACCCGCTCGATGCGCAGGATGTGGCTGTGGCCGCAGACGAACACGTCGGGCCACTCTGCGCGCAACCTCGGGCCGATGCCCTTCGCCCAGCGCTTCGGGTGCCCGCCAATGTGCGTCATCCAGAGGTTGACGCCTGCGACCTTGAGGCGGAGGTGCTCCGTCGAGCGCTGCCGGATGGGCCGCCCGTCGATGTTGCCCCAGACGGTCTTCGTCGGCGCAACGGCTTCGAGTGCGTCGAGGATGTCGGGCGTGCCCACGTCGCCGGCGTGGAGGATCAGGTCGACGCCCGCGAGCGCGTCGCAGAGCGCGGGGTGGAGCCAGCTGTGGGTGTCCGAGACGAGGCCGAGCGTCATGAGCACAGGGCGTGG
Source organism: Bacteroidota bacterium (assembly GCA_039178415.1). Taxonomy (GTDB): domain Bacteria; phylum Bacteroidota; class Rhodothermia; order Rhodothermales; family Rubricoccaceae; genus JBCBEX01. The sequence goes on from JBCDFF010000279.1 coordinate 1,768, forward strand.
TTTGTTAAGGAATGGGGAACACGGAGGAAAAAAGAGCAGTTGGCCCTGGCCGCAGGCTCAACCCCCACCGCCATGCCGCAGCCACTCATCCAGCTCATCTACACGAGCAAGGCGACCCGTCTCGTCGGCTTGCCCACGCTCACCGACATCCTCCGCGTGAGCCGCCGCAACAACGCGCGCGACCAGGTCACCGGTCTGCTTCTCTACCACGAGGGCAGCTTCATTCAAGTCTTCGAGGGCCTCTCGGGCGATGTGAACGCGGTCTACCGCCGGGTGCTGGCCGACCCGCGTCACCGCGACGTGAGCCTCCTCGTTCGGCGCCAGGTCGCCTACCGCTCGTTCCCGAACTGGGCGATGGGCTTCCGCAACATCGCCGAGTTGACCGAGGAGCAGCAGCGCTACGTGAGCACGTTCCTCCAGGATGGTACGCTGCGCGGTGTGGCACGCCCGGGGCTGGCCCACCGCTTCCTCGACGCGTTCCGCGAGAGGGCGGAGCAGAGCGCCGACGGCTAGCGCGGCGCCCCGAACACCACGGACGTGTTGTGCCCGCCGAAGCCGAAGGCGTTTGAGAGCGCGATGTTCACCGCGCGGTCCTGCGGGGCGTTGAACGTGTAGTTCAGGTCGCACTCCGGGTCGGCGTGCTCGAAGTTGATCGTCGGCGGGATGCGGCCGTGCTGGAGCGCCAGGATCGACGCGACCGCTTCGATGGCCCCGGCGGCCCCAAGCAGGTGTCCCGTCATGCTCTTCGTGGAGGACAGGTTCATGCTGTAGGCGTGCTCGCCGAAGACCTTCTTGATGGCGTTCGTCTCCGCAATGTCGCCGAGCGGCGTCGAGGTGCCGTGCATGTTGATGTAGTCGACGTCCTCGGGCGTGAGGCCGGCGGTGCGGAGCGCGCCGTTGAGCGCGAGGCGGACGCCCTCGCCCGACGGGTCCGGCGCGGTGACGTGGTGAGCGTCGGCGCTCATGCCGATGCCGAGGATCTCCGCGTAGATCTTCGCGCCGCGCGCGGTGGCGTCTTCGTAGGTCTCCAGCACGAGCGCGCCTGCGCCCTCGCCGATCACGAAGCCGTCGCGTGTGGCGTCGAACGGCCGACTGGCCCGCGCGGGGTCTTCGTTGCGGGTCGAGAGGGCCTTCATCGCGCCGAAGCCGCTCACGCCGATGCCGGTGATGCCAGCCTCGGAGCCGCCACAGAGCACGCGGTCGGCGAGGCCACTGCGGATGAGCAGGAAGCCATCCACGATGGCGTTGTTGCCCGTGGCGCAGGCTGCGACCGTCGCGTAGTTCGGCCCGCGCAGTCCGTGCCGGATCGAGATCTGCCCGGCAGCGATATCGAGGATCATCATCGGCGTCGTGAACGGCGAGACGCGCCGGGGGCCGTAGTCGTGGAGGTTGATGACCTGATCCTGGAAGGCCTTCATGCCGCCGATACCGCTCCCGAAGACGACACCAAACCGGTCCTTGTCGGCCTGGTCCATCGTGGCCGGGTCAAGACCCGCGTCGCGGAGTGCCTCGTCGGTGGCGACGAGTGCGTACTGGCAGAAGGGGTCCATCCGCCGCGCTTCCTTGCGGTCGAGGTAGTCGTTCGGATTGAAGTCCTTGACTTCGCAGGCGAACTGCGTCGAGAAGCCCTCGGGGTCGAAGTGGGTGATGCGGGCACCGCCGCTGCGGCTGGCCATCATGCCGTCCCAGTAGGCCTGGACGGTGTTGCCGATGGGGGTGAGGGCGCCGAGGCCGGTGACCACGACGCGGCGGGCGGAGGTGGGAGACTGGAACATGAGGGCAGAGCGCGGCTCGGTGGGGGGCGGCGGGCGGCAGCGGGGCGGGACGAGAGGGGCTGCCTGGAGACGAGGGCGGGACGCAAAAAAACGACGGCTCCGGTGCACGTCGGTGCCGCGAAGCCGTCGGGATAGAGGCCGTCGGGGGCGCGGCGCTTACGAGGCCTTGCTCGACACGTAGTCGATGGCGTCGCCGACGGTAGCGATCTGCTCAGCGTCCTCGTCGGGGATCGTGAGGTCGAATTCCTTTTCAAACTCCATGATCAGCTCGACCGTGTCGAGGGAGTCCGCGCCGAGGTCGTTGGTGAAGTTAGCGTCGCGGACGACGTCGGCTTCGTCCACGCCGAGCTTGTCGACGATGATGGCGGTGACTTTCTGGGCTACTTCGGTGGCCATGAGCGTACGATTGCGATGAGGAAGGGGGAGTGTCAGGGTTGAGAGCGTCCTGCAAATTACGGCATCCGGCAGAAGCGTGCAATTTGAGCGGAACGGGGCGGGTGCGGCCTTGCCGGTCCGGCACCCTGCTTGTAAAGCCTGTGAAGCGCTAGATGTGCCCGAAGGACGCGCTTATTTTCGCCCGCCTCGGTGTGTCTTCCGCTCCCGGCGACGCCGCGACCGGGGCTCCCTCCTGCGACCCAGGGCACGCACACCCTTCGCCCTCTCCATTTCGATTCTACTTCATGGCTTACCTATTTACCTCCGAGTCGGTCTCGGAAGGCCACCCCGACAAGGTCTCTGACCAGATTTCCGACGCGCTGCTCGACGCGTTTCTCGCTGAGGACCCCGCCAGCCGCGTCGCTGTCGAGACGCTGTGCACGACCGGCCTCGTGGTCGTCGCGGGCGAGGTCACCTGCGACGGCTACGTAGACGTCCAGAAGGTCGTCCGCGAGACCATCAAAGAGATCGGCTACACGGACCCGGCGCTCCAGTTCGACGCGGCCTCCTGCGGCGTGCTCTCGGCCATCCACGAGCAGAGCCCCGACATCGCGCAGGGCGTCGACGAGGGCGCGGGCGTAGACCAGGAGCAGGGCGCGGGCGACCAGGGCCTCATGTTCGGCTACGCCTGCCGCGAGACCTCGACCTACATGCCGCTCGCGCTCGCGGCCTCGCACGAGATCCTGCGCCGCCTCGCCGCGATCCGCAAGGGCGGCGAGATGATGACCTACCTCCGCCCCGACGCCAAGAGCCAGGTCACGCTGGAGTACGCCGACGACCGCCGCACCATCAACCGCGTGGATGCCATCGTCGTCTCGACGCAGCACGGCGAGGACGTCACCCGCGCCCAGATCGAGGCCGACCTCCGCGCGCACGTCATCCCGCAAGCCTTCGAGGCGCTCGGGGCCGCCGATGTGCTCGACATGGACGATGTGACGCTCTACGTCAACCCAACGGGCCGCTTCGTCATCGGCGGGCCGCACGGCGACGCCGGCCTGACCGGCCGCAAGATCATCGTCGACACCTACGGCGGCAAGGGCGGCCACGGCGGCGGCGCGTTCAGCGGCAAGGACCCCTCGAAGGTCGACCGCTCGGCAGCCTACGCCGCGCGCTACGTCGCCAAGAACCTCGTTGCGGCCGAGCTCGCCGACGAAGTCCTTGTGCAGGTCGCCTATGCGATTGGCGTGGCCAAGCCCGTCTCGATCACCGTCGACACCTATGGCACCGGCAAGGTCGACGACCGCGCCATCGTGGACGCCGTCCAGCAGGTGTTCGACCTCAGCCCGAAGGGCCTCATCGAGCGCCTCGGCCTGGTCGACCCGGCCCGCCGCCCGTCCTACCGCACCACCGCCGCCTACGGCCACTTCGGCCGCGAAGAATTCCCCTGGGAAGCCCTCGACGCCGTCGACGCGCTCAAGGAGGCCGTTTCGCAGGCTGCGTGAATTGTCCCCGGGACGCAGGCTGAGCGTTTCCAACTCGAAACCTTCGCCCCGGGCCTGCTTTCCTGCTGTCCCCGAACCTCTACACCCTCTGAACCGAAATGGATTACAAGGAAGGACACTACAAAGTCGCTGACCTCGGCCTCGCCGACGCCGGGCGCAAGCGCATCGAGTGGGCCGAGAGCCGCATGCCGGTGCTCATGAAGCTCCGCGAGGAGTACGCCGCCACGCAGCCGTTCGCCGGCTATAAGATCACGGGCTGCCTCCACGTCACGAAGGAGACCGCTGTGCTCGTCGAGACGCTGCAGGCCTGCGGCGCCGAAGTCGCCTGGAGCGGCTGCAACCCGCTCTCGACGAATGACGAGGTCGCCGCGGCCCTCGCCGAAGGCGGCACCGAGATCTACGCCTGGTACGGCCAGAACACCGAGGACTTCTACTGGTGCATCGACCGCACGATCGACAAGACGCCGCATACGACGCTCGACGACGGCGCCGACCTCATCTTCCGCGTCCACAGCGCCCATCCCGAGAAGCTGGAGGGC
>JBCDFF010000280.1:0-5958 GCA_039178415.1 Bacteroidota bacterium
CAGGCCGTCGTCGCGGGCATCGAAGCCGTGCTGGCAGCGCTGGGCTATGGTTGACGCCGTGCGTTCGTGTGGTCCTGTCGCTGCGGCACCAGGTCCAGCAGGTCGCGCACCGCGACCTCGGCTCCGTCGGGCGCCTCGCCATCGCCGATCCAGATCGCTGCCACCCCGGCGGCCCGAGCACCGCCAATGTCCCGGCGCGCGCTGTCGCCGATCATGACACATGCGTCAGGCGGCACGTCCATCTGTGCCATCACCCGATGAAACGCCCGAGGCGACGGTTTCACGCTGCCCAGGTCCGACGAGAAGACGGTCGCCTCGAAGAGATCCAGGACGCCGGCTCGGCGGAGTTCGCACCGCCACGGCTCAGCCTCGGCCCAGATGTCTGCGATCAGCGCCAGCCGGTGCGTTGTCGCGAGACGACGCAAGCCGGCTGCATACGCCTCGGGGACCTGGCCCACCTCATGCGCGGCGAACGTCTGGGCGAGGAGCCGCACGTCCCCGTTGCTCAGCCCGACGGCCGACGGCAACGCGCGCAGGACTTGCGGCACGGTGGGAAAAGCATCGTGGTAGGCGGGGTCTCGATAGCGCACGTCGAGGTAGGCGTAGCACGCCGTGATCAGCGCGTGGACCTGCGCATCGGGCAGCATCCCGCCGCGCCCGCGGTAGGTGGCGGCGTAGTCCTCGTCCGGTCCGAAGCGGTCCGCGTCCAACATGAACGTGCGGTTCATGTCGAGGAGCAGCACCGGGAAGCGGCTGAGGATGTGCTGGGCAGGCATCGCATCAACGGGATGGAACGACGGCGCAGGCCCGCCCCTTCGACCTTGACGAGCCGGCGTCCTCAGAAAATCCGGTTCGGGTACAGGATTAGCTGGATGAAGTTAAACTCGATGTTGCTGAACGCGATATCCTGGTCCTCGGCAACGGAGAGGCTCAGCGTCGGGTACCACCGGAGGTTGGTGCGCAGGATCCACGACTGGAGCCGGTTCGGCCGGATGTCCCACCCGAAGGTGAGGCCGTAGCCGACCTGTTCCTCGTCCACGTCGGCGGTGCGCTGCTGCTCGAAGGCCTCCTCGAAGCTCAACCGCTCGTAGCTGACGGCGGGGCCCACGAACGGGAGGAAGCCGTGGTAGTCGAAGAGGTACTTCGAGACTTCGAAGACGACGGAGCGCCGCCGCAGCGATTGCGTCGTGCCGTAGGCGTTGGTCGAGGTGCCATAGCCCCGGTAGGCGAGGCCGATGTTGAGGTCGGGCCGGTGGAGGTAGTAGCCGATGCCGAGGTCGGGCATGAGCGAGATGCCGTAGGGCTCCAGGTAGGGCCGGACGGCCGTGTTGTAGCTGCTCTGGCCCAGCCAGAAGGCCGAGGACAGGCCCACCCCGAGGAAGAACCCGTCGAGCTTGCCTTCGCTGGCCAGCCGCTCCGTGACGGCCTGCGTCCGGCCGGACTCCCAGGCCTCCTCGGCGCTGATCGTCGTGTCGAGCATGAACCGGTAGGACAGGTTCACGTAGACCGGCGGGAGCGTGATGGACTGGCGGTTGGCACGGTCGACGAAGTACGTGTCGCGGTGGGCGTAATTCCACGCGACCCCCAGTTCGAGCAAATGACTGCGGGCGTTGAACGTGACCCCGCCGAGCAGCGGAAACGCGGTCTGGTAGAGCTCGGGCCCGTTTCCGAAGGCCAGGTTGCTGTTGGACTGCTCGAAGTAGAACGGCGCGACAGAAACGCCGAGGTAGGGCCGGAGCTTGGCGTGTTCGATGCGCCACGGGTAGTACTTGAAGACCGTCTCCACGCCGCGCAGGAACTGGATCTCTTGGCCTTGCTCGTCGGTCTGCGGGGCGAAGAGCGGGATCGCGATGTAGAAGTCGGCGTGGCCCCAGAAGTGCGTGCCGCCGATGACGAAGCGGGGCGCGTAGGCGCTGCCCAGATCGAAGGTCTGGAGCTGGCCGGCGGCGTCGAGGTAGCGCGTGGTCCCTCCGATGCTGGCCTCCACGTCGACCCCGAGGTGGAGCTGCGCGAACCGGTGCCGGGTTTGCTTCTCCGTGTAGATCTGCGCCGTGCCCAGGTCGGCCGACAGCAGGAGGATCAGCAGGGCGAGGCTCGCCTTGGCAGCGGGCGTTCGGTGAGAGAGCAGGGGCGGCATCGCTTCACGTGGGTGTCGGCACCATCGGCACCGATGAGAGGGAGCAGCCCTGGTACCCTTCGGCAGGGCGATGTGCACCTGCCCCCCGTGCGCCATCGTTAGTCGCCTGCGTTCGTTAGTCGCCTGCGTCCGTCAGTTGTCTTTGCTCGTTAGCTGTCTTCGTCACGGTAGGCGCGCATGGCGTCGACCTCCAGTTCGAAGTCCCCGTCGATGCCGTCGAGGATGTAGATCCCGAAGGCTTGCACCTGCGTCAGGTCTGTCTCGGGGGCGGAGACGGCCTGGCCGAAGACGGTCGTGCGGAGCGTGCTGAACGGGATCTGCACCCAGGTCCACTCCGCGTCCGTCTCGAAGGCTGCCCGCCGCGACACGCGCCGCCACCCGCGCTGCGTGCCGTCGTCCACCTCCACCTCGAACGTCCGGCCGCTGCCGCGCACGCGTAGCTCGACACCGTCGTAGTCAGACAGGTCGACGAGGCGGCGCGTCCGGATGGACGTGAAGCCGCCGCCTCGCGTGACGAGGGTGCCATGGAACCGCAGCACGCCGTTCTCGACGGCGACGTAGCCCTGGGAGAGGCCGCCCATCACGCCGTCGTTGATGACCTGCCAGGCCGCCTCGTCGGCCGCGTCGAACTCGTAGAGGGTCATGGTGCTGGCGGACGATGGGGACGTGTGGAGCTCGCCGCTGGTGCGGCTGGCAGTGGGGTTGGCCGCGAGGGCGAGGAGAAGCGAGACGAAGACAGGCAGCATGGCGGCCGAAGAGAGGGGGCAGCAGAAGAGAGGAGTCCCGCTGAGACGCCGCTGCGCACGACGAGGTTGCCTCGGCGTAGATACCGCAGACACGTCCGCCGGCTCGGGCCGTGCGAAGCCGTTCAGGGCGTGCGCTTGATGGGGACGTAGGCGCGTCCATCGAACCACTGGAGGCGGGTCTTGCCCTGGGCGCGCAGGCGGGCGAGCGCCTCGGCCGCTAGGGGCGTGGTGAGGTCGGCGGGCTCCAGCGAGCGCCGGGCCCCTTGCTGCACCACACTCAGCAGGTGCCCCGAGTCGCTGTCGCGGTAGGTCCGGGCGGTCAGCACGTCGTCGCCAGCGGTCAGTTCGTAGCGGTCGTAGTCGTAGTAGTACTCGTAGAACCCGTCGGCATCCGGCGCGGACGCCTCGACGCAATGCTGCCGCACGACGGTGATGGCCAGACCGTCCCGCTCGACCGTCTCGGTCGGGTAGGCCTCGCACGTCGAGATGGGGCCCGAGGCCGCTGGCTCCGAGGGTGTCGACTCAGAAGCGGGCGACTCCGAGGCCGTCGTCGAGGCGGGCGACTCCGGGGGCGTCGTCGAGGCGCAGGCACCGAGAAGGAGCACGAGGACGGCGAGCGTGCAGGAGCGGAAAGAGAGGCCAGTCACAGGCAATCAGTCAACGTCGTGGGCTAGGCGGAAACCGTCGCCACTCTCGCGGTAGGTGCGGTCGTGGCGGAAGCGCGCGGCGGCGCGGACGTTATGCGGCGCGTTGAGCCAGGAGCCGCCGCGCAGGACGTACTCGCGGCAGGCCTCCGCGCCAAACGGGGTCGATGGCACCGCGCGCGTCTCGCCATAGCCGGGCTGCCAGCAGTCGGCGACGTATTCCCATACGTTGCCGTGCATGTCGTAGAGCCCGAACGCGTTGGGCGGGTAGCTCTTGACAGGGACCGTCGAGGTGGGGCGGCCGCAGTCGTCGGACACGAACCCGTAGCGTGCCTTCGAGCAGTCGGGCTCGTCGCCCCAGGCGTAGCGGGTGGTCGCGCCGGCGCGGGCAGCGTAGGCCCACTCGGCCTCGGTGGGCAGGCGGTAGGCGCGGCCCGTTGCGCGGTTGAGCCAGGGGAGAAAGGCGGTCGACACGTCGTCCCAGCTCACCTCAATGGCCGGGCGTGTGCCCTTGCCCCAGCCGTTGTCGCCACCGTCGGCCGTGTTGTCGGGGCACGCACCGGCGTCGATGCAGCGCTGGTAGAGCGCCCAGGTCGTCTCGGTCTCGGCGAGGTAGAACGCGCGGACGGGCACGGTGCGCTGCCGGACGTCGGCGGCGTGGTCTACCCATTCCTCCTCGGCGCAGGGCTCGTCGGCCTCGCCGCAGCCCTGCTGGAAGCTCCCGGCCGGGATCGCCTTCATCACAAACGGGACGCCCTCGACCACCTCGGTATAGTCGCTCTCCGTGTGGCCAGGCTCCGCATGGCCAGGCTTCACAGAATCAAGCTTCACAGAGTCGGTCGGAGTGACCGCCGGCAGCGATGCGAGCAGCGCGGCGATCACCAGCGAGCCGACGTGGGTCAGGGGCGACATGGCACAGCGGTGTCTGTGGGCGGTGTCTGTGGGCAGTGTCTGCGAGCGGCGGCGCGGAGAGCAACAGCGCAGGATACGCCCGGTGTTCACTCCGCGTGTTCGCGTTCGCGCTGGATCCGCTCGGCGAGGACCCGCTCGCGCGTCGGCACCCGACGCACGAGGTAGACCACGCCGACGAGCCCCAGCGTGGCGACAGCCGAACGTCCGAGCCACGACGGGATCGCCCAGAGGCTCAGCGAGACCGCCACCGCCATGACCGCGATGGCGATGCCCTTGGCGCGGAGCGGCATCCCGAGGCCGTCGCGGTAGTCCTGCACCAGCGGGCCGATGCCGGGCAGGCCGAGCACCCAGCGCTCCAGGCGCGGGCTCGACCGCGCAAAGCACGCCGCGGCGCCGATGAAGAACACCGTGGTGGGGAGCCCGGGCACGACCACGCCCACAGAGCCCAGGCCAACGCACAGCAGGCCAAGCCCGAGCCACCCTGCCCGAGCAGCGCGGCGGGTTGGCGGCGGCAAAGGCTCCCTGCTATCAGACATGCGTGCGTGGACCTGGTGAGGGAGCCAACGTACGACCGAGCCGAGCGAGGAGGTTGACTCCCAGCGGCGCACCTTCCGCGAGAAAGTGCGCGCGCGGTGATGAGATCGGCGCAGCGGTTCCGTATTTCTGAGCAGTCTCTCCTCTGCCCGCCGATGCTTCTGCCCGCTGGTGCCATGCGTACGCTTCGCTTTCTCCCCCTCGCCGCTCTCTGTCTGGCCTCGTCTCTGGCGGCGATGGCCCAGGGCACCTGCACGACCACCTGGACCAACGCCAACGGCGGTGCCTGGGCAGACGCCTCGAACTGGTCGAGCGGCGTCCCCACGACGGCCGACCGTGCCTGCGTGCTCCTGGCCGGGACCTACACCATCACGACGAGCCGCATCGATGCCCTGTCGTTGCGCTTCGGCGGCGACGCGGGCACGCAGACGCTTGTCCTCTCTGGCCCGACCACGCTGACCGAACCGAGCACGCTTGGTCCCAACGCGGTCGTGGAGTGGCTCTCGGGGTATCTGGAGGCGGGTACGCTCCTCAACGAGGGCCTCATCCGCTTCACGGGGGCCAACGCCAGCCGCGGCGCGCGCGGCGAGACCGCCGTGCTCCGCAACACCGGCACCGTCACCTGGGAAGACTCCGGCATCCTCTACGTCTACAACAGCGCCCGCTTCGAGAACGCCGGCGCCTTCGACGTCTCGGGCACGGGCAGTCTACGCGGCTTCTCGGGCGTCGGCACGTTCGTGACGGAGGCCGGGGCGACGCTCACCAAGACCGGCGACGCGCTCTGGGAGATCTTCGGCCGCCTCACCGTCGAGAACGAGGGCACGTGGGCCGTCGAGGCCGGCACGGTCGAAGTCGAGGAGGCCAGCACGCTCCGCGACGCCACGCTCGCCGTGGCCGAGGGCGCGCGCTTGCAGTTCAACCGCCCGCTCACCGTCGAGGGCACGCTCACGAGCGCGCCCGCCGGGCAGCTTGCCCTCAACGCCGC
>JBCDFF010000281.1:0-5908 GCA_039178415.1 Bacteroidota bacterium
CACTGCGGCGTCAGCTACCCCGGCCTCCAGTGAGCGAGTCACGCCAGTCGCGGCGGCAGCCGGGGGTGCCTCTTCGGGCGCTGCAGCGGGAGCCGCCGGCGGCGCTGCAGGGGGCTCTGCGGGGGGCTCGATGGCTGGTGCCGCCGCTGGAGGCGGTGCGGCCACAGGCAGTGGCTGTATGAAGTGGCTCCTGCCGCTCCTACTCGCCCTACTGCTATTGCTGCTGCTGATGTGGTTGCTCCGCAGTTGCTCAGGGTGCGCCGACGTCACAGGCGAAGACTCCAGCGGCATCGTCGATGGCGACGCGGCAGAGGGCAGCACCGACGCCGTGCCGCTCCCGCTGCCTGGGGACTCGCTGGAGGTCGACACGACCGCCGCCCAGCTAGGCATCGGCGTGGACACGATGGCGACGGCGGCGGAGGCTCCCGAGCCTGCGGCGGAGCCCGAGCCGGTCCCAGAGCCTGAGCCCGCACCGGAGCCCGCACCGGAGCCCGAGCCGCTTCCTGAGCCCGAGCCGGCAACTGCGGTGCCGAACGCCCCCGACGTGTCCGGCGCTGTCGTGCCGAGCGCGGCGGCATCGGGCTTCGATCTCGACAACTTCCGGCTCACGCCGGGCTCGATGGAGGCGCAACTGCTGGCCTACCTCACCGGCAGCGAGCCGGCCGGCCGCTCGTTCGTGTTCTCCCGGGTCAACTACCCGTCGGGCGATCACCCCATCGACGCAGACGGGGCTGAGCAGGTCTTCCTCGTTGGTGAAATCCTGAAGCGGTTCCCGAACGTCCGCGCGACCATTCACGGGCACATCGATGGGACGGAGAGCGAGACCTATACCGGGCCCAACCCACGCGGCTCGATGACGCTGTCGCAGCTCCGTGCCCACTGCGTCTGGCAACGTCTCGTCTACCAGAGCGTGCCACGCAGCCAGATCGAGATGGTCGGCCACGCCGCCAGCGACCCCGTAGGCTCCGACGACACCGCCGAGGGGCGGCAGGCGAACCGCCGCGTCGAAATCGAGATCACACGGAAGTAGCCCCTCTCACTGAAGCGCAGGCCAGGCTCGGCACGCCAGGAGAAGATCCTGCGCGGTGCCGAGCCTGGCCTGTTTACGGGTCGCACGTCCGCAACCCGCGACCGTGTAGGACGTTGGGCAGGTGTCGTGCTGCCCGTCAGCGGCCCGGCCCTTCACGCGCTTTCTGACGTTCTCAAATTCTCCCATGCACCGCTTGCTCGTTCTGGGCCTGCTGGTGGCGACGCCGGCTGTGTTGGCGCAGCCCGCCACCACCGTTGAGCCTGTAGACACCACCGCCGTCTCCTTCTTCAAGACCGAAGCCACCGAGCGGGGTCAGGTTATGGACCACGCGCTCTGGCTGACCGACATGCACGGCGGCCGCCTCACGGCCTCCCCTGAGTTGGCCGCCGCCCTCGACTGGGCCGAAGGCCGCTTCGAGTCCTGGGGCTACAGCGCCGAACAGGAGCCGTGGGGCGAGTTCGGCCGGGGCTGGCAGATCGAGCGCTTCACCATGCAGGCCCGCATCGCCGGGCCCGACGTCGCCGCGCAGACGATGCCGGTCTTCGCGCTCCCGAAAGCGTGGAGCCCCAGCATCGGTGACGCCCAGGGCGAGGTCGTCGTGTTCAACCCCGAGGACCGGGACGAGATGGAAGCCTACCGCGGTACGCTCGCGGGCAAGGTCGTCCTGATGGGCAGCCTTAGCGACATCGCCATCGGCTTCGAGCCGGTCGCCGAGCGCCGCGACGCCGAAGCGCTGCTCAAGATGGCCAACGCGGGCGGAGGGCCGGCCGGCCGGCGCACCTACTCCGCCGAGCAACTCGCGCGCTACCGCTTCCGCGCTGAGTTGCTGGCGTTTGTGCTCAACGAGGCCCCGGTGGCGATCCTGGAGCCGTCGAACCTGGGGGGCACGGGTTCCATCCGCGTGATGTCCGCACGCGTCCCAGCCCCGCCGACCGCGACGTGGTACGACCGCCCCAATCCCTGGGACGTGGGCGCGGAGACCGTCCCGCAGTTCGTGCTCATGGACGAGCACTACAACCGCCTCCTCCGCCTCGTGGACGCCGACCAGGACGTGACCATCGACATCGAGTTTGAGGCGACGTTCTACGACGACGACCTCACCGAGCACAACGTCATCGCCGAGATCCCAGGCACCGACCCCGACATCGGCGACGAGATCGTGATGGTCGGCGCGCACATCGACGGCTGGCACGGCGGCACCGGCGCGACCGACAACGGCTCCGGCACAGCGGTGGCGATGGAGGTCGGACGTCTGCTGAAGGCCTACTACGACCAACGGGGCGAGGGCCCGCGCCGCACGATCCGGATCGCGCTCTGGACGGGCGAAGAGCAAGGGCTCTTCGGCTCGCGCGCCTACGTCGCCGAGCACTTCGCCGAGATGGAAGGCCGCACCGTCGTCGGCCTCAAGACGGACTACGAGAACTTCTCGGCCTACTACAACCTCGACAACGGCACCGGTCGCATTCGCGGGGTCTACCAGCAAAACAACCACAGCGTCGCCCCGCTCTTCCGCGCGTGGCTCGACGCGTTCGGTGACGAGGACGCGCAGACGCTCACCATCTCGAACACGGGCGGCACCGACCACCAGGCGTTCGACGGCGTCGGCCTGCCGGGCTTCCAGTTCATCCAAGACGGCATCGCCTACTTCAAGCAGACCTGGCACGGCTCCATGGACACCTTCGATCACCTCATCGAGGACGACCTGGAGCAGGCGGCGGCGCTCATCGCCACCTTCGCCTACCACACGGCCGAGCGCGACGAGAAGCTCCCGCGCAAGCCGTTCACCGTCGCCCCGCGTACCGGGTCCGAGGGGACGAACTAGGCCAACTGCGCCGATCTAGAGCAGGGGCCCCCAGCCGGGGTGCCCCGCTTTGTTGCGCGCCTCAATCGGCAGCAGCGGCGAGCGTGATCCGTGGTCCACTGCGCCGCCCGACGACGTACGGGTACGGGTCGACGGCTCCGCGCCCGGTGTAGATGCCAAAGTGCAAGTGCGGTGGCGTCGTGCGCGCATTGCCGGTGTTGCCGATCGTCCCAAGCGTATCGCCTGGCTGCACACGCTGTCCCCGCCGCACACGTTGGCTGTCGAGGTGCGCGTAGTAGAGCGAGCCGTAGCGGGTGCGGAGCCAGACGACCCGCCCACCGAGCGGTGTCTCCTGCACCCGCGTGATGCGTCCTGAGGCTGAGGCCACCACGGGCGTCCCACGCGGGGCGAAGATGTCGATCCCTTCGTGACGCCGCGCCCCGCCGTCGCGCGGGGCTCCCCAGAGGCTCCGGATGGCGCGCTCGTTCACCGACGCGACCGGAAAGCCGAGCGAGGGAGACGTTTCGAGGTGCACGGCGACCGTGCCCGACGCGAGCAGTTCAGGCTGCACGCGCAGCACCACCGTTTCGTCCCGGCGCGCCCGGCGCTCGTAGCGCAGCGTGTCGGTTCGTAATGTTCTCGTTGAATCGGCATAGGTCCAGGCCGCGTCGGACCAGAGTGTTTGGGTGATGGGCAGCGTATCTGCGGGCGGGACGAAGAAGAGGTCGGCGAAGACGCGCGCGGAGTCCGCGTCGAGGGCGGGCACGAGTTCGAGGCGCAGCACCTCACCGCGCCGGAGGGCAAGGCGCGCGCTCCACGCGTCTGGCGCAGCAGCCTCGAAGGCAGGCGTTTGTCGAGTGGGGAGAGGGGCCGCCTCGTCGTCGTAGAGCGCCGAGTCGGCGGCGGCGTGCCACCGCTGCACGAGCAACGACGCGCCGAGCCCGGCCTCGATGAGCCCGCCTTCGTAGATCGCCCGCGGGGACACCTGGGCAGCGGCTAGGGGCACCTCGTCCGACTCGCAGCCGGCGGTCACGCCAGCGAGCGAAGCGATCAAACAGAACACGAGCGAGCGAGCGGGGCGGGGTGGGGTAAGCATGGGCAATCCCTACGGTGCGTCTGCTCCAAAGGCTGCGCTGCGGCACGTTTTTCGAAGCGGGGAGCGATGACGCATCCTCGCGGCCCAGATCCGTAGGTGCCCGCGTCAAAACGAACCTAGTCGTTCCAACAGGTACCTATCGCTGTGTTTCGCACCCTCCTTCGCCTGCAAGGGCTCGCGTTCTGGCGCGCACCGTTCCGCACGGGCCGCGTCGCCCTGGCGAGCCTACGCGCGCTCGGGATCGCCTACGCGGTGCTGACGGCGGCCGCGCTCGGCTTCCTGATTCCCGACACGCTCTCCGTGTGGGCCCCCGACCTCTCCGCGCTCAGCGCCGTGGAGCAGGCGCTCTTGCCGGCCCTGGTGCTGCTCACGATGGGGCGGGTGCTCTTCCAGGACGTCCCCACGCGCGGCGTCGAGGCGTTCCTGATGCTGCCGGTGTCGCGACCGCAGGTCGCCCGGGCCGTGACGCTGCGCTCGGCGATGACCGTGTTCAACGTGGCGCCCCTCGCTTTCGTGGTTCCGTTTGCCCTGCGTACGGTGCGCGGCGCGCTCGGCAGCGAAGCCGCCGTCGCGTTTGGGCTCGGCATGGCCGCCTGCATCGCCGTATCGCACGGGGCCGTTGTGGTGTGGAAGACGCGCCTCGGCATCGCCCCGCGCGCGACCGTGGCCGTGGTAGGCAGCGCCCTCGCGGCAATGTCGGCCGTGCACCTCGGACTCGGCGGCCTGCTCGGTCCGCACGCCCTCGCAACCACCGCCTTGATGGGGAGCCTCGCCGTGCTCGTGAACGGCTACGCCTACAGCACGCTCAAGGACGCGCTCTACCTCGATCCGCCGATGAAGAAGAAGACCGAGAAGGCTGCGGCCCCCGTGCGCGGCTTCGCGCGTCCCGGCATCCGCGCGTTCCTCGACCTCGAATGGCGGCTCGTGCGGCGTACCCGGTTCCCGCGCGGCATCCTGCTCAACGCGTTTGCCATGACCGCTGCGCTTGCGGCCTCCGTCTTCATCGTCAGCGCGCCCACCGCGCCGATGATGCTATTCGCGACGGCCACCATCGCCATCTCAGCGGGGCAGTTCGCGCTCCCGTTTGCGAGCGGGCACTACGACCGGCTCCTCACGCTTCCCGGTGCCCTCCAGGCCTTTGTGGGGGCGAAGCTCGTGCTCGGCGTCGGGTCCGTGCTGCTGCTCGGTGTTCTCATCGCGCTCCCCGCGTTGGTCCTCGATCCGGGGATACTCGGTCCGCTGGCCTGCGCCGTGCTGTTCGGAGCGGGCGTCTTCGCACCCGTCGCCGTGGCGGGCTCGACGCTCGCGCCAAAGCCCATCGACGTGGACGACCAGTTCATGAACAGCCCCCGTGTCCATGCCCTGCTGCCTCAGATCCTCCTGGCCATCGCCAGCGGGATCGGCGTCGCTCCGTACGCGCTGCTCGGTCCCGACGTGGGGCTCGCGGCGATGGGGGGCCTCGGCGCGGTCGGTGTGCTGTGCCTGCCGTTCTGGCTGCGCGGCATCGAGGCGCGCGTCACGCAGCAGCGCTACGCCGTCGCCCACCGCTTCCGCTCCGTCCTCTGACGCCGCCTCCTGACACGATATGCAGACCGACCCGCTGATCACCAACGCTGACACCTCCGACGCTCAAACTGCGAGGTCGAGACGGCCTCTGGAGCCCGCGACGTATGCGCTCGCGGGGCCTCGCGGCGCAGCGCCGCCGACGCGCGGCGTCGAGGTGGTCGCCACGGGGCTCGTCAAGCGCTATGGCTCTACCGAAGCACTGCGGCTTGACCGCCTCACCGTCGCGCCTGGCGAGGCCGTCGGCCTCGTCGGCAACAACGGCGCGGGCAAGACCACGCTGCTGCGCCTCGTGCTCGACCTCATCCGGCCCACGGCCGGCGTGGTCGCGCTCGACGGCCTAGTAGTGAACCAGACGACGGCGTGGAAGCCACGCGTGAGTGCGTTCCTCGATCCGAGCTTCCTGATTGGCTACCTC
>JBCDFF010000282.1:0-5903 GCA_039178415.1 Bacteroidota bacterium
CAGCGGGAGGGCGTGCTGCGGAGCTACCTGCCTCGTCCCGACGGGAGCCGCGCCGACCTCGTCCTGCTCAGCCTCCTGCGCGGCGAGTGGGAGACCGACGTGAGACGCAAGCTCCGCCGTAGACTCCATAGCCACGACTCGCTGGCTGCATAAACCAACACAGAGCACGCCATGACCACGCTCGATTGGGTGATCATCGTCGCCTACCTCATGGGGATGATCGGCCTCAGCGTCTACCTCGGGCGCGGCCAGAAGGACGAGGAGGACTACTACGTCGGCGGGCGCAAGCTGCCGTGGTGGGCCGTCGGCATCTCCACGATGGCGACGCAGACCTCGGCGATCAGCTTCATCTCGATCCCGGCGTTCGTGGCGCTCAAGGAGGGCGGCGGGCTGACGTGGCTGCAATACGAACTCGCCGTCCCGCTCGCGATGATCGCCGTGATGGTGCTGCTCATCCCGCTCTTCCGGGGGCTCAACCTCGTGAGCGTCTACGAATACCTCGAGCTGCGCTTCGATGCGTCCGTGCGGACGCTCGTGAGCGGCGTGTTCCTCGTCAGCCGGGGCCTCGCGACGGGCGTCGGCGTCTACGCGAGCGGCATCGTGCTGGCCGTCTGCCTCGGCATCCCGCTCTGGGCGACGATCCTCATCATCGGCATCGTGACCATCATCTACGACACGATCGGCGGCATCACGGCGGTGGTCTACTCCGACGTGATCCAGATGGTCGTGCTGCTCGGCGGCATCATCGTCTGCATTTTCTACGCGGCGGGCGAGGTGGGCGGCCTCGGGGCCATGATCGACGCGATGCCCGACGAGCGCTTCCAGGCCCTCGACTTCTCGACGGGCCTCGGCGACGGCGGCTCGGTGCCGTTCTGGGCGTTCCTCTTCGGCGGCTTCTTCCTCTACGCGTCGTACTACGGCACCGACCAGAGCCAGGTCCAGCGCGAGCTATCCGCGAAGACCATCGGCGAGTCCAAGTACGCGCTCGTCTTCAACGGCCTCGCCCGCTTCCCGCTGACACTGCTCTACATCGGGCTCGGCATCGCCGTCTATGCGGTCTACGCGGCGTCGCCGGAGCTGCAGGCCAGCGTGCCCGCCGACCGGCCCGACGAGCTTGTCCCGCAGTTCATCCTGCTCAACCTGCCCTCGGGGCTGCGGGCGCTCCTCTTCGCCGCGCTCCTCGCCGCCGCGATGTCGAGCCTCGACTCGGCGCTCAACTCGCTCTCGGCCGCGACGATGCGCGACTTCCTCGACGACCGCCTGCCGAGCACGCAGAGTCGCTTCCTCTGGAGCAAGCTCACGACCGTCGCGTGGGGCGTGCTCATCACCGGCTTCGCGTTCGTCGTGGGGTCGATCTCGGACACGGTGATCGAGGGCATCAACAAGATCGGGTCGGCGTTCTACGGACCTGTCCTGGCCGCCTTCCTCGTGGGCGTGCTGTCGCGCCGCATCGGGGCACGCGGTATGCTGGTCGGCATCCTCGTCGGCGTTGCGTTCAACCTCGTACAGTGGGTCGCCTTCCCGCAGATCTACTGGATGTGGTGGAACGTGTTCGGCTGCGTCGTGGCGGCAGGCGTGGCGGCGCTGGTCGGGCGCGGTGGCGTCAGCGAGGCCGAGGCGGCGAGGCGCGAGCCGTACACGGTCTGGTCGCAGGGCAGCAGCTTGCGGGAGCGCGAGCGGTCGTGGCTCCCGGTCTACGCGTTGCTGGTCGGCTACTTCGTGCTGATGCTCGTCATCATGACGCTGCTGCCCCGCCTCGCGTGATACCACCTTCGGAAAGACTCTCGTGAGCGTTCCAGGCGGGCGTCGGGTGTGGACGTGCTCACCCTCGTCCATACGTTCGCACGTCCGCACCCTCACACTCACTCTTCGGACCCATGGGCATTGAGCACACAGCAGCAGGCCTATTCCAGGCGGCGGTCGCGGGGGCTCAGCCGCCGGCCTTGCTGCGCGATGTGCGGCTTGCCGGGCTGCTCGACCGGGCCCCCTCCGCGTTCCAGCGCATCGTCCTCGTCGGCGCGGGGAAGGCGTCGATGGCGATGGCGGGCGTGCTGGAGGAGCAGCTCGGCGCCGCGCTGCATGCGGGCCTCGTCGTGGTGCCGCACGGCTACCGTGCCTCGTTTCCCGAGGGACCGCCCGCGCCGCAGCGGGTCGAGGTGGCCGAGGCCGGGCACCCGGTGCCCGACGCCGCGGGGGTCCGCGCAGCGCAGCGGACGCTCGACCTCGCCGCTGATCTCGGCGCGGACGACCTGCTGCTCGTCGCGCTCTCGGGTGGCGGCTCGGCGCTCTGGCCGGCCTTCGCGGGCGGCATCGCACTCGACGAGGCCCAGACGACCTTCCGGCTGCTGCTCCACAGCGGGGCCGACATCCACGCCATGAACACCGTCCGGCGGCAGCTCTCCCGCATCAAGGGTGGCGGCCTCGCCCGGACTGCGCATCCCGCGACCGTCCTCACGCTCGTCATCTCCGACGTGGTCGGCGACGACCTCGCCACCATCGCGAGCGGCCCCACCGTTCCCGACCCCACGACGCGCGCCGACGCCCTCGCCGTGCTCGACGCGTTCGGGCTGCGCGACCGCGTCCCTGCGTCGGTCCTCGCACACCTGAGGGGCAACGAGGTGCGACAGGACGCCTCCGCGTTCGAGCGCGTGCAGACGGTGCTGTTCGGGTCGAACCGCGACGCACTGGTGGCCGCGCAGCGCGAAGCCGAGCGGCTCGGCTACGCCGTGGTGCTGCACGAGGGACTCGTCGAGGGCGAAGCGCGAGATGTAGGACGGCGGCTTGCGAGGCAGGCCCTCGCGCTCGACGTAGACCGTCCGACGTGCCTCCTCTGGGGCGGCGAGACAACCGTGACCGTCACTGGCGACGGGCGCGGCGGCCGCAACCAAGAACTCGCCCTCGCCGCCGCGCTCGAACTCGATGGGATTCATCGTGACATCGTCCTCCTCTCCGGCGGCACCGACGGCATCGATGGGCCGACGGACGCCGCCGGAGCCTGGGCCACGCCGCAGACGGCCGCGCGAGCCCGTGCGCGGGGGCTGTCCCCCGAGGACCACCTCGCCCGCAACGACGCCTACGCGTTCTTCGACGCCCTCGGGCAGCTTCTCAAACCCGGACCGACCCACACGAACGTGATGGACGTGCAGGTCGCACTCGTCCACCCGGCGTAGTCCCACCCATCGCCCTCGGGCCGACCCGTGCTATGAGCCAACGCGACGCCACAGAACCGACGCCGGTCAGACGACAGGCCGCGCCGCTCCTCGGGGCGGTCGAGACCGGCGGGACGAAGGTCGTCTGCGGCGTCGGGACAACGCCGGAGGACGTGCGCGTCGTCGCTACGATCCCGACGACGACGCCGGACGAGACACTCAGACGCGTGGTGGACGTGCTCGGTCCGGCAGGCGTGACGGCGCTGGGCATCGGTTCGTTCGGCCCGGTTGATCTCGACCCCGCGTCGGCGACGTGGGGCCACATCCTCAAGACCACCAAGCCGGGGTGGGAGGGGGCTGACGTCGCGGGCCGCCTCGGACGCGCGCTCGGTGTGCCCGTCGCCATCGACACCGACGTCAACGCGGCGGCGCTCGGGGAGGGCGCAGCAGGCGCGGCGCGCGGGGTGGACTCGTTCGTCTACGTGACGATTGGGACTGGCATTGGCGCGGGCGTGGTGGTTGATGGCCGGCCCATTCGCGGGCGTCCGCACCCCGAAGTGGGCCACATCCCCACGCCCCGCGACCCGGGCGACACGTTCCCAGGCATCTGCGCGTTCCACGGCGACTGCTGGGAGGGCATGGCCTCAGGGCCGGCCATGGAGGCACGGTGGGGCGCCCGCGCGGAGACGCTCCCGCCCGAGCACCCGGCCTGGCCCGTCGAAGCGCGCGCCATCGCCCGGGGCCTCGCGACGATCGTCCTGACCGTGGCTCCGCGCCGCATCGTCCTCGGTGGTGGCGTGGCGAGCGCGCCAGGCTTGCTGCCCCTCGTGCGTGCCGCGCTCGCGGACCAGCTCGGGGGCTACGTTGCCGGCTTCGACCAGCCTGGCTTCCTCGACGCCTACGTCGTCCCACCCGCCTTGGGCGGGCGCGCTGGTGTGGCGGGTGGCATCGAACTCGCGCGCCTCGGTCCGTTCGGCGGTCTGCCTAGCGAAGCCGTACCGAGACGCGCGATCCGTGAAGTCTGAGGCAACGTCGGCGTCAGTGCACAACGGTGGCCGAGGTAGCGAGCTACGTATCCCTCTGCGCCTCGCTGGAGGCCATGGCTTACAGAGCGACAGGGGGCCTTCATGGTGTAGCGCTGTGAGTTGCTCCAACGCGGCCGCCGCCGTCAACGCTGCTGCTATCGTATTGCCTCCGCCTCTACCGCGCCAAACGAGATGACGGTGTGCACCACATCGGGCGCGCGCAGAATGCGGCGGTGGCCCAACCCCCCTGTCGGGTGAAAAGCGACATGCGGCCCAGCAGCGCCGTTTGTCTCGCCCTCGGCGAAGGGGATTTCTTTGTCGTCGCGGTCGTGGACTACGAGCGTGGGCACGGTGACGCGCTGTAGCGCGTGGCGCACAGAGAAGTAGGAAGCGGGCTGCCCGCCCATCGCCTCCACGCGCCGGTAGATGCGGCGCTCGACCGCGGGCGAGAAGCCAACCATCTGCGCGAAGCGATGGAAGACACCCTCAAACGTGTCCGGCGCCGAGATAAGCGCAAGCCGTCCAACCTGCTGCGGCTCGATCACGTCGGGAATACCTGCGACAGCGAACGCGCAAGCATAGCCGCCAAAGGAGTGACCGATGAGCAGATCAACCTGCCCGAGGTGCTGGATCGCCGCCACGATGGCCTGCGTGTGCCGGAGCGCGTCGCTGCGCTCGCCTGACGAAGCACCATGTGCGGGTCCGTCGAGGGCAACCACGTCGAAGCCGGCCTTCCGCAGCGGCTCCACGAAAGCGACGAAGTTGAGCGCGTCGCCCTCCCAGCCGTGGACGAGCAGCGCAGTCTTGGATGTGTCCGGCGAGGCCGTCCCAGCCGCAGCGGGCCAGCGATAGAGCTGCAGCTCTATCGGCTCGCCGTCCACGCGTATTGGGATCCGCTCGGTCTGGGCGGCAGCCCGGAGACGCTCCTCGCGCGCCGAAACCGGCTTGTCGAGGTCGCGCGGCGAACGGAACATGCGCCAGGCGACGGACGCCATCGCGCCAGGGGCGACGGCACTGCCCACGCGGAGAAGGGGGGGGAGGAAGCGGAGGAACACCGACATGCGGGTGTAGGGTTTAGTTTATAGATGAACTAATTCCGTTTAAGCATCAACGATATGTCGAGTTCCCAACAGAAGGACCATCTCCGGCGGGATCGTCCGCGTCAGCCGCTCGCGATCCGTGCGTGGCTGTCGGTGATCCGTACCTACCAGACGTGCACGCGCCTCCTCACCGAGCGCCTTCGCACGCTCGACCTCACCGTCGCGCAGCACGAGACGCTCGCGAACCTGCTCGTCGAGGACGGGGTGAGCCAACAAACCCTCGCCGCGCGGCTTCTCGTGACGAAAGGCAACCTCACGGGGCTCCTCAACCGCCTCGCTGAGCGCGGCCTCATCGAGCGCCGCCCCGATCCGTCCGACGGCCGCGTGAACCTGATCGTGCTCACCGCCGCGGGCCGCGCTCTCGCCACCGAAGCCGACGGGCTCCAGCGCACCTACGTCGCCGAGATGGTGTCTCCCCTCAACGAGCCGCAGCAGACGGATCTTTACGCCATGATGAAAGCCATCGAGGCGCAGCTTCACACGATGGACGAGGCTCGGTGAGACGGTGCGTCAGTGGACGGTGCGTCAGTGGACGGTGCGTCAGTGGACGGTGCGTCAGTGGACGGTGCGGCGGTAGGCCGTGGAGCGGTAGGCCGTGGAGCGGTAGGCCGTGGAGCGGTAGGCCGTGG
>JBCDFF010000283.1:0-5857 GCA_039178415.1 Bacteroidota bacterium
GGAGCCTTCGCCGACGCCGATCATGCGGATCGCGGCCCGGATCACGTCGGGGCTCGGGTGCGCCGCGCCAGAGACGGAGCCATCTACGATGTCATGCCGCACCATCAGCGCGCCGAAGACGAGTTCGTCGGCGACGGCGGCGTGCGCCTCGTCTTCAGTTGCGCCCTTGCGCTTGCGGAGATCGTAGTAGGTCTGCGCAAACGCGTCCCGGTGCTCCGAGGCGGCTGGGTGGACGAGCGGGACGTGGTCAGGGATCGTGATGCCCTCCTGCTTGGCGAGCGGCAGCACCACGTCGGGGTTGCCGAGGAGCACCGGCTGCGCAAGCCCTTCGTCCACGATCCACTTCATCGCGTGGAGCGTGCGGGCGTCCTCACCCTCGGGCAGCACGATGCGCTTGTTGAGGGCCTTGGCCTTGGCTTGAATCTGGTCAATCATGGCGATCGAGAGACGTATCGAAAACATGCGTGTTGCGTGTTTCGTAGTGCGTGATGAGCAAGGACCCACGCGACACGAAATACGCAACCGGTTGACGGCGAGTTGCTAGAGGCTAGCTACCACCCCCTGGATCGCCTCGAAATCGGGCTGGACGCCGGCGTTGGCCGTGATCTCGGCGTAGCGGATCGTGCCGTCCTGCGCGATCACGAACGCCGAACGCTTCGAGATGCGGTCGAAGTTCATCGACGTGAAGTCGTTGTCGTACTTCGAGCCGTAGAGCGCCGACACCTCGGCGTTGTGGTCCGTCAACAGCGGGAAGGTGAGGCTGTTCGCCTTCTTGAATTCCTGGAGTACGAACGGCGAGTCGGTCGAGATGCCGAAGACCTGGACGTTCGCGTCGGTGTAGGTCGTGAGGTCGTTGTTGACCGTGTTGAGTTCGGTGGTGCAGACACTCGTGAAGGCACCCGGGAAGAACAGCAGCAGCACGTTGCCGTTGCCGAGCGCTTCGGAGAGGGTGACGGCTTCCATGCCGTCGGAGTAGAGCGTGAAGTCGGGGGCGGCGTCGCCAACAGAAAGAGCCATGGGAAAAGGCGGGGGAACGAGGAGAGGGAGATACGGAGACGTGGAGGTACTAGGCCATTCGATCCAGGGAGTCGTCCTCAGTCGGAGATCGCCTAGCAGAAATCGCCCAGCGCTAGCCGCCGAAGCGGATAGTGCGGATGGGCTCGACGCGGGCGGCGGCGCGGGCCGGCAGGTAGGCCGCCAGCACGCAGAGCACGAGCGCCAGCGTCGTCACTATGACGAAGTCGAGCGCGCGAAGTTCGACGGGCGCGGTGTCCAAATAGTAGGCGTCCTGCGGGAGTGGGATCACGCCGAAGCGCTGTTGCACGAGTCCGAGCACGAGCGCCAGCCCAGCGCCGAGCGCAGCCCCAGCCCCGCCGATGAGCAACCCGAGCCAGAGAAACAGCCGGCGCACCCGCTTGCGGCTGGCACCCATGCCCAGGAGGATGCCGATCTCGCGGCTCTTTTCGAGCAGCAGCATCAGCAGCGCGCCGATGATGTTGAATGCGCCGATGAGCACGAGCGTCCCAATCACGAGCGGGATGATGCTCTGCTGGAGGTCGACCCACGCAAAGAGGTTCGGGTAGAGGTCGTAGACGGAGCGCACGCTGAACGGCACGCCGAGGTCGAGCGAGAGGGTGCGCGCGTAGGGCTTGGCGATGGCGGGGTCATGGAGGCGGAGGTCGAAGCGCGTCACCTCCTCGTCGGCGAGGCGGAAGAGGCGGCGGGCTGCGTCGAGGTCGGTGTAGGCGAACAGCTCGTCGAATTCGGCGAGGCCCGTCTCGTAGATGCCCGCGACATGGAACTGCCGGACGGCGGGGCGCGCGGCGAGGCCCGACGGGATGCTACCGGCGGGCGGCTGGCTGAGGCTGCGCGTGGAGAAGGCCGTCAACGGCTGGCCGACCTCCGCGCCGAGGAGCGCCGCGAGCTTGCTGCCGACGACCATGCCCGGGCGTCCGGCGCTGTCGGGCGCGAACGTGAACGTGCCCTGGTCATCGAGCATACGTTCTTGCAAAAACGGCTGCCCGTCCTCGGGCATACCGATTAGCTGCACCCCATCGATGTCGTTCGACGACCGCAGCAGCGCAAAATCCGCCACGATGGGGACGGCCGCCGCCACCTCCTCAAGGGCGCTCAGCGCCGTCTGGAGCGTATCGGCGCGTTCGAGCGGGCGGTTGAGGTAGGTGGTCACCTGGATGTCGGCCCCCACCCCGACGATCTTCGCGCGGATCTCGCGGCTGAAGCCGTTGACGATCATGAGCGCCAGCAGCAGCGCCGCCACGCCGACGGCCACGCCCCCCACGGCGATACCCGTGACAAAGCGCAGGAAGCCGCGCCCCCCCGCCCCTTCCGAGGTGGGATCCCACAGGTAGCGCGCGGCGACGGTGCGTTCGAAGCTCAAGGGTCGTGGGTCGTGGGTCGTGGGTCGTGGGTCGTGGGTCGAAAAGGTGCGAGGCTTCGGCCGCAGGAACAACACCTCAACGATTCCTCCCCGATTCTCCGTCTCCCCGTTTCGTCCGCGCGGTCCTCCTCCCCTGCTATCTTGAATTGCTTCCCCCAATCCAGCCGCACCTCTGATGAACAACACCTTCGCGCGTCCGCCTGCCCCGACCAACGAGCCCGTCCGCAGCTACGCGCCCGGCACGCCCGAGCGGGCGTCGCTCCAGAGCGCGGTGTTGGCGATGCGCGATGAGCAGATCGAGGCCGGCCCCATCGTCGGCGGCGAGCACAGGACCACGGGGCGGCTCGGCGAGATGCGACCGCCGCACGAGCACCAGCGCGTGATCGGCACCTTCCACAAAGCGCGCCCGGGCGATGTCACCGACGCCATCGAGGCGGCCCTCGACGCACGACACGACTGGATGCGGATGGCCTGGACCGACCGCGCCGCCATCTTCCTGAAGGCCGCGGAACTCATCGCTGGACCCTACCGCGACACGATCAACGCGGCTACGATGCTCGGCCAGAGCAAGAACGCGATGCAGGCCGAGATCGACAGCGCCTGCGAGTTCATCGACTTCCTGCGGTTCAACGTCCACTTTATGACGCAGGTCTACGCCGACCAGCCCGTGAGCAGTCCCGGCATCTGGAATCGCGTGGAGTACCGCCCGCTCGAAGGCTTCGTCTTCGCCGTCACGCCGTTCAACTTCACGGCCATCGCGGGCAACCTCCCGACAGCCCCGGCGCTGATGGGCAACGTGGCGCTCTGGAAGCCCGCCCCCACGCAGATGCGCGCGGCGACGGTCATCATGGACGTGCTCGAAGCGGCGGGCCTCCCCCCCGGCGTCATCAACTTCCTCCCCGGCGACGGCGCCGACGTGGGCGACCCCGTCCTCGCCTCGGAGCACCTCGCCGGGCTGCACTTCACGGGCTCGACGGGCACGTTCCAGCACCTCTGGAAGACGATCGGCAACCAAATCGGGCACTACCGCACCTACCCGCGCATCGTCGGAGAAACAGGTGGCAAGGACTTCATCGTAGCGCACGCTTCGGCGGACCCGGCTGCGGTGGCGACGGCCATCGTGCGCGGCGCGTTCGAGTATCAGGGCCAGAAGTGCTCCGCCGCCTCGCGCTGCTACATCGACGCGGCGATCTGGCCCGCCGTCGAGGAGCACCTGCTCGCGCAACTCGCCGAGATCAAAGTCGGGCCGACGCATGACTTCACGAACTTCGTCAATGCGGTCATCGACCGGAAGGCGTTTGACAAGATCACGTCATACATCGACCGCGCGAAGGCCGCCGATGGCGTCTCGATCCCGGCGGGCGGCACCTACGACGACAGCGAGGGCTACTACATCGACCCGACCGCCCTCGTCGTGGACGACCCGATGTACGAGACGATGCAGGAGGAGCTTTTCGGCCCCGTCGTCACGATCTACGTCACGCCCGACGGCCAGCCCTTTGCCGACACACTCGACCTCGTCAACCGCACCTCGCCCTACGCGCTCACCGGAGCCGTCTTCGCCCGCGAACGCACGCTCCTCGCCCAGGCGACGGATGCGTTAGCCGACAACGCGGGCAACTTCTACCTCAACGACAAGCCGACGGGCGCGGTCGTGGGCCAGCAGCCGTTCGGCGGTGCGCGCGCCTCGGGGACGAACGACAAGGCCGGGTCCTACGTGAACCTCCTCCGCTGGGTCAGCTTCCGCACGCTGAAAGAGAACTTCAACCCGCCGACGCACTTCGCCTACCCGTTCCACCAGGCGGACTGAGGGTGGGTTGTGAGCGACACGAACCTCCTACGACTCTCCCAATAGTCATCCCTGCGCAGGCGGGGACCCACGAGATCAGATCAATGGATGGCCTGATCCGGTGGTACCCAGTCGGCTAGCGCTTGCAGCTAACTTTTTGCTGACGCTCAGCTTCGCGACTCGCCGAGCTACCGCGTCAACCGTGTGGGTCCCCGCGTTCGCGGGGATGACTGACTGTTTCGTGGGTCGGCAACTTCGCCCCCCGAACGGTATCCTGGTACGATGAGGGTATCCAGACGGTGCACCGTGGCAGGCGTTCGCGTGCGTCGCGTTACTGCGCGATCACCTCGTCCATCAACAGCCACGTCGCTGCGTCGATCTCTACGTCGGCCTCCTCAGGCATCGCGAGGAAGCCTTCGCCGTTGGGCATGGCGACGCGCGTGGCTTCGCCGTTGACGGTGACCTCGACGGGTACCTCGAACGTCATGCCGTCGAGCAGCGGGCCATCGGGGAGCACCCAGCGGAGGGCGAGGCCGCGGTCGCGGGCGCGGCCCACACGCTGCGTCTGTAGGCGCGGCAAGCCTGCACGGCGTAGGTAGACTTCGATGAAGCCGTCGAGGTCGAGGCCGCTCACTTCCTCCGCGATGCGAACGAACTCGTCGGTGTCGGAGAAGCGGCATTGGCTGCCGTCGGTGACCAATTCCATCGCGGGGTCGGGATACGCCATGCGTCGCAGGATGCGGTGGAAGACCTCGTCGTCATTGACCAGCCATCGGAGCGTGTGCATGATCCACGCGCCCTTGTAGTAGATGTCGCTGTCGGATTGCCCATCCTCGGCGAAATACATCTGCTTCGTCGTCCGGCTCTCGCGCGGCGCGACGGGGCGGCGGTTGTTGATGAGCCGGCGTTGCTGGAGGAGGTAGCGCCGGTAGCCGTCGAGGCCGCCGTGGCGCTCAGCGGTGAGCGCCTGCGCGTAGGTGCCGATGCCCTCGTGGATCCAGAAGTCGTTCCAGTCGCGCGCGGTGACGAGGTTGCCCCACCACTCGTGCGCGAGCTCGTGGTTGTGCAGCCAGTCGAAGCCGAAGGCATTGGGCTCGAACGTCGAGCCATAGGAGATCATCGTCTGGTGCTCCATGCCGAGGTAGGGCGTGTGCCCGATGCCGTATTTGTCGGCGCGGAACGGATACGGGCCGAAGAGTTCCTCGAACGCACGGAGATCGTCCTTGAAGTAGGGCAGGAGCGCCTCGCCCGCTTCGGCGCGCTCGGGGAGGACGTAGAACGTGATCGGGATGGTCTCGCCCGTGATGCTCGTGTAGGAGTCCGAGAGCACGCGGAAGGGCGCCACGTAGGCGGTGACGGTGTAGTTGTTGATCGGGGTGGAGACGAACCAGTCGAACGTGCGCGTAGCGGGGCCGGCTTGGGGGTTGCCCTCGGCTTCCGTCTCCGTCGTCTGCCGCAGCCGCCCGTTCGAGGCCGCGATCAGCTCCTCGGGCACCGTGAGCGCGATGCGCATCGAGTCGGGCTCGTCGGACGGGTGGTCTTTGGTCGGCCACCACATGTCGGCCCCTTCGCCCTGGCACGAGACGGCGACCCAGGGCTGCCCGTCGGCGGTCTCGGCCCACGTGAAGCCCCCCTGCCACGGCGGCCGCTCCGCGACGTGCGGCTGGCCC
>JBCDFF010000284.1:0-5837 GCA_039178415.1 Bacteroidota bacterium
AGCGCGACGACGCCCGAGGCCATCAGCGCGCCGAAAAGGCCCAGCGCGATCACCGCCGCCGCCGAGGCGAGGTAGAACGACCGCTCGCGCTGCGAGAGCGTGTTGGGCGGGGTGTCCGTGGGGCCGTCGCCCACGCCGTTGAGGTGCTTCGCCCCGAGGCGATACTGGACCAGCCCGAGCAGCATCCCGAAGCCCGCGAGCGAGAAGCCCAGGTGCCAGTTGCCTGCGTACGTGAAGTCGCCGATGCTGAAGCCCTCCCCGACGATGCCGCAGAGCAGCGGCCCCGCCATCGCGCCGATGTTGATGCCCATGTAGAAGATCGAGAAGCCCGCGTCGCGGCGGGCCCCGCCCTCGGGGTAGAGGTCGCCCACGATCGTGGAGACGTTCGGCTTGAGGAAGCCCGTCCCGATGGCGACGAGCGCCAAGCCCAGGAAGAACGTCGGCTGCTCCGGCAGGCCGACCATCGGCCCCGCCATCGTGAAGTGCCCCAATGCGATGATGATGCCGCCAACGAAGATGGCCTTCTTCTGGCCCCAGACGTTGTCCGCAACCCAGCCCCCCGGCAGCGAGAGCACGTAGACGAAGAAGAGGTAGAGGCCTACGATCGCGTTTGCCTGCCCCTCACCGAAGCCGAAGCCCGGGTTCTCCACCGTCATGGCGGCCGTCATGAAGAGCACCAGGATGGCGCGGAGGCCGTAGTAGGAGAAGCGCTCCCACATCTCGGTGAAGAAGAGCGTCGAGAGGCCGCGCGGGTGGCCGAACCAGGCGCGGCCCGCGCCGATGGAGTCAGAAGCCATAGAGTGACAGGGCGAAAGCGAAGGGAAGAGGCGGGTGAGCACCCCTCGTGAACAGCGGGCGAAGATACGATTCGGTAACCGAATGCCCGGACGCTTTCGCACGCGGGGGCCCAGGATCTACCCCCGCCGACGCGCCACAGCCCTGGTGCTCCGTCGCCGAAGTCAAGCTGGTCCTGCCCACGGGCGCGGAGGCGTGCAGCCCACCACGAGACGCCTACACCCGACACGGCCGACCTTAGCAAACGGCCGACCGGCTCACGCCCAACGGGCGCCCACCTTCAAGAGACTACCGCCTAGAGGCACGTCCGGAAAGGCAGCGAGGTCGTCCCACGCCACCGAGGTCTCGCGCAGCCAGGTCTCCACCCGTGGACCCAAGCTACGAGGGCTCTTCGATGCGCTCTACGCCCGCCCCGCGTACAGCGAGGCGATGCCAAACGTGAGCGGTTCGACGTGGAGATCGCGGTAGCCGGTCTCGCGCATCTCGCGCAGGAAGTCGTCGCCGTCGGGGAAGACGCGGACGGAATCGGGGAGGTAGGTGTAGGCCCCGGCGTCGCCAGAGACCGTGCGCCCGATGCGGGGGAGGACCTGCGTGAAGTAGAACTGGTAAGCCTGCCGCAGCCCTGGCGTGCGGGGGCGGCTGAACTCCAGCACGACGAGCGGGCTGTTGGGCCGCAGCACCCGGCGAATCTCGTGCAGACCGTTGCGCAGGTGCTCGAAGTTGCGCACGCCAAACGCGACGAGCGCGCCGTCGAAGTGGGCATCGGGGTAGGGAAGCGCCTCGCTCGCGCCCACGTCAAGGCGGACGGCCCCGTCGAGGCCCCGCTCCGTGACCTTCTCGCGGCCGTAGGCGAGCATGCCCTCTGAGGGGTCCACGCCGATGGTCTCGGCGGGGGTCAGCGCCTCGTGCGCCGCAATGGCGAGGTCGGCCGTGCCCGTCGCCACATCGAGGAGCCGCTCCGGGGGGGCCGTGAGGCGGTCGGCCAGGATCCGGATGGCCCGCTTGCGCCACCGCACGTCGATGCCGAGCGAGAGGGTGCGGTTGAGCAGGTCGTAGCGCGGCGCGATGCGGTCAAACATGGCCGCGACCTGCTCGCGCTTGCCCTCGGCCTGGCCAGGAGGCGGTGCGGTGGGAGACGGGGGAGCGTCGGTGGACTTCATCGCCGAAACGACGTAGGTTATGGGGGAAAGCCTGATGGTGACGGCCCCGTGTTGCGGATCGAGGCCTTGCCGTGGTGCGCGACGCGGCCTACGACGCGGCGCCCAGGCTTCAGGTTCGGTCCACCCGCGCGCTATGCCGCATTGCGTCTATTTTCACTTTTAACTGAAACTATCGAGAGCGGGTGCCGATACTGAAAACGCGGCCCTCCTACGGTATTTCCTCGTCCACCACCCACGCCTGTGTCGCGTCTGCGCACTCCCTCGACTGAGAGCACCCCGACGGGGAGAACCATCTCGCCCGAGCGGCTCCATTCGTACGAAGCCGGGGCGCCCCTCGTCGAGCGGCTTGCCGCCGCTGTCGCGCAGGCCTCGCGTCGTGCGCGGGGTGGGGTGCAGCGCGTCGAAATTCCCGTGGGTCCGGTGCGGCCCCTGGCCTGGCTGAGCGCGCAGGCGGAGGCGGCCTCCCTGCTCGGAGATACCGCACTCTACTGGCACGGGCGGGGCGACACGGACGCCGTGGCCGCGCTCGGCGTGGCCGATGAACTCGAAGGACCGGTGGCTGCGGTGCTAGCCGCGCTCGACGTGCGCGCCGAGGCACTGCGCACCCGCGCCCCGGTGTCGCGCTACTACGGCGGCCTCCGCTTCGATGCGCAGGCACCCATCTCCGAGGAGTGGACGTCGTTTGGTACGGCCCGCTTCGTGCTGCCGCGCTTCGAACTGACGGCTGGGCCGCGCTCGGCGACGCTCGCCTGCCACCTCGTCCCTGGTGACGACATCGACACGGTCTTCGACGCTATTGCGGCGCTGCGCATTCCGGCGTGGACCCGGCTGCCGCTCCCCGCGCGGCACCACACGCTCGACCGCCCGACCCCCAACGGCCGCGCCGACGCGCCCGGGGTAGAAGGCTGGACCGATCGCATCGCCGAGGCCCTCGACGGCTTCGAGGCAGGGCGTTTCGAGAAGGTCGTACTCGCCCGACGTGC
Organism: Bacteroidota bacterium; assembly: GCA_039178415.1. Taxonomy (GTDB): domain Bacteria; phylum Bacteroidota; class Rhodothermia; order Rhodothermales; family Rubricoccaceae; genus JBCBEX01. The sequence continues at coordinate 2,939 of JBCDFF010000284.1, forward strand.
CACGTTCAGCTTCGACGCGCCCGTGCGCCCGCTCGACCTGCTCGAGCGCCTAGAAGCCGCGACGCCCAACTGCTACCACTTCGCCTTCCGGTTCGCCGACGACGCTGTTGGTGCGGACGCCGCCACGTTCATCGGGGCCTCGCCGGAGCGGCTGTTCCACCGCGACGGGTGGCGCGTCGAGAGCGAGGCGGTCGCTGGCACGCGTCCGCGGGGCCTGCTACGGGGCGACGACGCGCGCCTCCGCGACGAACTCCTCGGCAGCGAGAAAGACCTCCGCGAGCACGGCTACGTCCGCGACGCCCTCCTCGACGGGCTGCGTCCCTTCACCGAAACGCTCGACATCGACGCGCAGGCCAGCGAGATGGCGCTCGCCAACAAGCGGCACCTGCGCTCGGGCATCCGCGGGTTGCTCCACGACGGGGTGGCCTCGACCGACCTGCTCGCTGCGCTCCACCCGACACCCGCCGTGGGCGGCACGCCGACCGACACCGCGCTCGCCTTCCTCCGCGACACGGAGCCGTTCGACCGGGGCTGGTACGCCGGACCCGTTGGCTGGGTGGGCGTCGATGCCGCCGAGTTCGCCGTGGCGATCCGCTCGGGCCTCGTGCAGGACGACACGCTCGCGCTCTACTCCGGAGCCGGCATCGTGCGCGGCTCGGACGCCGACGCGGAATGGGCCGAGATCGAGCACAAGCTCAGCGACTTCCTCGACGTGCTCGGCCTGGGCAGCGGCCTCGGCGACGGACGCGCCAGCGGCGACGGCCAGACCGACATCCGGGTCCCGCGTCTGTCACTCGGGTGAGCCTGAGCGTGCGGCCGGGTCGCGGTTGAGCCGTGTTGCCGTGTATGCGGTCTGATCCTGCTTACGCACAAACTTCGGCTGGACACCTCCGCCTCACTGCCTCACCGCGACGCGCATCGGGAGGCCACCTTTGGCCTTCAGGATGATCCCCGCGTCCAGCTTGGGGGGCTGTGACCACGTCGGGTCGAGGTGCAGGCGTTGGCCGAGGGTGGCCAGGACGAGGTGCGCCTGCAGAAGCGCGTGCCGTCGCCCGATGCAGATGTGCCGCCCGAAGCCGAAAGGCGCGTAGTGCAGTCCGACGAACGCGTCCGGCGTGCCATCGGCGGTGAGAAAACGCGTCGGGTCGAAGTCGTCCGGGCGATCCCAGAAATCCGGGTGGCGGTGCAGCGCGTAGGGGCAGAGCATCACGTGCGCGCGGATTGGGACGCGCCAGCCAGCCCTGCCCTCGGTGTCGCCTACATCGGCGTCGCTGACGTCAGCATCGCGGCCGTCCGGCATCACATCGTCCTCCAGCGCGATGCGGTGGTAGGCCCAGGCCGGTGGGTAGAGCCGCAGCGTTTCGTGGAGCACGGCCTCGGTGTAGGGCAGCGCGCGCAGGTCGGCCAGCGTCGGCGTGCGGTCGCCGAGCGCCGCGTCGAGCTCGGCGTCTAGGCGGGCGCGTACGTCGGGGTGCATGCCGAGGCTCATCCAGGCGGCGGCGAGCGCCCCGGCCGTCGTGTCGAAGCCGGCGAAGAGGAACGTGTTGAGTTCGTCGCGGATCTGCTGGCGGTCTAGGGTGCCTTCGGCTTCGGCGGCCAGGAGCAGCCGTAGGAGCGGGGCAGGGGCCAGTGCACGCGGGTTGCTGTCCGGCAGCGCGGCGCGCTCGATCACGTCGTGAGTGACTGCGTCGATGCGAGCGAGGGCGGCCGTGGCGCGGGCCGTGCCAGGTGGTCGTAGTCGGCGGAGGCCCGGCGTCCCGTTCCAGACACGCCGCAGGAAGTTGTTCGCCAGGCTCGCGTGCTGCAGCACGATGTCGAGGTCAGCGATCATCGCGTCGGCGTCGACCTGCCAGGCGGGCGCGAACATCGTCCGGGTCATCACGCGCAGCAAGAGCCGTTTCATCGCTGCCTGCACGTCCACGACCTCGCCGTGTTGCCACGCGCCGAGGAGCGCATCGAGTTCGGTGCGGAGCGCGGCCTCCACCGACGCGTCGTACTCCGTGCGGAACGCCTGCCCGACGAGCCGCCGCTGCTGCTTCCAGAGGTCGCCCTCGCTCGTGAAGAGCCCTTGGCCGATGAGCGGCCGCAGGTCGTCGAGGAGCTTGCCGCGCGTGTAGGTGCCGACCCGGTCGCGGAGGACGTGGCGGACGAGATCGGGGTGGTTGACGAGGTACGTCTCCACGTCGCCCAGGTGGAGGTAGACGAGCGGCCCGTACGTGCGCGCGATATCCGTAAACGCGCCCAGCGGGTCGCGCATGAGCTGCGGGAGGAGCCGCACGAAGCCCCACCCCTGCGGACCAGGCGGCGAGTTTGCACGGACGGAAGCGGGCGGGGGCGGAGTCGGCGGCATCGGCATGGATAGGTCGGGCGCAACCTACGCCGGAGAACCCGCGGACGCCTGCAAAGACGCGAGGCAGAGCGGTGCCGTCAGAGCCGGGGCCGTGTCGCAGAATGCTGTAGCAGAATCCGGCGGCGGGCGATTGTGCAACAGCCGAAACCACCGTTTCCATTCGGAGCGGTAGAATCGAACGATTCGTGGAAATCGATTCAGGTTCGCCGGATGACTCCTTCCGTTGTCAGATCCCGGAGGCAAACAGTGCACGCTCCCGAATCACGTCGCGCGGACCCAGAAAACGCCCGGGGGGCATGTCGTTTGGACCCTGGGCGCGCACCACCGCACGGGTCTGCGTGTGCTACCAAGGCACCGAGCTGGCCCTAGGGGATCGTCCCCGCCCTTCACCCACCGCTGTTCGAACATCATGTTCATTCTAGCCTACACCCCCAATGGTACACCACGCCATGCCCGGCCATCGCGCCGGTCTGATTGGGCTGCTCAGCGGTTTGCTCTTCTTTGCCGCTTGCGACGCAGCCGGTCCCATGCCCGCCCCCGTCGGGGGTG
>JBCDFF010000285.1:0-5826 GCA_039178415.1 Bacteroidota bacterium
CTTGAGCGAGCCCGGTGGGATCGTAGCGCTGCGCGTAGACGCCCTCGCCTTCGCCGTCCTGGCCTCGGCTCCGACATGGGATCACAAGGTCAGCATCGGCGTCCATCGCGACGGCAGGTCTTATCTGTCGACCTGTGGTGTAGGTGTTGACTTGGAACTCTGAGCCGAGGGCCGTGCCGTCGGCCGCGTAGCGCTGCGCGTAGATGCCCTCGCCGTCACCGTCCTGACCATCGCTCTCCCACGCGATCACAAAGTCGCCATCGGCGTCCATCGCTATCGAGGGGATTTCCTGGTCGTTCGTCGTGTTGGTGTTGACCTGGAACTCCGCGCCGGCTGGGAAGGAAGCGACCTGGGCCTGGGCCTCCGGCGCGCCCTGGAGCATCGCGAGCGTGAGCGTCCCCGCGGCGGTGGAGCGGCGCAGCCACCCCAGGCGGCGCTGGGCAACCTGGCGGGCGCCAGCGAACGGACGTACCGAGAACGGGCGTACGGAGAACGGGCGGACAGGCAGAGCGCGGCGGCGAGCGGTCGGCAAGAACGGGGCCATGGCGAGGAATCCAAACGGATGCGGTGGAAACGGTGGGGCTCCACCGTGGGACTACAAGGAGGGCGTGGTGCAGGGAGGGCTAGGTCCCCTTCGGTGAACGATGGCCTCTACTCAGGGCCTCCTTCTGAGGGGGGCGAGGACGCCGTACCTCACGCCTGGCGCTGCTTCAGCTTGCGCACAGCGTAGCCCGCTCCCGCGAGCGCTAGCAGCCCCAGCCCGCCATCGATCGGCACCTGCGTGGGGGCACCCGGCAGCGTTGGCACCGCTTCGGTGGGCGTCTCCTCAAACGCAGGCGGTGACGCCGACGGAGGCACGGACGGTGCCGCCCAGTCAGGCAGGCTCTGCGCCGCAGCAGGCAGCGTGAACAGGAGAGCGATAGTGAGCGCGGTCAGACGAAACATGGCGGTGTACAGGGATAGGTAGGGTGTAGAACGAAGGGGGGCCGACGGGCGGCTGGGGAGGTCAGCGCGGACGGGGGCTACTTCACGACGAGCATCCGGCCCGTCTTGGCCTCGCGGCCCGCCGCCGTCTCCGCCTCCACGCGCCAGACGTAGAGCCCCGAGGCCAGCCGCCCCGCGTCCACGCCGAGCGTGTGCCACCCGGCCTGCTGCGGACCGTCCTGCACGACCAGCACCTCGCGGCCGAGCACGTCGTAGACCGCCACGCGCACCGCAGCGGCTTCGGGCACGCCGTAGCGCAGCGTCGTCTCGTCCGAGAACGGGTTCGGGTAGTTGCCAGAGAGCGTGAGCACCTCCGGCAGCGCCGCGTCGCCCTCGGTCGCGACGACGCTGGCTGGCGTGAGCACGAGCTCGAAGCGGTCGGCGGCACTCACGCGGGCGACAGGGTTGGTCACGCCCTGGCGCAGGAGCGGTGGGACGGCCTGCGTGCCCGGTGCCGAAGCGGCGATCTCGGGCGCGCCCGATGCAGCGGCGGCGGCGAGTGTGAAGGCGTACTCCGTCGTCTCCTTCAGATTCACGACGGCACCGGTGGCGGTGTCACGCAGCTCCACGCGCCAGCCCTCAGGCATGAGCGTCTCGGGCCAGCGCAGCGTCATCGCGCCGCCCGCGGGCACGCCCGCCTCGAAGGCGGCGAAGCCGAGCGGAATGGCAACCGCGGACTCTGACGAAGCGAGCGCTTCCAGGTCCAAGCTGTTGATCGCAAGCGGGTCGGCCTCGGCCTCTTCGGTGAGGGGCCGCGTGAACACCTGCGCGAACGTGCCCGAGAGCGGTGCCAAGAGCACCCCGTCCTTCCGGTCCCGCCCCTGCTCCCCGCCGAAGCCCGCCTCCACAAACGCACGCGCCTCGCCAACCTCGGTCGCAAGGGTGAGGGCGAGCTTGACCGGCGTCCCTACTCGGCTGTACGCCGAGTACGTCCGGCTGTCGATCGCGCCCGTGTCGTCCGAGGCGAACGGCGCCGCGGCTCCAGCGCCCGTCGCCTTCACGAAGAAGCCCTGGCCGCCTGCGATCTCGCCCCCGAGCAGGTCGCCCGAGGAGCCGTTCCACGTCCGGTAGGCGTTCGCGAGCGGGTCCCACACGTACACCGTCGCCTCGACGTTCTGGAAGCCGGCGTTGGCGCGGACGGCGTCCCAGGAGAGCGGCTCGGCGAAGGGGTTGCCGAGCAGGTTCCAGCCGTCGGCGTCGGGCGCGCTGTTGTCCGTGAAGGAGACCGTGGGCGAGACGGTGCCGGCGGGGGCGGTGTAGGGGGCGCTGAGGGTCTTGGGGAAGGCGTCGGCGGTGCCGTCGAAGTCGTCGTCGGCGAAGACGAACACGATGAAGCCCTCGCCCGGCGTGGAGGTGGCGAGCGAGGTCGGCGCTACGAAGCCGACGTCCTCGTCGGCGGTGGGGTCGGTCTCGTCGTAGACCAACACGTTGGCGCTGCCGTTGGTCACATCGCCGTCGGGGACGCCCTGGGTCCAGAGGGGGTCGAGGAGCGTGGCGAGGGTGGAGCCGTTGGGCTGGGCGAGCATGCGCCAGCCTTCGGTGCCGAGGACGGGGAGCGCGTAGGTGCCGCCGTTGACCGTCGGCTGGGTGAGGGCGAAGCGTTGGGCGAAGACGCCGGTCCCATCGCCGTCCTGGCTTGCGCTCTGCCAGGCGACGACGAAGTCACCGTCGGCGTCCGTCGCCACTGAGGGCTCTCGCTGATTATCTGTGGTGAAGGAGTTGACTTGGAACTCGGAGCCCTGAGGTGTCCCGTCGGCGGCATAGCGCTGGGCGTAGACGCCGTCGTCGTCGCCGTCCTGGCTTGCGCTCGCCCACGCGATCACGAAGTCGCCGTCGGCGTCCATCGCCACCGAGGAGATCCGCTGAGTACCCGTCGTGGTGGTGTTGACGCGGAACTCCGAGCCCTCCGGCGTACCGTCGGCAGCGAAGCGCTGGGCAAAGATGCCGTCGCCGTCGCCGTCCTGGTCCTCGCTCTGCCAGGCGATCACGAAGTCGCCATCGGCGTCCATCCCCGCCGAGGAGATCCGCTGCGTGCCCGTCGTGTAGGTGTTGACTTGGAACTCGCCGCCCTGCGGGGTGCCGTCGCGGGCGTAGCGCCGTGCGTAGATGCTGTACTGGCTGCCGTCCTGGCCGAAGGTCCGCCACGCGATCACGAAGTCGCCATCATCGTCCATGGCCACCGAGGGCCTGGCCTGATTGCTCCCGGTGACGATGTTGACCTGGAACTCCGAGCCTTGGGGCGTGCCGTCGGCGGCGTAGCGCTGGGCGACGATGCCATTGCTGTCGCCCGAGCTTTCGCCGCTCCACACGATGACGAAGTCGCCGTCGGCGTCCATGGCCACCGCGGGGAGCCTCTGATTACCCGTCGTGTAGGTGTTGACGGCAAAGTCAGCAAGGTCGAGCGCGGTACCGTCGGCGGCATAGCGCCGCGCGTAGATGCCCCTGCCGTCGCCGTCTTGGTTGTCGCTCTCCCACGCGATCACGAAGCCGCCGTCGGCATCCGTCGCCACCGAGGAGAGCCGCTGAACACCCGTCGTGTAGGTGTTGACGCGGAACTGGGAGCCCTGCGCTACCCCTAGAGCGTCGTAACGCTGGGCGTAGATGCCACCATTACCGTCGCCCGGGCCTTCGCCGTTCCATGCGACGATAAAGTCGCCGCCATCGTCTGCCGCCACCGAAGGAGTACCCTGGGTGCCTGCCGTCTCGGAGTTGACCTGGAACTCCAACCCTGCGGGGATCTCCGAGAGCGAGTACGCAGGCGCGGCGTAGCGCTGCGCGTAGATGCCGAAGCCGTCGCCGTCCTGGGCGAAGCTGTTCCAAGCAACCACGAAGTCGCCGGCGGCATCCATCCCCACAGCTGGCCTCCCCTGAGTACTCGTGGTGTAGGTGTTCACGCGGAACTCGGCGCCGTCGGTCGAGCCGTCGGCGGTGTAGCGCTGCGCATAAACGCCGTAGTTGTCGCCGTCCTGGCCTCGGCTCGCCCACGCGATCACAAAGTCGCCGTCGGCGTCCACTGCCACCTGGGGAATGGTCTGGTTATCCGTGGTGAAGGTGTTGACCTGGAACTCCCCGCCTTGGGCCACGCCGGCTGCGTCGTACCGCTGCGCGTAGACGCCGTTGCCGGAGCCGTCCTGGTAGCTCCGCCACGCGATCACGAAGTCGCCGTCGGGCTCCAGCGCCACCGAGGGATCCCCCTGATTGCTCGCGGTGGTGGCGTTGACGCGGAACTCGCCATCGACGGGATCGCCGTTCGCGTCGTAGCGCTGCGCGTAGACGCCGCGGCCGTTGCCGTCCTGCGTGTAGCTGTCCCACGCAACGACGAAGTTGCCGGCGTCGTCCATCCCCACCGAGGGGGCTTCCTGGCTATTCGTGGTGAAGGTGTTGACCTGAAACTCGCCGGCGTTGGTCGCCGGGTCCGAGCCGTCGGCCTCGTAGCGCCGTGCGTAGATCCCGTTCTGGTTGCCGTCCTGAGCATAGGTCGTCCACACGACCACGAAGTCACCGTCGGCGTCCATCGCCACCGCAGGGAACTGCTGATCGCCTGGGGTGACGGTGTTGACCTGGAACTCGCTGCCCTGGGCGGTGCCGTCGGCGGCGTAGCGCTGGGCATAAATGCCTTGCCCGGAGCCGTCCTGGATGAGGCTCTCCCACACGACGACGAAGTTGCCGTCGGCGTCCATTGCCACCACAGGGTCCCTCTGGGATTCCGACGTCTCGGTGTTGACCAGGAACTCGCTGCCCTGAGCGACCCCGGTGGCATCGTAGCGCTGCGCATAGACGCCGAGGTTGTTCCCGTCCTGGCCGAAGCTGTCCCACACGACGACGTAGTCGCCGTCGGCGTCGGTCGCTACCGAAGGGGCGCTCTGGGATCCCGCGGTCTCGGTGGTGACGCGGAACTCAGGACCCGTCGTGCTGGAGGCAACCTGCGCGGCGGCGTCGGGTGCGCCCTGCAGCATCGCGAGCGTGAGCGCGCCAGCTGCAGCGGAGCGGCGCAGCCACTCCAGGCGGCGGTGGGCCACCTGGCGAGCCCCCGCGAACGGACGTACGGAGAACGGGCGGACAGGCTGAGGGCAGCGGCGAGCGGTCGGCAAGAGCGGAGCCATAGCGAGGAATCCAGGTGGGTGCGGTGATGTCCAGGGGCGGTGAAGCCTGGGTGCGGTGAAGACCAGGGGCTACTGGGAGGACGCGGCGCGGCGGTGCTCGGCGGTGCCTTCGGGGAGCGAGGGTGTCTGCTCCGTGCCCAGCATGGCGGCGAGCGCGTCGAGTTCGAGGTGCTTGGGGTCCCTAGCCGCGGGCGCAGGCGCTCCAGAGGCAGTGGCGGATCTGCTCTCCCTGGAGGGGGTGGAGGATGCGCCCGCGACTGTTTGGGATGGTGTCGCGCTCGACCTGTCTTCCGGTGACGGCATATCAACACCAGAGGATGGACTGCTTTCGCTAGCGGGAGTCTGGAGCCGAGATCGCGATGGCTGTGAAGGCGTCACGGAGGAAAGACCTGGGCGGTTGACCAGACGGAAGGCGGTGAGATGTAGTGCGCTTGGGCGAAAGGAGCGGCGACGACGGTTGCCCCAGCCAAGGTGGGCCGATGTGCCTATGCAGTTCCTGACAAGCGCTTTGCCGGAGCTGACAACCTCCATGCTGAATCGGACACGCCTGTGCCCGATCTGACAGAACGCGCTTCAAGAGCGCACGTAACCCCGATCTCCAGGGCGACCGCACGCTAATTGATTCGGCCGGCACAGACGCGTAGGCTGCGAGGTCACTCACCTCGCTCCCCATGATCGCCTCCCACTTCGACCACCTCCAGGACCCCCGACGCGCTCAGGGCCGCCTCCACCGCCTCGA
>JBCDFF010000286.1:0-5821 GCA_039178415.1 Bacteroidota bacterium
GCCGTGGGTGACCAACGAGGTGCAGCGCGTCCGCAAAGACACGCCGTTGGCCGACCTGAAATTCGCTGCGGCCGACCTCGCCGCGCTCGTCGCGCTCGTGGACGACGGCACGCTCTCCAACCGCGCCGCGAAGCAGGTCCTCGACGCCATGGCCGAGACCGGCGACGCGCCGGATGTGATCGTCGAGCGCGAGGGCCTGCGCCAGGTCTCCGACGCCGATGCGCTCGCGCCCGTCATCGCCGACGTGCTAGGCCGCTTCCCGGACAAGGTCGCGGCCTACCAGGGCGGCAAGACGGGCCTGCTCGGCTTCTTCGTCGGCCAGACGATGCGCGCCACGGGCGGCTCGGCCAACCCAGCGTTGGTGAAGGAACTGCTGGCCGAGGCGCTGTCGTGAGGGGGGCTGTCGGCTCGCGGCTGTCGGCTGTCTGCGGGACGTGGTGGGGGCGTGTGCTTGATGCGGCTCCCCCCGTCCAACTCAAAACCGCCCGGCCTGTCATCCTGAGCGAAGGTCCGCAGGACCGAAGTCGAAGGATCTCCGGACTAGTACCATCTCTGAAGAACATCCGTGCAAACTCATCCCAGCGTCATTCCCGCGTCCGCGGGAATCTATGCGATGCACCGAGTAGATCCCGGATCAAGTCCGGGATGACAAAAGTGGGAGCAGGAGGCAATGCACAGGGCTTTGTCGTATCTGGTATAGCTTCCAAGCCAGGATTGGAATGTCGAGACAGACATAGATTCTTCGACTCGCTGACGCTCGCTCAGGATGACAAAAGCGGCAGTGAGGCGTGTCGATCCGAAAACAGTGCACGACAGAACATGAGCCCAGATAGCTCCCCTCCTGGACAGGAGGGGCTGGGGGTGGTCGAATGCCTGAGCGAGATGCTGCATCATGCTCGACAGGTCCACCCCCTCCAACTCCCCCTGTCCAGGGGGAGAGCTTTTGGGGCGCTGCTCCTGACCTTTCTCCTCGCGCTTCCCGCGTCCGCCCAGCCGAGTGCGCCGACGCTCCCACCCGGCATCCCGCAGGTCTCCGCCGAGGCGCGCGTGTCGCTGCTCACGTTCTACCCGCGCGAGCAGGTCCACACCGTCTTCGGCCACAGCGCCTTCCGCGTCGCCGACCCCGCGACGGGCCTCGACCGCGTCTACAACTTCGGCACGTTCGACTTCGACCAGCCGTTCTTCGTCCTCCGCTTCATCCGAGGGCAACTCGACTACCAACTCTCCGTCGCCGACTTCGACCGGGTGCTGGCGTTCTACCGCAGCCAGGGCCGCGCCACCGTCGAGCAGACGCTCGCGCTCGACAGCGCGGCCGTGCAGACGATGTTCGCGCTGCTGGAGACGAACTACCTCCCCGAGAACCGGACGTACCGCTACGACTTCTTCTTCGACAACTGCGCCACGCGCCTCGTCGACGCCGTGGACGCCGCGACGCCCGACACGCTGCGCCTCGGCACCTTCGACGACGATGCGACCTTCCGCGACCTGATCCAGCCGTATGTCGCCGAGCAGCCGCTGCTGCGCCTCGGCATGAACCTCGGCCTCGGCCTCCCCACCGACGCCGTCGCCACCGACTACCAGCGGACGTTCCTCCCGCTCGAACTCCTCGACGCGTTCGACCGCGCTACGCTGGGCGGACACCCGCTCGTGGCGCGCACCGACACGCTGTACTGGACGAGCTACGCCGAGCGCACGCCCGCAACCTCGCGCTGGCCGCTCTGGCTGACGTGGGGGCTCTTCGCGATCGGCGGCGTGTTGACCGTGCTCGGGTGGCGGCGCAGGAAATCCGTCGGAGCATGGGGGCGGCGCGGGGACGCACTGCTGTTCCTGGTCGCGGGGCTGTCGGGTGCGATCCTGGCGTTTCTCTGGTTCGGCACCGAGCACCGCGTGACGGGGCCGAACCTGTCGCTGCTGTGGCTCTGGCCGACGCACCTCGTCGTGGCCGCGCTCTTGCTCCGCCCGACGCTGCCAGGGTGGGGGCGCGTCTACCTTTGGGCGGCGGCCATCGCGGCGGTCGGCATGGCGGTGACGTGGGGGCTGTGGCCGGAGACGTTCCCGACGCCGCTGTGGCCGGTGGCGGCGCTGCTGGCGCTACGGGCAGCGCGGCGCGCGATGGAGCCCCTGGTGGAGGGCGAGCGGGCAGCACAGGGCGCCTAGAACGAGACGGTAGAAAAACATTTGTTGGAACAAGTAAGAGAGCAGGCCGTCACCTCCTCTGACCGCATCCCCTCCCGCCTCGCTGCCCAATCGACCGTGTTGGGGCCCTTTCTCCTCGTTCCCTTCCTGCCATGACTGCCTTCCGCTACCTCGCCGCCGTCGCCGCGGCCGCCCTCGTCTTCGTCGCTCTCACGGCGCTTCGCCCCGCCGAAGCCCCCGCTTCGATCCTCGACGTCCCCGCCGGGTCCTACACCCTCGACGCCGTCCACTCGGAGGTCTCCTTCGAGGTGCGCCACTTCGGCGTCTCCAAGGTGCGCGGCGAGTTCAAGGACTTCACCACCGAGATCGCCTTCGCCGACGGCACGCCCGGCAGCCTCTCCGTGTCGTCCACGATCCAGGTCGCGTCCGTCGACACCGACAACGAGCGCCGCGACGGCCACCTCAAGAGCGACGACTTCTTCAACGCCGAGCAATTCCCGACCATCACCTTCACGAGCACGCGCGTCGAGGACGCCGACCCCGATGACGACATGTTCCTCCTCATCGGCGACCTCACGATCCGCGACGTGACCAAGGAGGTCACGATGGAGGTGGAGATGCTCGGGCCGGTGATCGGCATGAACGAAGACACCCGCATCGGCTTCGAAGCCGAGACTGAGATCAACCGCCAGGACTTCAACGTGAAGTGGGGCGGCGCGCTCTCCGGCGGCGAGCTCGTCGTGAGCGACGACGTCGAGATCGAACTCAACATTGAGGCGATCCTAGCCGAGTAAGCTCCACCGTGATCTGAGCACCTCGCGCCCCCGCTGCTTCTGAAGTGGCGGGGGCGTCTTTCATGAGTGCAGCTGTGAGGCGGTGAAGCAGTGCGACGGTGTGTCGAATTCGTTTGGCGAGGCCGAGCAGGACGAGTTGCTTTCCTGCGACCTGCGACCTGCGACCTGCGACCTGCGACCTGCGACCTGCGAGGGCTGCCCCTACAGCGCGACGGGACGCGCCCCGGCACCGTAGTCGGGTCGGAACCGCTTCCGGCGGGACGGCGCACGGGCTACCCTGGAAGCCATCAGCCCCGTTCACGCTTCCGGCTCCTCCCATGCGCCCCTGTTCCCCGCACGTCGTCGGCCTCGACTTCTCCGACGCCTCCGCCCGCGCCCTCCGTGCTGCCGCCGGGCTGGCCCTGACCGCAGCCGCCCCGCTCCACGTCGTCCACGCGGATGAGACCCACGCCACCGCGCACGCGCAGGAGAGCGGCGCGCTGCTGACCGACCTCCGCGCCTTCGTGCGCCGCACGTTCGACGACGCCTTGCCCGGCGTGCGCATCACCTATGCAATCACCCGCGACCTCTCGCCGGGCCTCGCGCTGAGCACCTACGCGGCCGACGTCGAAGCCCGACTGCTCGTCGTCGGTACGCACGGGCGGCGGGGTGTGAAGCGGCTGCTCCTCGGCAGCGTCGCCGAGGAGGTCGTGCGCACGGCACCGTGCCCAGTCATGACCATCCCCGACCCGGTGGCCGGGATGGCAAGCCCGGGCAACCGGCCCGTGCTGGCGCCCGTCGACTTCTCGATGGCCTCGGAGGAGGGCCTGGGCCTCGCGCAGGCGTGGGCTACGCGCCTCCACGCGCCGCTGGTGCTCCTCCATGTGATCGACGCCGGTCCCTATCCCGCGTTCTACCTCCCGGACCTCGCCGAAGGCACCACGCTCACCCACCTCCTCGACGAGCGCGCGCGCAAGCGGCTGCCCCGCTTCTATGCCCAGGCCATCCACGGTGTCGACGCCGGGCCTGAGCGGGCCGAGGCCGACGGCGTCGCCATCGCCACCGCTGTGGGGCGCGCCGATGTCGAGATCGCGGCCGTCGCCAAGGAGATCGGGGCGCGCCTGATCGTGATGGCGACACGCGGGCTGACCGGGCTGGAGCACGTCCTCCTCGGCAGCACCGCCGAGCGGACGCTGCGCCGCGCGCCGTGCCCCGTGCTCACGCACCGGCCCAGCCCGACGACGGACTCCCCCGGCGACGCCGCAGCCGTCCGCGCCGACGCACAGGCCCTCCTCGAAGCCGACCTGCATCTGCCGTAGCGGCAAGCTGCCTGCTGCGACACGCCCCCAACTCCAACCGGACCCGCTCATGTTGAAGATCGACCGCCTCCTCTTCCCGACCGACCACTCCGACTGCGCCGACAGCGCCCTCGGGCACGCCGTGGCCCTGGCCGTGCTCTACGACGCCGAACTCCACGTCCTGACCGCGCTCGATGACTACGAGGACCTCGACGACCTGGTGGACGACGACGACCTCGACGAGGTCGCCCACCTGCTGCGTCGGCACGACCGCGTCCGCGTCGTCCGCGTGGCCGAGCTCGGTAGCTCCGCCGCCGACGTGATCCTCGACTACACGACGCACGCCTCCATCGACCTGGTGGTGATGGCGACGCACGGCCGGCGCGGCGTTGCGCACCTGCTCCACGGCAGCGTCGCCGAGCGCGTCGTTCGCGAGGCGCCGTGCCCCGTGCTCACGCTCCGGTGCGACGCCCCCATGCTCGACGCCGACGACATGACCGACAACCGCATCCTCGTCCCGTTCGACTTCTCCAGCCGCTCGCGCTACGCCCTCGACTACGCCGCCGACCTCGCGCGCGTCTTCCACGCCGAGCTAGACCTCGTTCACATCGTCTCCGACGCGATGTGGCCGGACGTCTACGGCTACGATGCGGGGGCGGCCAACACCGAGGTGCTGCTCACGCGCGCCCGGACGGCCCTCGACCGCCTCGTCGGCGAGCTGCGTGCCAGCGGGGTGAGCGCGCATGCCCACGTGGACGTGGGCTTCCCGGCAACGACCCTCGCCGACATCGCCGCAGAGCGCAGCGCAGACCTCATCGTGATGGCCTCGCATGGGCTGACTGGCCTGAAGCGGCTGCTCCTTGGCAGCGTCGCCGAAAACACCGTGCGCCTCGCGCCGTGCCCGGTGCTCGTCGTGAAGCCCTTCGGCACCTCGCTGCTCCACGCCCGTGACCTCACGCGGATGGGCATGACGACGGTGTAGGGAGTCCCTCGTCCTTGGTCACTGGTCCTTTGTGCAGCATGGGAACCCGCACGGGGCCAGAGACCAAGGAAGGACTGGTCGGTTCAGGAGGTATAATCGATGGGGACGCCGTCGATGTAGGTGGGGCCTAGGATCTCAAGGAGGGCCCGCACGGCCTCGGCCACGCTGGAAAATGGGCGGGTACGTACGGGACCGAAGCGCGTCGCGCCGATCTCGTACTGCTCATGCAAGAGCGTGCGCTCGCCATCAGCTTCCAGGCGAACGCCCATGAAGTCGAGCGAGCGTGTTTCAGGGCGCGGTAGCCAGCCATCGGCGCGCAGACTCGCTTCGGCGGCGGAGACGAGAACGCTGAAGCGGGCGCGTCTACCTGGGAGGGCGCGGCGCTCCGGCACGTTCAGGTGGCCCGTGTCGAGCAGCTTCCGGCAAAGCGCCACCTCGCCAAGGGAGTTGGGGTTGGGCATTGCGCTGGGCGTAGGCAACAATTGACCAAGGACAAATGACCAAGGACAAATGACCAAGGACAAATGACCAAGGACAAATGACCAAGGACAAATGACCAAGGACAAATGACCAAGGACAAATGACCAAGGACAAATGACCAAGGACAAATGACCAAGGACCCCCTCACCCAA
>JBCDFF010000287.1:0-5809 GCA_039178415.1 Bacteroidota bacterium
GGCGGTGTCATCCGTGTGTCACAGGGCTTGGTCCTTTGTTTTTTGTCGTTGGCCTCCCGTCTTTGGTCGGCGTCGTTTCCTTCGTCCCTTCGCCGTCGGCTCCGATCTTCCAGAGCGGCCTGACGTTCACAGCAGTCTCTCCCAACACCCTACGCCCTACCTCCCATGGCCCTCGTCGCCATCGTCGGCCGTCCCAACGTGGGCAAGTCGACGCTCTTCAACCGCTTCACCGAGGAGCGCCACGCTATCACGCACAACGAGCCCGGCGTGACGCGCGACCGCGTCTACGGCGACGTCGAGTGGAACGGCCGCACCTTCGATATCACCGACACGGGCGGCTACGTGGCGCGCTCTGACGACCGCTTCGAGGCGGCCATCCGCGAGCAGGTGCTGCTGTCGCTGGAGGAGGCCGACGCGCTGCTGTTCGTCCTGGACACGACCGTCGGCATCACCGACCTCGACGCCGAGATGGCCGACGTGCTGCGCCGCACTGAGAAGCCGGTCTTCGTGATCGCCAACAAGGCCGACAACGACCGCCGCCGCATGGACACGGCGGAGTTCTACCGCCTCGGCCTCGGTGAGGTCTACCCGGTCAGCGCGATCAACGGCTCAGGCACGGGCGAATTGCTCGACGACCTCGTAGCCGCGCTTCCGGAGGACGTGCCCGAGCCGGAAGACGACGCACCGTACATCGCCTTCATCGGGCGGCCCAACGTCGGGAAGTCGTCGCTCACCAACCAACTCCTCGGCGCGCAGCGCTCCATCGTCACCGAGATCGCCGGGACGACGCGCGACGCCGTCGATGCGCGGATGGACTTCCACGGGCGCGAGGTCGTGCTCGTGGACACCGCCGGACTGCGCCGCAAGGCCCGCGTGCGCGAGAACGTCGAGTTCTACAGCACCCTCCGCACCGAGCGCGCCATCCAGCGCTGCGACGTGGCCGTGCTGCTTATCGACGCTGTGGACGGCCTCGAAGCGCAGGACGCACGCGTGCTCCAGCAGGCCGAGCGCATGAAGAAGGGCCTCGTGATCGCGGTCAACAAGTGGGACCTCGTGGAGGACAAGGAGACGAACACGGCGCGCGACTACGCCGCCGCCATCCACAAGCGCCTCGGGCTCTTCGACTACGTCCCGATCCTCTTCATCTCGGCCTACACCGGCCAGCGTGCCCACCGTGTCCTTGAAACGGCGCTCCGCGTCCACGACGAGCGCTCGAAGCGCATCCCGACCGCGCCGCTCAACGAGGCCGTCGCCGCCGCGATCAACGCGCACCACCCGCCGAGCCACAAGGGGAACTACGTCAAGATCAAGTACGCCAGCCAGGTGCGCGCCGAGCCGCCCGTGTTCGCGTTCTTCTGCAACGACCCGAAGGGCATCAAGGAGGATTACGCGCGCTACCTGGAGAATCGCCTCCGCGCCTCGTTCGGCTTCCAGGGCGTCCCGCTGACGCTGTCGTTCAAGCGGAAGTAGACGATGTCGGAAGTCTCCAGGGTCTACAAGGCGGCTCTCGGCCCCCTGTGGGGACGAAGAGGAATCTGGAATCTCTTGCTCCACACAGACTCGTTGGTAGCGGTCAGATACAGGAGTCGGGATACCTGGCGCACCATCGTACATCTCCAACTAGGCATCCCGTCAGAGCCCGGAGCCCCTATGCGCTCGGCGGCAGTGGTACATCCCGGTATCGATCTCGCCCAGGTGCCTCCTGAGCAGATTAGAGCATATCGCCTCTCGAACGTAGAACGGATTCACGTCGCTCGGCCATTAGGCCTAAACACCGTCGAGATCATGGAGCGAGATCGTTCTACCGCCTACCGTCTTCCAGAACGAGGAAAAACGGACAGGTACGCAGGAACGTTGCAGCAGCTGTACGGGGAGATCGCAACGGTCGACGCGTCTAGCTGGCTCAAGAGCTGACGCGGGACCAAGTCATAGTGGTAAGCTCCGAAGGTGTCATCCTGAACTCGTTTCAGGATCTCTGACGAGCGCGGTGCTCTGATCTATCGCTGAGATGCTGAATCAAGTTCAGCATGACAAGACTGGAAACGCCGCGGCAGGTCCCAAGCTCACGTCACCCGTCGGCCTGCTCCTCGGCGCGTCCGGCGCACGCCTCGCGGCGGCAGTGGCCGTACATGTGGAGCGCGTGGTGCGTGATGTCGAACTGGAAGATCTCGGCCATCGTCTCCTTGATGCTGTGGAGGCGCGGGTCGCAGAACTCCAACACCTCGCCGCAGTCGACGCAGATGAGGTGGTCGTGCTGCCAGTAGGCGTAGGCGCGCTCGTACTTCGCCTGCGCGCGGCCGAACTGGTGCTTCACCACGAGGTCCGAGTCGAGGAGCAGTTCGAGCGTGTTGTAGACCGTGGCGCGGCTGACGCGGGCGTTCTTCTGCGAGAGGCGGACGAAGAGTTCGTCGGCGTCGAAGTGGCCGGCTTCGGCGTAGATCTCCTCCAGGACGGCGAAGCGCTCGGCGGTTTGGCGCTGGCCGTTGTCCTTGAGGTAGGCCTGGAAGAGGCGGCGCACCTCCTCGATCTGGGTCTGGGCGGACGCGGGCTTGAGCCCAGAGATGGGCAGCGTGGAGGTCGACATAGCAGCAAGGGGGTCCAAGGTCGAAGCTCAACCGGACGGGTGCAGGTCGGTTCCAGGAGGGGTCGTCAGCGTGCTGCAGCGAGTGCGTCCAGGTCGGCGACCACCTCGGCGTGCAGTGCTTCCACGGACTTCGTCGCATCGAGGACGTGGATGCGGTCGGGATCGGCCTCAGCGAGGGCGAGGTAGGCGGCGCGCACCCGCTCGAAGAAGGCGTCGTCGGAGCCTTCCATGCGGTCCGGCTCGCGGTCGTTGCGGCGGGCGACGAGCACATCGAGCGGCGCGTCGAAGTAGTAGGTGCGGTCGGGCAGCAGGCCGCCCGTGACGCGCTCCTGGAAGCCGCGCAGCCAGCCGATGTCCGCCACATCGCGCCCGGCACCCTGGTAGGCGAACGTCGAGTCGAAGAAGCGGTCGCCGAGGACGATGGTGCCCTCGACGAGGGCCGGGCGGATCTTCTGCGCGACGAGCTGCGCCCGCGCGGCTGAGAAGAGCAGCAGCTCGGCGAACGGGACGATGTGGAGCGCGGGGTCGAGGAGCAGCGTGCGGATGTGCTCGGAGACCTCGGTGCCGCCCGGCTCGCGGACGCGCAGCGTGTGGCGGCCCTGGTCGCGGAGGTAGGCGTCGAGCAGGCGCACCTGCGTCGATTTGCCGGAGCCGTCGAGGCCTTCGAAGGTCAGGAACATGAGCGGGGAAGCGCAGCGGCGCGGAGGCAAGGGGGCGACGAGCAGCAAGGTAGCGCCATCGCCACACCGGGTCGCCGTGCGCTCTTGCTGCGGCATTGTGCGCGTCCTGGGGTAGCGCTCTCTTCCACCAATCGCTCCGACCCATGGGTTTCTTTTCCTCGCTCAAGAAAAACCTCACCGGCAGCTGGGCCGACGTCGAGGTCTCGGCGGCGGACGCCGAGCGCGGCGGCACGCTCACCGCCACCGTCACCGTGCGCGTCCGCGACGACGCCATCGACGTGAACAAGATCACGGTCAAGCTGCAGTGCCAGGAGCAGATCCACATCCCCGACTACCGCGGCGCGGGCACGAGCCGCCCCGCAGGCAGCACGGGGGCCCCCGCGCGCGACCGCCTCGACGTGCGCAAGACTGAGACGCTCCACACCGACGAGCAGACGCTTGCGGGCGCGCAGCAGCTCGCCGCCCACTCCAGCCACGACTTCGAGGCGACGTTCCGCCTCCCCGATCACCTCCCGCCGACGCTCGAAGGGCGACACGCGGCGTTCGCGTGGCGGCTCTATGCCAGCGTGGATATGAAGGGCAACGACCCCGACAGCGGCTGGCAGGCCGTCACGGTTCGGTAGGCGCATCGTCCGTACCGTGCCTGAGTAGGCTCTGGTGGTCGCACGTAGCCGATCCGTCAGCCCTGGGTGTCTACGTCGGCTAGCGCGTCGCCGAGGTGGTCGTGGACGTCGTCGTCGGGGTGGTGGTGGTCTTCGGGTTCGAGGTGCGTCGTCACCTCCACGTGGTCTTTCGGGAAGACGGCGCGGATGGCCTCCTCGACCTGCGTGGCGTGTGCGTGCGCGTCCTCGATGGGGAGGTCGCCGGGGAAGAGGAGGTGCACCTCCACATAGACCCGGTCGTTGACGCGGCGGTAGCGGAGGAAGTGATAGCCGAGGATGTGGCTCTCCGTCTCGGCGCGGTCGAGCACCGAGCGAAGCCGGGCGGTCTCTCCAGGGTCGGCGCTCTCCATCAGGCCCTGGTAAGCCTCGCGGAGCAACGCCACCGCCGTCCAGCCGAGGTTGAGCCCGAGCAGGATCGCCACGACGGGGTCGATCCAGGTCACGCCGGTGAGCCAGACGAGGCCGACGCCGACCAGCACGCCCAGGCTCGTCCACATGTCGGTGAGCACATGCTGCCCGTTGGCGACGAGGACGACGGCGTTGTGCCGCCTGCCTGTTCGGACGAGCCACAGCCCGAGCATGAGGTTCACCAGCCCGAGCGCGGCTGTGACCGCGAGGCCGATCCCCAGCCGCTCCAGTTCGGGTCCCGTCACGAGCGCGTCTGCGCCCGTCACCACGATGGCCACCGCCGCCACGAGGATGAGCGCCCCCTCGAAGCCCGACGAGAAGTAGGCGATCTTGCCATGCCCGTAGGGGTGCTGCGCGTCCGGCGGCTGCGCGGCGTACCATAGGCTGAACGCCGCGATGCCCGTGGCGAGGAGGTGGACCACCGACTCGAGCGCGTCGGAGAAGATGGCTGCGGAGCCGGTGGCGGCGTAGGCCCCGAGCTTGCCGACGAGCATCAGCACGGCCACGGCGAGGCTCGCCGCCATCGCCTGTGAGCGCGGGTCACGCGGGCCGGCACGGGCCGAGGGCAGCACAGTAGGGCTCGAGTCGGGGGCCATCTTCGCACGTGTGAACGTATCCACGTGTGAACGTGTGAACGGAGAGAGGGTCCCGCTGCGCGTCCAACGCCGACGCCTTCCCTACTCCGTCTCCTCGGTTCTCCGTCTCCCCCGTCGTTTTTCGCTAGCCTTTCGCTACCACAACGGTGCAAGCCGCACAAAGGCGCGTAGACTGTCAGCTTCATTCCTTTTGCCCAAAGCCGACAGCCAAGAGCCAACAGCCACCCGATGCAGATCCATCTCCCCGACGGCTCCGCCCGCGAACTCCCCGAGCACGCCACCGGCCTCGACCTCGCCCAGGACATCTCGGCGGGCCTCGCCCGCAACGCGCTCGCCGTCAAGGTCACGCCCCCCGGCGAGAAGGACGGCGAGGTGCGCGACCTCAGCCGCCCGCTCCCGGACGGCAGCACCGTGCAGATCCTCACCTGGCGCGACGACGACGGCAAGGCCGCCTTCTGGCACTCCTCGGCCCACCTCATGGCCGAGGCGCTCGAAGCGCTCTACCCCGGCGTCCAACTCGGCATCGGCCCCGCCATCGAGCGCGGGTTCTACTACGACGTGGACCTCTCCGCCGTCGAGGGCCAGCCCACGCTCACGCCCGACGACTTTCCGGCCATCGAGAAAAAGATGAAAGAGCTCGCGCGGCAGAACAACGCGTTCGAGCGCCAGGCCATCAGCAAGGCCGACGCCATCGCCCACTTCGAGGCCAAGGGCGACCCGTACAAGCTCGAACTCCTCCAAGACCTCGACGACGGGAGCATCACGTTCTACACGCAGGGCGGCTTCACCGACCTCTGCCGAGGGCCGCACATTCCCTCCACGAAGCCCATCAAGGCGATCAAGCTCACCAAGCTGAGCGGGGCCTACTGGCGCGGCGAC
>JBCDFF010000288.1:0-5790 GCA_039178415.1 Bacteroidota bacterium
CAACGAAGCCACGCTACCCTCCACGGCCTCCGACGAAGCCACCGCTGGCGTGAACGCGGCCGTGCTCGACGAGGGGCCGAAGAACGTGATCGATGCCGCCGCCTCGGGGGCCGCCGACGGGATGAAGCTGGCGCTCAACATCGGCGCCATGCTGATCGCGTTCCTCGCGCTCATCGCCATCCTCAACGGCATCATCGGCTGGGCGACGGGCCTCTTCGGCGCCGCGATCACGTTGGAGACGATCCTCGGCTGGATCCTCGCACCGGTCGCGTGGCTCGTGGGCGTGCCCACCGCCGACATCACCACGTTCGGCGGCTTCCTCGGCACGAAGGTCATCGCCAACGAGTTCGTGGCCTACACCCAACTCGCCGACGCCATCGCCGCCGGGAGCCTCCAGCCCAAGACCATCATCATCGCGAAGTTCGCGCTGTGCGGGTTCGCCAACCTGTCGTCCATCGGCATCCAGATCGGCGGTATCGGCCCGCTGGCACCCAGCCGGACCGGCGAGATCGCGGCGCTCGGCGTCCGCGCCGTCCTCGCAGGCACCCTCGCCAACCTGATGACCGCAACGATCGCAGGCGTCCTGCTCGGGTGAGCACGGTGAAGGGTGAGGAGCGAATAGGACGAAATGCCACGTGGCCCCCACCGCAGACTACAGCGAGCAACGTGAGCGTCCCACGAGGGAGCGTAGCGACCGTACCAAGGACCACCCCCTAGCTCGACCGGTTGCCGCGGCGCCACATCAGCACGGCGAGCCACAGCAGGAAGACCTGCACGCCGAGCGGGAACGTGTTGGGAAGGTCGACGAGCGCGCGGCGGGTGAGCATGTTGCGCTTGCGGATCATGCCGAGGCGCGCTCCCGGCTCGTCAGGCACGCCGCCCTGGACGAACACCTCGAAGTGGTCGCTGACGAGGCTCTTGCGCTTGACGAGGAGGTGCGTTGTGCCCGTCTCGGCCAGGGGCGCGTCGAGGACGACGTCGAAGGTGCCGGTGAACAGGCTGCGCTTGGTGGCGCGGGCGATCACGATGCCCTCGAAGGCGAGCGTGAAGTCGCCAGCGAGCCCCTCGCGGTCGAGGCGGAAGGGGATGCCGCCGATGTCAAGGTCGGCGCCTTCCAGGAGCAGGCCGACGTCGAGGAACGCCACCTCACGCCCGCCCGCGTAGACCCGGTAGTCCCAGGAGAAGAGCCCGGTTGGCCTGGCGTCGAGCATCACTACGTTGAACGGAAAACTCGTTTAGAGTGAGGTGGAGACTGGAAAGTTCCTTGATTCCAGAACACCTGTGCGCTTTTTTGCATACCAGAACAGCGCCCGATGCCTTTGTCCCCGTCAAAACAAAGGCCGACGGGAACGTGCAGCACGTATAGGTTCACCAACATCGAGGTCAGTTTTGGCTTTTTACCAGCTTCAGGATGCTACACTCAACGGAGTCGAGGGGCGCGGGTATGCCTACCCGATCAAGACCTTCCGGGGCAAGGAATACCGCGGCGTGTTTTTCGCCGAGGACGAGGACGCGCAGGCCGCCGTCGTGGAGGCCGTCGAGGCCGAGACGGCCGAGTTCACCGGCACCGTCTACGAACGCACCAAGTCGCCCGTGAAGACCTTCGAGATCAACGTCACCGAGACGGTCTCGTCCGGCCTCGGCGAGCGTGCCGACTTCGAGGCGCTCGAGACGCCGTAGCACCGAGCCTGGCTCAGACCCGAACGCGGGAGTGGCCCCATGCTGCTCCCGCGCTTTTTTTGCGCCGGCGGTCCTGACCGCTCTCGCCCCGCCGCCTTCAGGACCGCCGAGGTGATGTTGTGTGCGGCGATCCGATGCGCGACACGTCACACGGAGCCATGCGAACATCGTGATGCCGAATTCGTGTCACCCGCCAGCAGTCAGCACGAGGCCGTCGTAGCCGAGGCGCACGCCCTCGGGCAGCGCGGCGTCCTCCTCAGCGTGCAGGATGCTGTGCGTCATGTGCACAAAGACGGTGTCCTTTGCCCCGATGCGCGCGGCGGTTTCCAGCGCTTCCGCGAACGAGAAGTGCGTCGGGTGCGGCTCGTGGCGCAGCGCGTCGAGGACGAGCACGTCGAGGTTCTCCAGGAGCGGGTAGCTCGCGTCGGGGAGGGCGCTCACGTCGGTGAGGTAGGCCAAGCCGCCCACGCGGTAGCCGTAGAGCGGGAGGGTGCCGTGGAACGCCGGGATCGGCGTGACCGTGACGCGGCGCTCGGGGTGCGTCCGGCTCGCAACCGTGAACGGCTCGGTCTCGGCACGGAGGTCGAGCTTCGAGATGCCAGGATAGCTGCCGTCCTCGAAGATGTAGCCGAACATCGTGCGCAGTGCGGCCTCGGTGTTGGGCGGGGCCACGACCGGGATCGGCGCGCGCGTCCGGAAGAAGTAGGGCCGGAGGTCGTCCATCCCGACGACGTGGTCGAAGTGGTGGTGCGTCACGAGGAGCGCGTCCACGGCCTCGACGCCGAAACGCAGCGCCTGCGTGCGGAAGTCCGGCCCCGTATCGATCTGGAGGTACACCGGTCCTGCCTCCGTCTCCGCGACGAGGTGCGCCGAGCAGCGCATCCGCTGGTCGCGCGGGTCGTTCGACGTGCACACGCGGCAGGCGCAGCCGATCACCGGGACGCCCGTTGAGGTGCCGGTCCCGAGCAGCGTCGCAGTGACACGCTGTACGGGGGAAGCGGCGTCGGGCATCGGGGAGGGCGCGGTCGTGGCGTGGAGAGCAGGGAGCACGTGAGGGCGGCAGATACGGGGGGCGCGGTCAGGCGGTTAGTCCTGCAGACTGCCCACGAGATCGACGTAGTCCTGCTTGGCGGCGTCGGCGTCGGTGCCTTCAAGGGCGGCCCAGGCGTCGTACTTCGCGCGGCCGACGGGGTTGGTGAAGCCCGGGCGTTTGCCGGACACGTCGCCGGCGGTGGCCTGCTTGTAGAGCGCGTAGAGGCGCAGCAGCGTGTCGTTGTCGGGGCGGCTCGCGAGGTTCTGCGCAGCGGCGGCGGCGTCCTTGAAGCGGGCGTTGAGGTCGTCGGACATGGGGGGAGGTGTGGACGTGTGAAAGTCTGGACATGTGAACACGGCACCACGGTTTCACAGCAAAACGGCAGCACGCCCTCACGCCTTTCAACTTACGCCCGCGCGTGCCGATCTTCCCCGGCCTCACTCTGCCCCCCCTCGCCATGCGTGTTCTCCTCGTTGCCCTCGTCCTCCTCCTTGCGCTGACGCAGGTCGGCTGCCAGAGCGCCGCGCGCGAACTCTACTACGACTCGCTCGACCGCCTCGGCACGCCGCGCCGCGAGCTGCTCTCGGACCGCGTCGAGAAGGCCCGCGAGAGCCAGGAGGACGCCAAGGAGCAGTTCGCCTCGGCGCTGGACGAGTTCCAAGCGCTTACAGGCTTCGACGGCGGCGAACTCGAGCGCACCTACCGCAAGCTTGAGCGCGAGTACGAGCGCGCCGAGGGCGACGCCGAGGAGGTGCGCGACCGCATCGAAGCGGTGGAGAACGCGGCTGCATCGCTCTTCAACGAGTGGGAGGAGGAACTCGACGAGTACAGCGACCCCGACTTCCGCCGCCGCAGCGAGGACCAGATGGAGGACGCGCGCGACCGCTACGACGGCCTCATCGCCGCCATGCGCCGCGTCGAGCGCACGATGGACCCGGTGCTCGCGACGTTCAAGGACCACGTGCTCTTCCTCAAGCACAACCTCAACGCCCAGGCCATTGCGTCGCTCGAAGGCGAGGTGTCGTCCCTCGAAACCGACGTGGACGCGCTCATCGCCGACATGGAGGCCGCCATCGCCGAGGCCGACGCGTTCATCGAACTGATGGGATAGGCAAGAGGGAAGGCCAAGCGACGAAGGCCGAAGTGGCTTGACGCATCGCCCCGTGCCCGCAACCTTTTCGACCTTCGACCTTCGACCTTCGACCTTCAGAGCCGTGTCTACCAGTTGTTCGACGAGGAGGTGTAGCCTCCGTTGAGGCCGTGGAATTCGATGTCGGTCTCTGGATCGGGTCCGGAGATGCGTATCCAGAAAGGGTGAAACCAGTTGGGGTTGTCGTCAGCGCCGCAGTTGCCGTCGGGGTGCCACGACATGTGGATCTGCGTGGAGCCGTTGCCGCCGGCGCGGTTGCCCTCATGGAGAGCGATGCAGGACCCGTCGGGCTCGATGATGTAGGCGCGTCCGCTGTAGCGCCCGCCGGTGACGCCGTCGCGCGTGAGGCCGATCTGGTCCACGGAGAAGTCGCGGAAGTCGGTGGGGTCGCCGTTGTCGCCGCCGCCGAGGGCCTCGGGCGTGCGCTTCCACACCTGAATGGCGTCCGCGATGATGCGCAGGCGGATCGTCGCCTGGTCGTACTTCGCCTTGCGGCGGCTGTCTTGGTAGGTCTGCATGCCCGACACGACCGCCAGCCCGACAATGACGAGCGTGAGGACGAGCAGCAGGAGCTGTTGTTGGCCCATCGGAAAGGTGCGGGGGTGATCGGGAAACGCCTAATACGGCGTGGTGAGGTGCAGATCGTGCATTGCAAACGACGTACCGTCGGCATCGAGAGGGGGCGTTCGAGGCGCGGACCTTTCTCCGAGTCCAGATCTACCCTGGGTGTCTTTAGCTCCATCAACGATGCTGCCCGTGTTTGTCTGGACTGATCTCTCCACGTTCGATCTCGCCGAGGCACGACGTTTCTACGCCGCGAGCCTTGGGTGGGACTACGCCCCCCTGACCGACGACTACGTGGTGGGCCACGCCAGGCGGGAGCCGGCCGCCGGGCTCTATCCGATGCCCGAGCGGTTCCAGCAAATCGGGATGCCGTCGTTCTGGATGTCGTATGTCCGCGTCGCCGACATTGAGGAGACCGTGCAGGCCGCCGAGGCGTACGGGGGACGCATCGAGGTACGGCCGCAGGAGGCACCGGGTGGTGGGCGCGTCGCGCTCATCCGCGACCCCGCCGGAGCCGGGTTCACCTGCTACGAGGGCGACCAACTCGCTGCGAACCAGCAGCAGCGTCACGGGCTCCCGGTCTGGCACGAGCTCCACGTATCGAGCCTGCAGCGCGTGCAGGCGTTCTACGGCCCCGTCTTTGGCTGGACGCTCCGAGCGACGACCACGCCGGATCGCCACGAGTGGGTGTCGGAAGACGGTGCGGCGATCGCGGGTGTGCGGGTGACGCCCAACGAGGTCAAGGGCGACAAGGAATACTGGGCCGTCTACTTCGCCGTGGACGACCTCGATCAGGCCGCCAAGCGGATCGAGCGCGCCGGTGGGCAGGTCGTCGCGTCTGAGCGGGTGGGCGAACGAGAAGCACGCCTCGCCTACGACACGCAGGAGGCCGCGTTCTACGTGATCGGACGTGCGGGTATGCAAGCAAACGCCACAGGGATCGGTACGACGACGAGCAGCGGTGTGAAGTGGAAGGCCCTGCTGGGCTTGGTCCTCGTCGCCGTCGCGGTGGTGTTCAGTCTCGACTGGGTGTGGGGCGTGCTCTTCCTGCTCTGGGCCCTCGCCGACGTACGCCTCGGTGCCACGCACTTCATCGAGGTCGTCGAGCGGCGGCGCAACCCCGTCGTCTTCTGGCTGATCGTTGGGACGTGGGTGAGCCTGGCCGCCTACGTGCTGCTCGCCGGCTGGGAGTGACTGACCGAACGCGCGCTTTCTACCCTAGCTGTCATCCTGAGCGAGCGAAGCGAGTCGAAGAGCTTGCCCCCGCGACGGCGGGGGATCTCTGTTTATCTCGGCGCTTCGCTCGAGGCCTGGAAGCTGGCCCGCAGATCCTTCGACTGCGGTCCTGCCGACCTTCGCTCAG
>JBCDFF010000289.1:0-5722 GCA_039178415.1 Bacteroidota bacterium
AGGCCGCGCCCCTCCACGGTCGCCACGACCTCGCGGGTCGTCGCGTCAAGAATGGTGACCGAGTCGGTGCCCTGGTTGGGTACGTAGATGCGGCTCCCGTCGGGGCTGTAGACGGGGTGCCAGGGCATGCCGCCGAGGTCGACGACTCCCGAAACAGTCGGATTCGCCGGGTCGGCAAGGTCGAAGAAGAGTACCTGGCCGGTGAGTTGTCCCGTGCCGACCATCGTCTGGCCATCCGGCGCGATGGCGAACTGGACGAGCGTGTGGATGGGGCCGTCGAGCGTGAGCAGTTCCAGCGACTCTTCGGCCGTGTCCAAGCTGCCCACGCGGTTTTCGACGAGGCTCGCAGCGTAGACCTGCCCAAGGTCGCCCGAGACGACGAGCGCGTGCGGGCGCGCGAAGAAGATGTCGATCTCGTCCGCGTCCATCGTCGAGCGCTCGACGATCCCGATGGACGGCGGAGGGTTCACCGCCGACATCGAACGCCCGACGTAGAGCAGGTCGGTCGTCGGATCGAGCGCGAGCATGCCAGGTGATTCGACCGACGCCGTTGCAACGACTTCGTTCGCCCGGTTGAACTTCACCACCCGGCCGTCTCCGATGAGGGAGACATACCAGTGGGAGCCGTCCGGCTCGACGGCGATGTGGTGGGGCTTGGCGTTGGCCGAGAAGCCCAGCGCTTCCAAGTCGACCGTCGCAGCGACCTCGTTCGTGGTCATGTCGACGACGGTAACGGCCGCGTCCAGTTGGTTGGCGATGTAGACATACGGCCCGCCGCCGTCGTCCGCGGCGGCCAGACGCGGCGCGGCGCAAGCGACGAGCAGGAGCGCCAGGAGAAACACAGGATAGATACGCATACGAATCCTCTGGGTGGTACACACGGCACGCGCCAGGACGGCTCGACCCGAGGCCGAGCGCCCTGACGCGTGACGGATCGCAGATGGGAATTAGCTATCGACGCCGCTCTCCTTCAGAACGAAGAGGCCCTCGCCAATCGACGATACGACGATCGTGCCGCTCGGGAAGTACGGGAAGTTGCTCCACGAGCCCGAGAAGCCGGGGTCGTTCGTCCCGAACGGGTTGGTGTCGAAGTGGCCGACTTCGACCGGGTTTTCGGGGTCGGCCACGTCGAAGATGCGGAGGCCTGCGGCGTAGTTCGACTGGTACATTGTGGTGCCGCGCACGTAGAGGTTGTGGTCCGAGGCGGGCACGGCGTGGATGAACTCACGGACGAGCTGCGGGTCGTCGAGGTCAGCCAGGTCCCAGATGAGCGTCCGGGTGCCTTCGAGCTCGCCGCCCAGCTCGTCGAGCTCGTCGTTCATGTAGAAGTACCGATGGTCCTCCGTGAGCCAGCCTTGGTGGGCGTAGGCGACGTTGGGATAGCTCGGCGCGGCGATCGCCTTCGGGTTGGCCTTGTCCGTCACGTCGGCGATGGAGAGGGCGTTTTCGTTGGACCCCAGGCAGATCTCGCGGCCGGTGTAGTCCTCGTCCGGCCCGTCGTAGACAACGCACTGCGCGTCATGCGAATAGCCGGTGCCCCGGCGGCCCGTCGACGTGTCGGCGAAGCAGCCGGCGAACGAGGGGTTCTGAGGGTCTTGGATGTTGACCATGTGGAGGCCGCCGCCGCACGTCTCGCCGCCCGAGCGCGCGCCCACGATGTAGGCGAAGCCGGTATCCTCGTTGATGACGATGTTGTGCGCGCTGTAGATGTTGCCGTACCAGGCGTCCATCTCAAACGTCGCGGGCGTGCCGTCGAAGTCGCGGAGCCGTGTCAGGTCGAACACCTGCATGCCGTGGTGCTGCGAGGCGTCGGCGACGATGAAGGCGTGGTCTTGGTACACCTTGATGTCACGCCACGTGGCCCCGGGCGAGCCCTCCGTCTTGGGAAGGTCGCCCATGTAGACCGGAGCAGTCGGGTTGGTGACATCCACGAAGGAGGTGCCGTCGACGCGGCCGACGATGGCATACTCCCGGTCGGTCACGGGGTCCGTCCAGCCCCAGATGTCGTTGAGGCGGACGCCGCGATCGCCGCCGATCTCGCCGATGGGGAGGTACGACATCAACTCCATGCCGTCGCAGTCGAAGCCGGCTGCTTCGCCGGTCTGGCAGCCCATCTGCTCGCCAACGACGGCCTGCAGCGTCTCGATGTCGCTGTAGACGGTCGAGGCGGGCATCCAGCGGGCGTCGTCGCCGGGCGTGAAGAGCGCGGCGGTGCCCGCGCCGTAGTCGTCGCCGGGGGCACCGGCGATGCCGACGCCGTCGTTGGCCGCGACGGCACCGCCGAACCCGTCGCCGGGCGCGCCCTCAGGCGCAAACATCTTGCTGACGTCGGCGAAGGTGCCGGTCTCGGCGTTCCGGCGGTAGACGTAGACGTGGCCGTTCGCGCGGGCGCGGTAGGCCCCAGGGGCCCCTACCCAGATCGAGGACGGCGTGACGGCGAAGCTGCTACCGAACCGCTCGCCCTGAGCGCCGTCGAACGGCCGCATCGTGCGCGCAAGCTCGAAAGTTGCCGCGTCACCGATGGTGTACGCGAACACGGCCCCGGTGCCGC
The DNA here is from genome assembly GCA_039178415.1 of Bacteroidota bacterium. Lineage (GTDB taxonomy): Bacteria > Bacteroidota > Rhodothermia > Rhodothermales > Rubricoccaceae > JBCBEX01. The sequence goes on from JBCDFF010000289.1 coordinate 2,552, forward strand.
CGTCGTTCGGAGCACCGACGTAAGCGAGGTCGCCGTCGATGACGAGCGAGGAGCCAAAGCCAAACGGCGCGTCTTCCTCCGCAGGTGTGAGCGGATCAGCGGCGACCCATGCGCTTGCGTCCTCGTCCCAGCGGTACGGATAGACGACCGGATTCGTCCCACCGCGGATGCTGCCAGGCGCACCGACGAGGAGGAGGCCGTCGCCGATGGCCAGGGCCGACCCGAAGCTGGGATGCGCTTCCACGGCGACGCCGTCTAGCATCCCCACCTGCTCCCACGCACCGGTTGACGCATCATGCCGGTACAGATAGACAGCGTTCTGCATGCTCACGTCGGGCATGCCCCAAGGATTGCGCTGCGAGGCGGTGCTGACCGCGAGGAAGCCGTCCTTGAGGGCGACGGTTGTGCCAAAGCCCATCAGCGGGACATCGGCGGGCGGGGCCACGCGGCCCACTTCGTTCCACCCGTCTTCGCTGCGCGCAAACAGGTAGACGGCTCCGCGCCCGTCGTCCATGCCGGTGGCCCCGACCGCGAGCATGTCGCCGTCGGCCGCGAGCTTGGCACCGAACCGGTCGCCCATAAAGCCGTCAGACGCCGTGAGGCGAAGCTGCTCAGCCCAACCCTCGGCGTCTGCGTTGTAGACGTAGACGGCCCCGGAAGAGCGATCGCCACCGGAGGCCCCGGCGAAGGCAGTGCCCTCGGCCACAGCAACCGCAGCGCCGAAGCGGGATTGTGCCCAGGCAGGTGCAGCTAGCACGAGAGCGAGCGCAAGGATGAGAAAGTGCTTCATCAGATCAAAGAGAGGTGGAAGAAGGATGAATCGTAGCAGTGAGAGCGCGTGAACAGGGGGCAGCAACGCAAGGTAGCGCGAAAGGTTTACACCGCATCCCTGCCAAAATTGGTCAATAGTGCGAATCTGATCGCTAAACCTCTTCAAGCTGACGGAGTGAGCGACCGGGCCCTGCATGGATCCAGTTCTGTGTCCTCGAACGCGCCGTGGGAGGAAGCCCGAGAAGGGCACCCTACCATCTTCATAGCTTAGCCTTGTCTTCATAGTTGGCAGCACGTCCGTAATGACAACCCTGGCGTCGGTGATGCGAATTCTGCAGACAGCCTCTGGATCCCCAGGGGCAACCTTCAGGCGTGTATGCGATTCGCGCAACAGCTCTGGACCGTGTCGAGACGCGGCGGATCTCGGTCGTGCGATGACGACGTGCTCATCCATCGTCCTCCGCACGGTGCTAAGCGGGTTTTTCCTACTTGGCACCGCGCTACTTGGTCTCTCCCCCGTGCAGGCTCAGCCGCTCACCGTCGTGTGGGACTCTTTGGGAGGTGGTTCTCCACTTGTGAGTTCAGTCGCTCACGCACCGAGCGTCTACGGTGACACGCTCTATGCCTCCAACTCGAGGCTCTACCGTCTACTCCCAGACGAGGCCACGTTCGGCCCGGAGATCTCCGAGACGATCAATCCTGGACCGGGGGACAACGTCGTCATCACGGACACGGGACGCCTTCTCACAAGCAGTCAGGGAATCACGTACTCCGAAGACGGAGGCGTGCGCTGGAACGACGCTACCGGCTTCGAGGGGCGGGCTATGGACATCCATCTGACGCGCCACCCCGCTAACGACGGCATCGTCCTCGCAGGCGGCGACCGGGGCAGCATCTGGGCCTCCGGCGACGGCACGGCCTGGGAGCGCCTCTTCGACTTCGGCTCCACCGGCTTCCGCCAAGTATGGCTCGTCTCTGAACTCCTCGGTGGTGCCGCCATGAGCACCCCCTGGGCCGGACGGCTCATCGCGGGCTTCATCGGCTTCATCCGCTACTCCGACGACGGCGGCGAAACCTGGACCGACGCCACCGGCTTTCCGTTTCTACTCCCTGAGTCGCTAGTCGAGGCTGCTGACGGGACGGTGTTCCTCACAGCCGCCGACGTGCTCTTCCGCAGCGACGATGGCGGGGCCTCGTGGCAGGAGGTCCGCCGGTTCGAGGGGAGCGAGTGGGGGCTCGGCCAGTTCTTCGATAGCCAACTCGCCCTGGCCTGGGACGGCACACTCTGGCTGGGGGCTGCCGGGTCGCTGGGGGAGCAGCGCCCGACGGGGACCATCCTCTACAGCCAGGACGAAGGGGAGACGTGGACGGAGGCTGCCGCGGGCTTCGGGCGGCACCAGGTGAATGCCCTGAAGGTCGACAGCGCAGGGCGGGTGGTGGCCGTGACAGAGGTGGGGGCGTGGCGCACGGCGGAGTCTGTGGTGGTGGAAGTCGGGGACAACGCGCCGGGAACGCCGAGTGAGGTGAGGCTTTTGCGAGGAGTGTACCCGAACCCAGCGTCAGGTTCTGTGCGGATCGCCGTCGAGGCAGAGGTGCCTCAGGTGGTGCGAGTACGCGTGGTGAACGTACTCGGACGCGAGATCGTTGTCGTGCATGAGGGTGTGCGCAGCGTGCCACAGACGTTTGTCGTAGAGACGGCGGGGTGGCCTGCAGGCGTCTACGTGGTGGAGGTGCAGAGTGACGAACGCACCGACACGCGCCGCTTCACGGTCGCGCACTAGCCCTGAGTACCATGTTCAACCGTTCCACCAGGAGCGGTCGAGCGAGCGGTACTGGATCGCCTCGGAGACGTGCGCCGCCGTCACCGTGTCAGTGCTGTCGTGTGCCGTGTCGAGGTCGGCGATGGTGCGGCTCACCTTCAGGATGCGGTCGTAGGCGCGGGCCGAGAGGCCGAGGCGGTTCATCGCCATCTTGAGGAGGTTCTGCCCGGCGTCGTCCAGGCGGCAGTGTTCGCGGACGAGGCGGCTGGGCATCTGCGCGTTGGCGTGCACGCCCTGTGCGCCACGGAAGCGCGCGGCTTGGCGCTCGCGTGCGGCGATGACGCGTTCGCGTACGGCAGCGCTCGGCTCGCCCGGCGCGCGGCGGTTGAGGTCCTCGAACGGGACGGGGACGACCTCGACGTGGAGGTCGATGCGGTCCATGAGGGGGCCGGAGACGCGGGCGAGGTAGCGGTGGACTTCGGACGACGAACAGCTACAGGGCTTCTGAGGGTTGTTCAAGTGGCCGCATTTGCACGGGTTCATCGAGGCGACGAGCATGAAGCGGGCGGGATAGTCCACTGTGGCACGGGCGCGGGCAATCGTGATGCAGCCTTCTTCGAGCGGCTGCCGCATCACTTCG
>JBCDFF010000290.1:0-5713 GCA_039178415.1 Bacteroidota bacterium
CACCATGCGTTCGAGGCGCGCCTCCTCCTCCTCGTATTCCTCCAGCGCCAGGGCGTTGACCGCCCCGAGGCTGCGGATCCGGTCGCGTAGCGTCGGGATCTCGGTGCGCGCGGCGTTGGCGTCGAAGCCGGCTGGCGCGCCGTCGGCGTCGGTGAAGAGGTCATCGGGGACAGGCTGGTCCACCAGGTCGGCCGCGTCGAGGCCATAGTCGGCGGCGGCGCGCTCGGCGAGGGTCGCCTGGCGCGTCTGGATCTCCGCGAGGCGGAGGTCACGCTGGTTGAGCGCCTGGAGCGCCTCTTCGCGGGCGCGGCGGATGGTGCGGAGGCCGTCCTCCCGCTCGTTGGCGGTGCTGCGGGCGCGGAGCACGGCGAGGTCGGCCTCGGCGACGGCCTGCGTGAGCCCGCCGCTGTTGCCGCGCAGCGCCTCAATCTGGTCGGCAAGCGTGGCTTGCTGCGCCGCCGCGTCCGTGCGGCGGGTCGCGGCGGCCCCCTCCTGCGTGGCGCGGTGCGCGGCGCGCGCGTCGAGGTCGGCCTGGGTCTGGACGATGCGCTCGGCGTCGCGGCGCAGCGTGGCGACGGTGTTCTGCGCCTGCGCGGCTGCGAGGCGGGCGTCGGCGAGCGTCTGCTGGGCGTCGCGCTGGCGCTCGTCGGCGACCAGCGCCGCGCCCTCAGCCTCGGCGAGGGTGGCGCGCGCGGTGTCCAGCAGAGCCGCTGCCTCATCGCGCCTCGTCTCTAGCGTTCCCTCGTCGTCCTCAGCGTCGAGCTCGGCGCTCAAGGCGGCGCGGCGCGTGGCGATGCGTTCGAGGCGTTGGTCGAGGCTGGTGCGCGCCGCCTCGTGGCGGGCATGCTGCTGCTCGGCCTGGGCAAGCGCCTGCCGCGCCTCACGCTGGGCTGCCTGCCGCGCCGCCAGCGACAGCGCCGCACGCTCTCCCTCAACGCGCGCGACGGCCGCTTCGAGCGTCTCGATGCGCGCCTCGGCTTCGGCAAGCATAGCGCCGATCTCGGCGAGGCGCTCGCGGCGACCGAGGCGTAGGGCAGCGGCGCGGGGCTTCTCGTCGCCCCCAGCGTAGGTGCCGCGCACGCTCGTCCAGGCCCCGTCGCGGGTCACGAGCGTCGCTACCGGATAGGTGTCCCGCAGCGCCTCGGCGTCGGCCAGGCTATCGGCGATGAACACGTTGTCGAGGAGCAGGCGCACGAGCGGGCGCAGCGCGTCGTCGGAAACGCGGACGGCCTCGCGGGCGGGCGTGGTGCCGGGCGGGGTCGGCGAGCGATCGCGGCTCCCGCGTGACGGCAGCCGGTCGAGCACCACGAAGGTGGCGCGCCCCTGGTCGGCGTCGCGCAGGCGCGCAATGGCGGCGGCGGCCTGCGCCTCGCTCTGTACGACGAGCGCGTCGGCCCAGGCCCCGAGCGCGGCGTCCAGCGCCTGCCGGTCTGCCTCGTCGCAGGCCAAAAGGTCGGCGACGGTCTGCGGCGCAAAGTCAGCAGCACCCCCCCCCCGCGTCGCGACGTCCCACGTCGTGTCATCCAGGAGGAACGCGGCGGGCGCGTCGAGGTCCTCGCGGGTGTCAAGGAGGCTCCGGAGCAGGTCGGCCTCGGTACGCAGCGCGGCGATGTCCTGGCGCGCCTCACGGAGCGTGTCCTTGGCCTCGGTGACGCGCGCGTCGAGGCGGTCGCGCGCGGCCTCGGCGGCGTCGAGCTCGGCTTGGGCGTCATTAAACGCCGACCAGGCCTCGGCCACCCCAGCGTCGGCCGCGTCGAGGTCGGCCGCGAGCCCGGCGCGCTGCTGCTCGGCGTCAGCGAGCTCCGCGGCGAGGCGGTCGGCCTCGGCGTGGCGGAGCGCGCTGCGGTCCCGCAGTCGAGCCAGCGCGGCGGCGGCGGCTTGGGCCTGGCTGGTCGCGTCGTTGGCGGCCCGGCGGGCGTCGCGCAGCGCGGTGCGCTGGGCATCGGCGGTCGAGCGCGCCTCCCCGGCATCGTCGAGGGCGGCCTCGGCGGCCCGCTGGGCTTCGGAAGCGTGCGCGGCGGCCCTCTCCTGCTGCTCGGCCAGGGTGCGCTGCTCGGCGTCGAGGTCGGTACGACGGGCTGCGTCAGCGTCGGCCTCGGCGGCGAGACGGGCGAGAGTAGCGGCGGCGTTCTGGGAGCGCTCGGCGGCGAGGCGCTGCTCGGCCTCGGCCGAACGGAGCCGCTCAGCGTGGGCATACTGCGCCTGCTGTTGCTCAGAGAGCGCCTGCTCGGCCGCGATGAGCGCCGTGCGCGCCTGCTCGACGGCGGCCTCACCCTTGGCCAGCGCGGCATTCTGCTGATCAACCTCCGCGCGGAACTGCATCGCCTGCTTCGTGACAGATGCGCGCTCCTCGGCGAGGTGGGCGTAGTCGTAGGCGATGAGCGCCGTCTCCAGGGCCCTGAGGCGCGTGGCGAGCCGCTGGTGACGCTCGGCCTTCTTGGCCTGGCGCGCGAGGCGGCGGACGGTCTTCTCGATCTCGTCGGTGAGGTCGCGGAGACGCGTGAGGTCGGCCTGCGTGCCGTCGAGCTTACGGAGCGCCTGGGCGCGGCGACGCTTGTACTTGGTCACGCCGGCCGCTTCCTCGAAAAGCCGCCGCCGGTCGTCGGCGTTCTCGCTCAGGATGTCCTCGATCATCTTCAGCTCGATGACCGAGTAGGCCCCGGCACCGAGGCCGGTGTCCATGAACAGGTCGAGGATGTCCTTCAGGCGGCAGACGGTGCCATTGAGGAGGTACTCCGAGTCGCCCGAGCGGTAGAGCCGCCGCGCGACGGTCACCTCGGCGTAGGCTGTCGGGAGCACGCCGCGGTTGTTCTCAATGGTGAGGCTCACCTCGGCGAGCCCGAGCGCACGGCGGCGGGTCGTGCCGTTGAAGATGACGCTCTCCATCTTGTCCGACCGCAGCAGGCGCGCGCGCTGCTCCCCGAGCACCCACCGCACGGCGTCGATCACGTTCGACTTGCCGCAGCCGTTGGGCCCCACGATGGCCGTGACGCCCGGATCAAACTGAAGCGTGGTCTTCTCGGCGAACGACTTGAAGCCGTGAAGCTGGAGGGTGCGGAGGTACATAGACGCGGGCCTGGGCGGGCGGCGAGCCGAGGCAGCAGGTCGGCGGACGGCGGCGGGTGGGGATCCGGCGAAGATACACGCGCGCCGACGAGACGTGGGACCGTCGATAGCACCCGTGGGACGCACAAACGCCCCGCTGTCGCGAGGACGGCGGGGCGCGCAGGCACCGACTTGGGTGGTGAGGTGACGGGCGGATTCGAACCGCCGTACTGGGTTTTGCAGACCCATGCCTAACCCCTCGGCCACGTCACCAGAGGAGTAGATCAATATACGCCGCCGGAGCCGCGGTTCCGTGCACGCGCTGCGAAGCCTCGGTGGAGGCGATGCCTACACGCGCGTACCCCCGACGGCCACGAGGCCGCCGGGGGTACGCACATTGGACAGATCTGGCGCTGCGCTAGGAGACCACGATGCGGCGCGTCTGCGCCACGCCGTCGGCCACGAGGCGGACGAGGTACACCCCGCTTGCGAGGCCGCGTGCATCGAAGGCCACTTCGTTCCAGCCCGCTTCCTGCACCCCACGGACGAGCGTGGCGACCTGGCGCCCCGTCACGTCATAGACGGCGAGCGAGACATCGCTGGCTTGGGCGAGGCCGTAGCGGATCGTCGTCGAGACCGCGAACGGGTTGGGGTAGGCACTCGCCAGCATCGTCGCTTCAGGCACCGCCGCTTCGCTCGATGCAGTCACGACTGGGTTGGTGGCTACCTCGCCGAAGCTGCCGTAGACTTCTAGCAGGGCACTCACCTCGGTGTCGACGCGCTCGGGGGTGAGCCACACGTTGTAGTGGACAAACTTGCCGACGTTGGCTTTGGCAAACGCGAGTTCGCCGGCGTTGGAAACGCGGTCGTGGAAGCGCGTCGTCTTGGTGATGCGGCCGATGCCGCCGTTGTCCGATGTGGCCGCGAACGTGTTGGTCGCGTTGAAGAGCTGCAGGCGCTGCCCGTCGAGGATGATGTCGAGTTGGCCGGGCGTGTTGCCGGTGGCGCGGCGGTGGTTGATGATCAGGCTGTAGAACGTGGTGGCGGTGACGGTTGTGCTCGCGAAGAACGGGCCCCAGTCGCCAGACAATCCAGCCTGCACCCACCCGCCGACGTAGAGCGTGTTGCCGTCCAGGTAGGCGTTGAGGCCCGACTCCTCGCCGCCGAGTTCGAAGAGGACCTGCCGACCGGTGAGGCTGTTGCCCGTGGTGAACCCGAACACGATCGACTTCTCGGGCTGGCGGCTCCCGAAGAGCTCATCGGCCTTCGGAATTGCGAGGCCCGTCTTCGTGCCATTGAAGTGGACGACGGGCTGGTCGTTGACCGGGGCGAAGGTGGCGTAGAGGCGGGGCCGCCGCGCGTTCTTGCCCCCCGTCGTGGCCGTCAGGCCCAGCGGCCCGATGTCCGGCCAGTCGCTGATGCGGGCAAAGTCCATCACGCCATTGTCCACGAGCGTCTGGGCGTCGTAGTTAAAGACCGCGTCTGGGGTGACGGCGAACGTCGCCGTGTAGTTGGCGCCGCCGTTGTTATCGAAGCGGTCGCCGAGGTTGGTTTCGGCGCGCCAGAAGACTTCGAGGGTGCAGTCCGTGGCGGGCAGGGCGACGCAGGCGGCCACCAGGTCCACGCCTTGGTTAACAGCCTGCCACTTCTGGTCACCGGAGACGCCGTTCACGTTGTCCTCGTTGAACGGGAGGTCCATCTCGCTGAAGCCGATGGGGCCGGGACCGTTCGCGGTTTCGTAGACGCGGTAGAACAGCGTCGCGCCAAACACATCGCCGCCGCCGTTCTTGAAGGTTTTCACCTCACCGCCGTCCAACAGGAACACGCTGCTGCTGCTGAACTCGGCGAAGTTGGTCCCGCTGAAGGAGAGCGGTGCGTTGTCTGCGTTCAAGCCACCCGCGTAGAAATCGCCCGCTCCGGTTTGATCAATGATGGCGTAGGTCTGGAACAGGCCGGTCTGCTGGGCGAAGGCCGGGGCCGCACTGAGGAGGAGCGCTCCGCAAAGAGCGGTTAAGAAACGTTGCATAGGTGGGAGGAAAGAGGGAGGCGAAACAAGTCTGGCCGGTGCGAACGCCCATAAAAGCGCTTACAACAGGCAGTAATCATAGCGCAACCGTGACCTTCTAGCAACAGCCTGCCCCACGATTTTTTCGCCCGCGTCCCCTCCACGGCTATGCCTTGGGAGGTGCGTCCGAGCGGTCTCATCGTCCGAGCGGGTCCCTAGAGGCGACGCCCTATACTGTGTGACTCACCTCAGCCCCTTCCCCTTGGAACGCGCTCATACCCAGGACCCCGGGACGGTAGATCTCAGCGCCATCGCTCCCGAAGAGACCGGGCACGTGCCGGGTGCGCGCAAGTTTGGCACGTTCGCGGGCGTCTTTACGCCGACGCTGCTGACGATCCTCGGCGTGATCATGTACCTCCGCACCGGCTGGGTGGTCGGCAACGCGGGCGTCCTGGGGGCGCTGGGTATCATCCTGCTCTCGTTCGGCATCACGATCGCGACGGGCCTCTCGATGTCGTCGATCACGACGAACATTCGCATTGGGGCGGGCGGAGCCTACTCGATCATCTCGCAATCGCTGGGGCTGGAGGTCGGCGGCAGCGTGGGGATCCCGCTCTACCTCTCGCAGGCGCTCGCCGTGGCGATGTACGTCTTCGGCTTCCG
>JBCDFF010000291.1:0-5708 GCA_039178415.1 Bacteroidota bacterium
GCTCGGATCTACGCGGCGGACTAGCCGTACCTTTCGCCCGGATCCCCGTGTTGATGCCCACCACCTACCCTCCGTACGATGCCTGATTCCGACGCACCTACCTTGGGCCATGTGGACGGCCGTGCCCACATGGCCGACCTCAGCCTCCGCAGCGCCGCGGCGCGCACCGCCGTCGCCTCAGGGCGCGTCCTACTCGGCGAAGCCTCGTTCGCGCAGGTCCAAGCGGGCACGGTCAAGAAAGGCGACGTGCTCACCGTGGCGCAGGTCGCCGGCATCCTCGGGGCCAAGCGCACCAGCCAGCTCATCCCGCTCTGCCACGACGTCCTGCTCCAGAACGTCGACCTCGACTTGGATCTCGACGAGGAGCGGCGCAGCGTCGAGATCCGCGCGCTCACGAAGGCGCAAGGGCCGACGGGCGTCGAGATGGAGGCGCTCACCGCCGTGTCCGTCGCCGCGCTGACGGTCTACGACATGTGCAAATCCATCGACCGCGAAATCCGCATCTCCGACATTGGCCTGCTCGCCAAGACCGGCGGCCAAAGCGGAGCCTATCGACGTAGCAATTGAGTAGTTCAGTGATACCGTTGATCGGTGCTCCAGTGTGTTGCTGACCACCGACTCTCTGCACCACTAGGCAACAAAAACACCGAATCACCCCAATCATGGACAACCTTCTCGGCGGCGCCAGCGTGTTCCTCATCGTAGGGATCGTCTTCTTCATCCTGGTGCTGTTCTACTTCGTGCCGATCCGGCTGTGGATCGCGGCGATCACCTCCGGCGTGCGGGTGAAGCTCTCCGAACTCATCGGGATGCGGCTGCGCAACGTGACCCCAGCGGCCATCATCCTGCCGCTCATCTCGGCGCGCAAGGCCGGCATCGATGTGACGACGAGCCAACTCGAGACGCACTACCTCGCAGGCGGCAACGTCCAGCAGGTGGTCAACGCTCTCATTTCAGCGGACAAGGCCAACATCGACCTCTCGTTCCAGCAAGCGACCGCCATCGACCTTGCCGGGCGCGACGTGTTCGACGCTGTGCAGGTGTCGGTGAACCCGAAGGTGATTCAGACGCCGCCCGTGTCGGCCATCGCGAAGGACGGGATCCAGCTTCGGGCCATCGCCCGGGTGACGGTGCGCGCCAACATCAACCAACTCGTCGGTGGGGCGGGCGAGGAGACGATTATCGCTCGCGTGGGCGAGGGCATCGTCTCGACGATCGGGTCCTCGGGCACCCACGCGGGCGTGCTGGAGAACCCGGACAACATCTCCAAGACGGTGCTCGCCAAGGGCCTCGACAGCGGGACGGCGTTCGAGATCCTCTCGATCGACATCGCCGACGTGGACGTGGGCGAGAACATCGGGGCCAAGCTCCAAACCGACCAGGCCGAGGCCGACCTCCAGGTCGCTCGCGCCAAGGCCGAGGAGCGCCGTGCCGCCGCCGTCGCCAAAGAGCAGGAAGAGCGCGCCAACCTCGTCGCGGCGGAAGCCTCGATCCCGCAAGCCATCGCAGAGGCGTTCCGCTCGGGCAACCTCGGCGTGATGGACTACTACAACCTCCGCAACATCGAGGCCGACACGAAGATGCGCAACGCGATCGGCGGCGACGAGACCCCGAGCGACAGCGGCAAGATCTAAGCGAGCCGGCACCGTCGTCCAACGCGCCGAGAAGATCCAGGTGGCTTCAGACCTCAACGCAGCGTCCCGGCTTAGCGTGTTCGCCTCGGCGGCGGCCCTGAGCGCGACCCAGGACCTCGTTCGGCTGGTGATGCCCCGTCTCACGGCAGCGGCCCAACCCGATCTGGTCGCCGAGGAGACGCTCGCGCTCGTGTCGACGGTGACCGCGCGCGCGGCGGAGACCGGGCTTCGCGATCTCCCAGGCGTGCTCGCCGGCATCGGACCCGCGCTTGCCGAGTTGCCCTTCCTCTACCACGACTACCTGCTCGGGGTGCAGCTCATCGCCAGCGGCGAGGAAGGCGATGTGGACGTAGACCAGGACGTGTATGACCGGCTCGCACGCAAGGCCGAGTTCTACGCGATGCATCTGCCGCCGGGGCGCTTTCCCGGACCGCGCGCCCTCGACGACAAGCTGCCCCTCTGGATGGGGCGGATCTCGCCTCCGAGGCTGCCCACGACGCCGCAGCAGCGCCTCGCCGACGTGGACGCCACCGGGGTGCTCTCGACGCATGCACGCCTCGTGCTGGCCTTCGCGCAAAAGGTGACCGCTCGCTGACACGCGGCACGCTGCGTGAGCGGGGAGGGCACCCCCAGTCCCGGCGCTCGAGCATCAGCCGTTCCGCACATGACCCCGTCTATGTCGTTGCGGCGCTCTAGATTGTGGGGCCTCGCCTCGTTCACCGATTCGCCCTTCCATCCATGACTCCGACTCTCTCTGACGCTGACCTCCAGCGCATCCGCGACGCCGTGGCCGCAGCCGAGACGCAGACGGCGGGCGAAATCGTGCCGTATGTCGTCGGGCGCTCCGGCAGCTACGACGTCGCCGTGTGGCGCGGTGCCTCGCTGGCGGCCGTCCTGGCGATGCTCGCAGGCATGATCGTCGCCGCGCTGTACGACGGCTGGGGCCTCGGCTGGCTCTACACCGGCTGGGGCATGGTGCTCGTCGCGCTGACAGCCGGCGGACTGGGCGCGCTGACGGTGTCCTACACGCCCGCCCTGACGCGACTCCTCGCGGGTGATGCGCTCCTGACACTCAACACGCACCGCCGCGCCATGCAGGCCTTCGTCGAAGAGCAAGTCTTCGACACCCGCGACCGCACCGGCATCCTGCTCTTCGTGTCGATGCTCGAACATCGGATCGAAGTCTACGGCGATGCCGGGATCAACGCGAAGGTCGAGCAGGCCGAGTGGGCCGAGGTCGTTGCGCGCGTCCGCAAGGGCCTCGTCGAGGGCCGGTTTGCCGACGGGATGGTGGATGCCATCGCCCTGTGCGGTGAGTTGCTGCACCGACGCGGCGTCGCGATCCGCCCGGACGACACCGACGAGCTTCCTGACAACGTGCGGCTCCGCGATGAGTAAGCGCCGTCGACCAGGACATCGAGGAGGGAGGACGGGGACCGCCCTGGTCGTGCTGCTGGCCGTGGCGCTTCAGACCGAAGTGGCCCATGCCCAAGTCGAGACGCCAGCGCTGACGGGCCGCGTCGTAGACCTGGCGGAGATGCTGGACGAGGCGACCCAGGCACAACTGGTCGCCACGCTCGCCATGCTCGAAGACTCGACGACGCACCAGGTAGCGGTGCTCACGCTGCCGAACCTAGCCGGGGAGGCCATCGAGCCGGTGGCAACGCGCATCTTCAACGCGTGGGGCCTTGGCCAGCAGGGCTTCAACAACGGCGTGCTCCTGCTCATCGCCCGCGACGACCGTCGGCTCCGCATCGAGGTCGGCGTCGGCCTGGAGGGCGTCCTCACCGACTCCGAGGCTGGGCGGATCATCCGCAACACCATCGTGCCTCGCTTTCGACAGGGCGATTTCCCGGGGGGCATCCGCGCGGGTGTCCTCGCTATCGAGCGCAGCATCTTAGGACAAGAGGCGCAGGCAGGCCCGCAGGCGGCGGTGGGGCGCGCACCGCTCGTGTTCGAGCGACCCAAGACGGCTTGGGGTCGCGCCTGGTGGTTCCTTGCGTACGATACAGGCTGGTTGGGGCTGCTGCTGCTGCCTCTCGGGGTGCTTGCTCTCTACGGCCTAGCGTTCTGGCTGCTGGTCGCCTCGCTCGCCCAAGGAGCACGCTGGTTCGTCCTATTCTGGGTGGCCGTGCTGAGCACGCTCGTCGTCTTTGCGGTGGTGATCTTTCTCGGCGAACTCACCACGATCATGCTCTACGACCGCTCGCTGCGGGGGGGGAACTGGCTCTGGAGCTTCCCGCTTGTGTGGTTGGCAGGGTTGGGGTATGTCGAGTGGCGACTCGAGCGCGACCCGGTGTGGCAACGCTGGCGGCAGGCCATGCGCCGCGTGGCACGCCTCAAAGCTGATGCGCGGAAGCACAGACGCAAGGTCACCATTCACACGTGGGGGAAGACGGTCGAGTATGACGGCAAGCAAGCAGCCTCGTCGGGCGGCGGCTCGTCGGGCGGCGGTTTTTCGGGTAGCGGCTTCTCGGGTGGGGGCTTCTCCGGCGGTGGTGGATTTTCATCCGGGGGCGGGGCCTCCGGCGGCTGGTAACGCACACAGACCCATGACTCATCTCCGCATCGCGTTCGTCGTACTGGTGGCCCTGGGTGGCCTGGCAGAGGTGGCCGCGCAGCCTGAGGTCCCGCGCCTGCGCGACCGCGTCATGGACGACGCCGACATCTTGGCCCCGTCCTCGGAGGACGGTCTGCGGGCACGCCTCGCCGCCCACGAAGACTCCACGTCCAACCAGGTGGTGGTGTGGACCGTGAAGGGGCTTGGCGCGACGACCGTAGAAGAACTGGCCAACCGCGCGTTCAACACCTGGGGCCTCGGCCAGGCTGAAACCGACAACGGCGTGCTGCTCCTCGTCGCGCGGGACGACCGCGAACTCCGCATCGAGGTGGGGCGGGGCCTCGAAGGAGCGCTCACCGACGCGCAGGCAGGTCGCATCATCCGTAACGAGATCGTGCCCCGCTTCCGCAACGGCGACTTCGACGGCGGCGTCACCGCAGGCGTCGATGCCATCCTCGGCTCGCTCGACGGCACCTACATCGCTGAGGGGGACGACGGAGGCGACGGCTTCGACGACATGCCGCTCTTCTTCCGACTCATCTGGGGCGGCCTGTTCTCTGGCATCCCGCTCATGATTGCGTTCTTGAGCGGGCTCTTCACGTCGGGGTGCGGCCGCTACTTCCTGATGCTCTTCTTCGTCCCGTTCATCGGCATAGGGACCACGGTGCTTTTCGCGTCGCCCGTGGCTGGGATGATCTGTGTGGTCCTCTACCTCATCACGTTCCTCGTCCTCGACCGCGTGATTGCGAGCAGCGACTGGGGCCGCGAGGCGCGCGCGAAAGCAAAGAAAGGCGAAACGTCGACCATCTACCTCGGCGGCATTCCGATCACCGTCGGCGGCTCGTCCTCGTCGAGCGGTGGTGGGTTTTCGAGCGGCGGGGGCTTTTCTGGCGGCGGCGGGTTTTCCTCAGGGGGCGGCGCGTCGGGGAGTTGGTAGCAGCGTGAGGTGGTGGATTATGTTTGGAGGGTCCGGGCTCGGGATCGAAGCACTCAGAAGCCGGCATCGCTGCTAAGGTGAACTCGCGTTGGCCCATCGCCAGTGGCGTTGGCTCTGCGTCGTCCGGGCCCCTGCATCTACGTTGTCACCTCGTCATCCGAGCGCGTGTCGGGACGGACAAGCGCGAGGTTGTCGCGCGCGCGAGCACGTCAAACCATCTGCTCATGAACCGAGCTCTTTACTACCTCTGCCGTGGATTGCTCGTCGTCGGCATCGCCTAGCTGGTCGCTGCCGCCGTACAGGATTGGGGCGGCGTTGCTCTCCTCGACGATCCACCATGGATCACGGGCATAGCGCTCGCTACGATTGGCGGGCTCATGGCCGCGGGACTGAGGCAACAGCACCGGGCAGGTTGATCGAGCGGGGGGCGTGCTCCCACAGTGGTTCCTAACGTCGCAACCCGACCCCGGGTGACGAAGTGCTTCGACGGCACAAGGGAGCACGGTCCGATCGGCTGGCTGCTGTATGCCGCTGCTCGAACGGATCAGGAGAACCCTGTGCCTGGGATGCAGCGGAA
>JBCDFF010000292.1:0-5685 GCA_039178415.1 Bacteroidota bacterium
GCCGAGATCGGGCCGACCGTCCAGGCAACGCTGAGCGCGAGGAAGACCGCGAGACAGACCCCTGCCAGGAGTAGAAAGACTGTTTGTTTGCGCTGAATCATACTAGGTCCACTCAATGAGTTGCGGTCGGGTCATCCTGCCCCCAACCGTCTACAGGGCGTTTCAGAGCCGAAGTCAGGCGAAGCCAATCTCTGACGCCCCGCATGTCACGCGGCACGGTTGAGATGCTGAAACCGCAGGTTCACGCCAGTGATCAGGTTCAGCATGACAAGGAGGAATGAATGTCGCTGACTTGGACATTGTCGGCTGGCGCGCGAACGCGAAGCAGGGCGAAACGCCGAGAGCCTGACCGAAGCCAGGCTCTCTGGGTACGAAAATTACGAGGCCGGTGGGCGGCGATGCGCTGAGGGCGCGTGAAAGGTGCCGCGTTCGGCGGCGGCTAGTTGGGCAGTTCGCGCCGCGTCGAGTAGTTGATGCGGAGTGCCTGTGCCACGCGCAGCTCCTGCTGGACGTCGTAGAGGAGACCGGTCTCCGAGTCGGAGTCCACCTTCAGCGAGACGATCATGCGCGGCTCCTCCTGAAGCTTGCGGTACATCGTGTCGCGGATGGTGTTGATGTCCTCAACGAGCGCGTCGTCGATCTGGACGGCGGGTTCGCCGCGGAGGTCGCCTTCCTTGGCCTCGCCGATGTAGATGTAGGAGACGAGCCGCTTCTGCTCGATCTTTTCGATGGCCTCGGCCTGCGGGAGGGCGTTCTGCACGAGCAGTGTCACCTCGCGGAGGACGGTCGTCACCATGAAGAAGATGAGCAGCATGAAGATGATGTCCGGCAGCGAGGCGGTCGGAATCTCCTGCTTGGTGCTGGCCTTCTTAGTAAAGTGCGCCATTTCGTTGGGTTGGGGATAGAGTCAAAGTCCGAGGAGCGCGGTCCGATCAGCTGCCCGGGTCCGGTTCGGCGAGCGAGATCTTGATCGGGAAGGCGTCGGAGACCTGGTCTTCCTGGTCCGGGCCGAGGCGCTCCTTGTAGGTGGCGTAGTCCGGGGCGCCGAAGTTGCTGCGGGCATAGCCGTCGCGAATGTCGACGTAGGCGCTGCGCAGCTCGTCGAGCACGTCCACGTACATCTCGTAGCTGGCCTGGCGCTCGGTCTTGAACGAGACGATCGCCTTCGACGGCGAGTCTGCGTAGTTGGGGTCGGCACCGTTGTTGGTGACGTGGCGGACGACCTCCTGGCGGATGTCACCGATCGACATGAACTCGCCCTCCACGAGCACATCGCCGTCGCGGTTGACGAGCACGGTGAGGAGGTTGCGGTCGCTGATCTCCGGCGGCTCGGTGTCTTCGAGCGGCGGCGGCAGCTCCATGTAGATGCCCGTGTCCACGTCGATGGTGGTGGTCACGAGGAAGAAGATCAGCAGCAGGAACGCGATGTCGGCCATGGAGGACGTCGGGATCTCGGCCTCGCGCGTCGTGCGGCGTTTGAGTAGAGGCATGGGGAGTGCAGGTTAGCGCAAGCGGTCGCGGGACGGCCCTCGGGGGACCGGCGTGGGCGTACTCGGAGCGGGTCTTGCTTGAAGAACGGGTCTTACTTGAAGAAGCCGCGTGCGGTCGTGGCGAGCAGGCCGACAGCGCCGAGGCCGAGCATCGTGAGCGCGGTCATCATCACCGCGTAGCCCCCCGCGCCAACGGAGTAGCTGCCGTCGGCCTTCACGAGCGTGGCGAGGAAGTCGGCGGGGGCCATGACGTACCAGAGCGCGAAGACGATGAGCGGCACCGCGATGATGGCCAGCGTGACCGGGCTCGACTTGCCGCGCGTCAGGTTGAGCACGCCGAAGCCCAGGATGAGCAGCGCGCCGATGCCGATGATGCCGAGGCAGGCGTAGATGAGAATTTCAGCGGGGTTCATGGGAGCAGAGGTTGGGGGCGAGCAGATCCGGTGATGCTAGAGAGAGGCCCTCCGGCCGGCTAGCCGGGCCGGAGGGCGCGGGGTCTCTCTGGAGTGCGGGCTTTAGGAGCCGGACTCGATCTGGCCCTGCTCGGAGGTGGCGATGCGGTCGCGCACCGGGCGGCCCATCTGCATCATGGCGAGCGCGTCGATCAGTTCGACCGAGGCCTCCTCCATCTCGACCACGATGCGGTCGATCTTCGAGACGCAGTAGTTGTAGAACACCTGCAGGATGATGGCCACGATCAGGCCGCCGACCGTCGTCAGGAGGGCGACCTTGATGCCGCCGGCCACGAGGCTCGGCGAGATGTCACCCGCCTGCTCGATGGCGTCGAACGCCTCGACCATCCCGACGACCGTCCCGAGGAAGCCGAACATCGGCGCGAGCGAGATGAAGAGCGAGAGCCACACGAGGCCGCGCTCCAGGAAGCTCATCTCGATGGAGCCGTAGGAGACGACGGCCTTCTCGACGGCGTCGATGCCCTCATCGTAGCGCAGCAAGCCTGCCTGGACGACCGAGGCGACGGGGCCGCGCTGGTTCGCGCACACCTCCTCAGCGGCAGAGATCCCGCCCGACTCCAGCGCGTCCTTGACGCTGCGGATGAACTTGCGGGTGTTGATGTCGGCGCGGTTGAGTGTGATGATGCGCTCGAACGCGATGGCGAGGCCGATCACGAGCGAGATAAGCACCGGCCACATCCAGGGGCCGCCTTCGTTGAAGCGCTTGACGAGTTCGTTGGCGAACGTGTCATTAGCGGCGGCTTCCTGCAGCAACAGCAGCGCGTAGTATTTCATGCGTCTACCTCAAGGGGGAATGCGTGTCCAGAGAGTGGGTGAACGAGGTGGAGGACCCGGGCGTGCCGAGACGTAGGTGGATGGGAGCACACCGGGCGAGAGATCCGGTCACCAATATGACGAATAGCGTTCACATTGTCAACGCGACTCCACGGCCCCCGCCCATTCTGCCGACCGATCCGCTCGGGGAACGGAGGGGAGGAAACGGGGGCTAGACACGAAGCGGGCGGCAGAGTTGCCCCTACCGCCCGCTTGGGTTATCCAACAGCGCGCGCGCCGCGATACAGCCTCAGTCCACCGACGCGCGCAGGTCGGCCAGGTCGCCCACGGCGGGCCAGAGCAGCAGCGCCTCCTGGAAGGTGCGGTCGACCTCCTGGATCACCGGGTAGAACGCGTCCACGCCATAGAGCCGCCGCGCGAGAAACGCCTTGATGCGGGCCTCCACGTCGCCACGCTCGCGGGCTAGTTGCCCCTCCACGAACACGGACTCCTCGGTAGATTCGGTGGCTTCCTCCACGACCGGCACGCCCTGCGCGTCGGCATAGGCGAGGAAGCTGGCCCAGAGGTCGTCGCCGAGGCGGTACTCGCGGATGAACTCGCGCTCGCGGTCGACCCAGCGTTCGCGGAACGACGGGTCCTCGTCGAGGAAGTCGCGGGCGAACTGGCTGTCGAGGCTCTGGCGGATCACGGTGCGGAGCGTCGGGCCTGCGGAGTCGGGCACGACGACGTAGTCGGGGAGGATGCCGCCGCCGCCGAAGACGTCGCGGCCGGCGTCGGTCTCGAAGCGGAGGCTGTCAGGGTAGGCCGCCGCCAGCTCTGTCGAGGGCAGCACGGAACGGCCCGATTCCTGGACCGCCTCGATCTCGCCTTCGCGGACGGCGAGCTTGCCTTCGTAGTAGTCCTCGGCCCCGCCGCCGCGCTCGTAGGCGGTCTGGATGAGGCGGCCGCTCGGCGTGAAGTAGCGCGAGATGGTCATCTGGAGCACCGCGCCATCGTTGAGCTGGAACTGCTGCTGGACGAGGCCCTTGCCGAAGGTGCGTCGCCCGACGATCACCGCGCGGTCGTGATCTTGCACGGCGCCTGCTACGATCTCGCTCGCCGAGGCGGAGTTCTCGTCCACCAGCACGATGAGCGGCTTGCCCTCGAACGAGCCGCCCGGCGTGGCGGTGTACTCCCGGTTGTAGGCCACGTGGCGGCTGTCGGTGTAGACGATCATCTCGTCGTTCGGGAGGAACTCGTCGACGATCTTGACGGCCTGGTCCATGTACCCGCCGACGTTGCCGCGCAGGTCGAGCACCAGACGTTCCATGCCCTGGTCGCTGAGGTCGGTCATGGCGGTCATGAACTCCTCGTAGGTCGAGCGGGCGAAGCGCTGGAGCTTGATGTAGCCCGTCTCGTCGTCCACCATGTGCGCGGCGACGAGCGTGTTGAGCGGGATATCGTCGCGCGTGATCGTGAACGAGAGCGGCTCGCGGAACCCCCGGCGGCGCACGGTCACATCGACTTGCGTGCCCTTCGGCCCCTTGAGGTAGCGCTGCACCTCGTCGCTGGAGAAGCCGAGCGCGGTCGTGTCGTCGATGGTGAGGATGCGGTCGCCCGGCTCGAGGCCCGCCTCCTCGCTCGGCCCGCCGACGATGGGTCGCAGCACGGCGAGCGTGTCCTGGCCGTCCTGCCCGTCGATGAACTCGTAGTAGATGCCGATGCCCTGGAACGAGGCGTCGAAGTTCTCGCGGACGCTGCGCATCTCCTCAGCGTCGATGTAGACCGAGTGCGGGTCGAGACCCTCGATCATGCCGAGGATGGCGTCTTCGGCAAGGTCGGCCGAGTCCACGCGGTCGACGTAGTTGCGCGTGACGTAGCTGTAGGCCTCTTCGAGCTTCCTGAGGTTCTGGTAGGGGTCGTCGCTTGAGGCGGCGTCGCGGACCTGCATGCCGAGCAGGAGACCGACGAGGAGGATGCAGCAGCCAGCGAGGACGAGGGTTCGGGTGTTTCGCATCAAGCGGGAGGTTGGCGCCGAGCGCATCGCGTGAGAGGGAAGGCGCAGCGAAGACCTGCGCAGCGAAGGGGGAGAATCGTTAAAGCGCGGGACGGCGCGCAAGTTCTACCCCCTACAACCCCGAGGTGACCGCGTTTCGCGCCCACAACCGCCCTACGCGCGACGAACGGCCCGGTTACGGCGCTCAGCCGCCCTCTCGCACGCTGGACGGCACACCGCCGCTCGCTAAAAAGCAGCATGGGCAAACCCACTGCAGGCCCACGCTCCCAGATCCAGACCCCCTGGCTCAGTCGAACAGTCCCGAGATGCGTTGCCGCTCGATGGCGCGGGTCGCCGTCTCGCCGCAGGCGCGCACGGCGTGGATGAGGTGTTCGAAACGCGCGTCGGTCGCCACGCCCGCCTGCCAACGCGCGTAGATCTGCTGCGCGATCACGGCGAGCTTGACGAGGCCGTAGACGTAGTAGAACACGATGGGCCCGACAGGGCGGCCGGTCGCAGCCTCGTACTGCGCCACGAATTCCTCGCGGGTCGGCGTGCCGGGCCACGTCGTCGGGCTGACGTTGAGCATCTGGAGCACCGGGTGGTCGCCGGGCTCGATCCAGTAGCCGAGCGTGCTGCCGAGGTCCATGAGCGGGTCGCCGACGGTCGCCAGTTCCCAGTCGAGGATGGCACGGAGTTGCGTGAGGTCGTCCGGGTCGAGGACGAGGTTGTCGTGCTTGAAGTCGTTGTGGATGAGCGACGCCGCCGAAGCGCGGTCGTACGACTCGCCCGGCTGGTGCTCGGCCAGCCACCCGCACGCGCGGTCGATGTCGGGCACCGGGTCGGTCTGCGCCCGCTGCCAGCGCTGCGTCCACCCCTCGACCTGGCGGCGGACGTAGCCCTCGGGCTTGCCGAACTCGGCCAGCCCGATCGTCTCCAGGTCGAGGCCGTGCAGCGTCGCGAACGTGTCGAC
>JBCDFF010000293.1:0-5653 GCA_039178415.1 Bacteroidota bacterium
GTCCAACCGGAACAGGCTTCCCTCGCTGCGCTAGCACCGCGACGCGCATGGCTAAGAAAATCGACGGCTATATCAAGCTCCAGATCAAGGCCGGGCAAGCCAGCCCCGCCCCGCCCATCGGCCCCGCACTGGGCCAGAAGGGCGTCAACATCATGGAGTTCTGCAAGCAGTTCAACGCCAAGACCCAGGACCGCATGGGCCTCGTGCTCCCGGTCGTGATCACGGTCTTCGCGGACAAGAGCTTCACCTTCATCATCAAGAGCCCTCCGGCCGCCGTTCTGCTGAAGCAGGCTGCGAAGATCCAGAAGGGGGCGGGCGATCCGCTGCGCGAGCGCGCGGGCAAGGTCACCTGGGACCAGTGCAAGGAGATCGCCCAGACCAAGATGGAGGACCTCAACGCGACCGACATCGACGCTGCCGCCCGCATGATCGCAGGCACGGCGCGCTCGATGGGCATTCGCGTCGAAGGCGTCCCGGCGTAACGGACGACGCCGACCTCGAACTCGAAGGATCGGGGGCATCGCGCCCCTGTGCTTTCTACCACAGCGGGAGCCGAGCCATCCTCGGCGCTTGGACCGCACAACCCTGAACACAATGGCTAAGAAAGGCAAGCGCTACCGCCAGGCGCAGGAGCTGATCGCCGACGCCGGTGACAGCCTCTCGATCGCGGACGCCGCAGGCATCGTCAAGCAGACGGCCCGCGCCAAGTTCGACGAGTCCGTCGACATGGACATCCGCCTCGGCGTCGACCCGCGCCACGCCGACCAGATGGTCCGCGGCTCGGTCGCGCTCCCGCACGGCACCGGCAAGACCGTCCGCGTGCTCGTGCTCACGCAGAACCAGCAGGCCGAGGCGCAGGAGGCCGGTGCCGACATGGTCGGCCTCGACGACTACGTCGAGAAGATCCAGAACGAAGGCTTCCTCGACTTCGACGTGCTCATCGCCAGCCCCGACGTGATGCCCAAGATCGGGCGGCTCGGTCGCGTGCTCGGGCCCCGCGGCCTCATGCCGAACCCCAAGAGCGGCACCGTCACGACCAACATCGCCGAGGCCGTCCAGGCCGTCAAGGCCGGTCGCATCGACTTCCGCGTCGACAAGTTTGGCAACGTGCACACGGCCATCGGCAAGGCGTCGTTCTCGGCGGAGCAGATTCAGGACAACGCCTCGGCGTTCCTGAAGGAGATCCTCCGTCTGCGCCCCGCCGCCGCCAAGGGCACCTACGTCAAGAGCATCACGCTCTCGACCACGATGGGCCCCGCCATCCCCGTGGACCGCAACGTCGCTGTCAGCGACGCCCGGTAACCCGCTCACCGTCTAACCGAACAGAATCATGGCTCTGACGAAACAGCAGAAGCAGGAGGCGGTCGCGGCGATTGCCGAACAACTCGGCGAAGTCAACACGGTCTATCTCACCGACCACGCCGGCCTCACCGTCGAAGAGGTCAACGAACTCCGCGCCTCGTTCCGCGAGGCGGGCGTCACCTACAAGGTGCTCAAGAACACGCTCGTCCGCCGCGCGATGGAGGACGCCGACATCGACTACTCCGGACTCTACGACGCCCTCCACGGCCCCACCGCCGTCGCCTTCACGACCGACCCCGCCAGCCCGGCGAAGGTCATCAAGAAGTTCCTCGACGGCAAGGACAAGGAGCTCCCGCGCTTCAAGGCGGCCTACGTCGACGGCGCGTTCTTCAGCGAAGGCCAACTCGACACGCTCGCCGCGCTGAAGTCGAAAGATGAGCTCATCGCCGACATCATCGGGCTGCTCATGGCGCCGATCAACAACGTGGCCAGCGCACTCAACGCGCAAGGCGCGGGGCTGGCGAGCGTCATCCAGCAGATCTCCGAAAAGGAGGGCTAGCCTCACGACTTGGCGAAACGAGGAGCTGGAGAGTCGGCGCACGCCTTTCCTCGCTTCGCCCGCGCCATCCGGCGCAACACACCGGCTCTCCGTCTCAGCAACTCCCTTAATGGGCGGCGCAGCGGGCTCGACAGATCGACTGTCGCACGGCCGCGCACAGACCGCCGCAGGAACCACACAGACTCATGGCAGACGTAAAGGAACTGGCCGAATCCCTGGTCAACCTCACCATCAAAGAAGCGAACGAACTCCTCGGCGTCCTCAAGGACGAGTACGGCATTGAGCCGGCGGCTGCGGCTGCAGTCATGGCCGCTCCTGGCGGCGACGGCGCAGCGGCTGAAGCCGAAGAGAAGACCGAGTTCGACGTGATGCTCAACAGCTTCGGCGGTCAGAAGATCGCGGTCATCAAGGTGGTCCGCGCGGCGACCGGCCTCGGGCTCAAGGAAGCCAAGGACCTCGTCGAGAGCGCCCCGAGCGCGATCAAGGAGGCCGTCTCTAAAGACGAGGCCGAAGAGCTCAAGGGCAAGCTGGAAGAAGCCGGCGCCGAAGTCGAGCTCAAGTAAGCTCCCGGTGGCCCCACGCGGGCTACCGACCTGACCGGAGCCGCATCGGCGGCGGGCATGCCCCGCGCGTGTCCGCCGCTGCATCGGCCCCGTGTTGCCGACCGACCGAACGGACATCTACTCGTCCTGCCGGGGGTCGGCTTTCGCGGCTTTAGTAGGCCGCACCTGTGGCTCCTCGCGAGCCACGCACAGCCCCAGCGTCCTGCCGGGGCAAGGGCGGTGCCTTCGGGTATAGTCCTGTCGGCGCGAAGCGTAGCGATTAGGTGGAACCCGCTAGGTCCCCTTGTGTTACAAACCGCTGCCCAAAACATCGCACCCTCTCACGTCTCTACCCACGGGGTTTACGTTGAGCACTCAGAGCGTAGCCAAGTCCACGACCAACGGAAGCAAAAACGGCGTGGCGACGGGCAACGTGGTGCCGGGCGAGGTCACCCGCATCTCGTTCTCCAGCATCGCGCCCGTCCTGGACTACCCAGACTTCCTGGACGTCCAACTCAAGTCCTTCGAGGAATTCCTGCAGGCGAACCTCGCGCCCGAAGAGCGCGACCCGTCGAGCGGCCTCGAATCGGTCTTCCACGAGCACTTTCCGATCACCGACACCCGCGAGCGCTACACGCTCGAGTTCCTGCACTACGAACTCGACGCGCCGAAGCACTCCATCGAGGAATGCCTCGCTCAGGGCCTCACCTTCGCCATTCCCCTCAAGGCCAAGCTGCGCCTGTCGAGCAAGGAGGACGAGGACGAGGACGAGCCGGAGGAAGCCATCCAGCAGGATGTCTACCTCGGCAACCTGCCGATGATGACCGCCAAGGGCACATTCGTCGTGAACGGAGCCGAGCGCGTCGTTGTGAGCCAGCTGCACCGCTCGCCGGGCGTGTTCTTCGGCCAGAAGGTGCACCCGAACGGCACGATGCTCTACTCGGCCCGCGTGATCCCCTTCCGTGGGTCGTGGATCGAGTTCTCGACCGACGTGTCCGGCGTGATGTGGGCCTACATCGACCGCAAGAAGAAGCTGCCGGTCACCACGCTGCTCCGCGCCCTCGGCAACTCGACCAATGACGAGATCGTCAGCATGTTCGACCTCGCCGAGCGCTACGAGGTCGGCAAGAAGACCGACTACGTCAAGAACGCCGTGGGCCGCGTGCTCGCTGTCGGCGTGACCGTCGAGCGCGTCGAGGAGGTCGTGGACGAGGACACCGGCGAGGTGATCGAGACGCTCCGCGAGCGCGAGGTCGTTCTCCCGACCGACCACGAGCTCACCGAAGACGACTTCGGCATGCTCTCCGAGGCGGGCGTCGAACTCATCTTCCTCAAGAAAGAGGACGAGGACGAGGAGAACGCGCTCGACCGCACGAGCCTCCTCAACACCATCAAGAAGGACCCGACGCACTCGGAGGACGAGGCGCTCGAGTACCTCTACGAGACGCTGCGCGGCACCGAAGCCCCCGACGTGGACACGGCGCGCAACATGCTCGAGCGCCTCTTCTTCTCGGAGAAGCGCTACGACCTCGGCGACGTTGGCCGCTACCGCATCAACCAGCGCCTCGACCTGCCCCGCGACCGCGACGACCTCACGCTCACGCGCGACGACATCAACGCGATCATCCGCGAGCTCATCCAGCTGCAGAACGGGCGCTCGAACGTGGACGACATCGACCACCTCGGCAACCGCCGCGTGCGCACCGTCGGCGAGCAGCTGCAGGCGCAGTTCTCGCTCGGCCTCGCCCGCATGGCGCGGACGATCAAGGAGCGCATGAATCTCCGCGACGCCGACAAGTTCACCCCGCAGGACCTGGTCAACGCGCGCACCGTGTCGAGCGTGATCAACACGTTCTTCGGCACGAACCAGCTGTCGCAGTTCATGGACCAGACGAACCCGCTGGCCGAGCTGACGCACAAGCGCCGCATGTCGGCCCTCGGCCCGGGCGGCCTCACCCGCGAGCGCGCGGGCTTCGAGGTCCGCGACGTGCACTACACGCACTATGGCCGCCTCTGCCCGATCGAGACGCCGGAAGGCCCGAACATCGGCCTCATCTCGTCGCTCTGCGTGCACGGCGTCGTCAACCCGTTCGGCTTCATCGAGACGCCCTACCGCGTCGTGAAGAACGGCGTGGTGACGAAGGAGATCGAGTACCTGTCGGCGGAGGCCGAGGACCGTGCGATCATCGCCCAGGCCAACGCGCCGCTCAACGACGACGGTACGTTCGAGAACGACCTCGTGCGCTGCCGCCAGTCGGGCGACTTCCCGATGATGGACCCGTCCGACATCGACTACATGGACATCGCGCCGAACCAGATCATCTCGCCTGCGGCGAGCATGATCCCGTTCCTGGAGCACGATGACGCCAACCGCGCCCTGATGGGCTCGAACATGCAGCGCCAGGCGGTGCCGCTCCTGCGCCCGCAGGCTCCGATCGTGGGCACCGGCCTCGAAGGCCGCGCCGCCCGCGACAGCCGCGCCATCGTGGTCGCCGAGGCCGCTGGCGTAATCGAGTACGTCGACGCCAACCGCATCGTCGTGCGCTACGACGAGTCGAGCGAGCAGTCCGGCCTCGCCTTCGAGGAGCCCGTGCGCGTCTACGACCTCATCAAGTTCCGCCGCACCAACCAGGACACGGCGGTCAACCAAAAGCCGCTCGTGGCCGTCGGCCAGCGCGTCAAGAAGGGCGACCTGCTTGCGGACGGCTGCTCGACGGATAAGGGCGAGCTTGCGCTCGGCAAGAACGTGCTCGTCGCGTTCATGCCGTGGAAGGGCTACAACTTCGAGGACGCCATCGTCATCTCGGAGCGCGTCGTCTCGGAGGATGTCTACACCTCGGTCCACATCGAGGAGTTCACCCACGAAGTCCGCGACACCAAGCGCGGCGAGGAGGAACTCACGCGCGAGATCCCGAACGTCTCTGAGGAAGCCACGCGCGACCTCGACGAGCGCGGCATCGTCCGCATCGGCGCGGAGATCCACCCCGGCGACATCATCGTCGGCAAGATCACGCCAAAGGGCGAGACGGACCCGACGCCGGAAGAGAAGCTCCTCCGCGCCATCTTCGGCGACAAGGCCGGAGACGTGAAGGACGCCTCCCTGAAGGCCAAGCCGGGCATGAAGGGCGTCGTCATCGACACGCAGCTCTTCAGCCGCCGCAAGACTGACCCGATCACGAAGAAGGCCGAAGAGCGCCGCCTCACCGAGATCGACGCCGCGCTCGGCCGCGAGCTGTCGAGCCTCCGCGAC
>JBCDFF010000294.1:0-5649 GCA_039178415.1 Bacteroidota bacterium
CTACCCTCGAACTGCTGTTCGATGGCCCTGACGAGGCTGCCGCCGCCACGGCGATGGAAGCGCTGTTCGAGGACGGCTTCGGCGAAGAGAAGTAGGAAGGGCCACAGCGAGGGGCGCAGTCTCCCGCCGCTGCGGTCGCGCTGCTCACCGGCAGGACGCACAGGCTGCACGGACAAGGCCAGGGTCGCTGAGGGCGCGGGGGCATGACGCTCGGCTTCGTCATCGTCACTCGTGCGCGGCCTCCCCCGTGTGTGGCCTCCCCCGGGTCTCGCGTCCTTCTTCCGCTCAAACCGGCAGCACGTCGGCGAACATCGCGGCGGGCCGTGCATAGACATGGGCCTCATTGCGCACCCCATCCTGTGATCTATGCCGCTGGCCTTCGCCTCGTCGGAGTCTCGTTCTCCTGCCGCTTCGCCCCGAGACCCCGAAGGCGCGCTGGTGGTCGCTCCCGCGGAGCCGAAGGTGACAGCCAGCGGCATGCGCGTGCTCAACGGCCTCGCCGTGGCCCCAGGCATTGCCATGGGACAGGCCTACGTCTACAAGGCCGGGGCCTACCAGGCGACGCAAGAACAGATCGATACCGGCGAGGTGGAAGCCGAGGTGGCCCGGTTCGAGGAGGCTGTCGTACGCTCCGAGCGCGAGCTGCGCAAAGTATTGGTCGTAGCCAAAGAGAAGATCGGGTCGGAGGGCTGCGCGCTCTTCACAGCCCAGCTGCTCATGCTGCGCGACTCGTCGCTCTACGACGCCACCATCGACCGCGTCCGGCAGGAGCACACAGGGGCCGGGTATGCCCTCCAGGCAACGATGGACCGGTTCCGCCAGCGCCTCCAGGCGAGCGGCGACCCCCGCTGGCGTGAGCGGGCCGCGGAACTGCTCGACGTCCAAAACCGCGTGCTCCGCAACCTCAACCAGGATCGCGCAGTCTCGCACATCGACCCGGACCGGATCGTGGTGGCGGAGAACCTCACCGCGGCCGACATTCTGCTGTTCAGCCGCCAGGGCATCCGCGGCTGCGTGCTCGACTTCGGAGGGCCGACCTCGCACGTCTCGCTGATGGCGCGTGCGCTCGGCGTGCCAGCCGTGGTGGGCCTGCACGGCTCGGCAGCCGCAATCCGCGCAGGCGACACGCTCATCCTCGACGGCTTCTCGGGCCGCCTCGTGATTGCCCCCGATGAGCCAACGCAGGCCTACTACGCGCAGAAGCGCGCCCGCTACGAAGCCCTGCTCGAAGGGCGCGCGGAGCTGCTACCGCTTCCGGCCGAGACGCGCGACGGCTGCCGCGTCCCGCTCCGCGCCAACCTCGAATTCCGCGAAGAGCTGCCCCAACTCGACGAATACGGCGCCGAAGGCATCGGTCTCTTCCGCACCGAACTGCTCTTCATGGCCCAGGGCCAGGCGCTCGAAGAGGAAGAGCAAGCCGCCATCTACCGCGAAACGATCCGCACCGCAGCCCCGCACCCCGTCACGTTCCGGCTCATCGACCTCGGCGGCGATAAGGTGCTGCACGTGGCCCGCCGCGAGCCGAATCCCTTCCTGGGCTGGCGCGGTATCCGGCTGCTGCTCGACCGCCCCGAGCTTCTCAAGCCCCAGCTGCGTGCGATCCTCCGGGCGGCCGTCGAAGGGCCCGTCCGCATCCTCCTTCCGATGGTCACGGTGATCGAGGAAGTGCGCGCCTTCCGAAAGGTCATGAACCAGGTGCTCATCGATCTAGCGGGCGATGGCATCCCTCACGGGCGCGACGTGGAGGTGGGGGTTATGATCGAAGTGCCTGCGGCAGCGCTGCTCGCGCCCCGGTTCGCCCAGGAGGTCGACTTCCTCTCCATCGGCACGAACGATCTCACCAGCCTCACGCTGGGCGTCGACCGGGGCAACGACCTCGTTGCGGACCTCTACCGCGAGCTTCACCCGGGCCTGCTCATGCTCATCGCGCGCACCGTGGCGGCGGCGAACCGTCATGGGATCAGCGTGAGCCTCTGCGGCGAGATGGCCAGCAAGCCTCGGATGGTGCCGCTCCTCGTGGGGCTCGGCGTGCACGAACTCAGCATGTCGCCGGCGTATCTGCTCGACGTGAAGCGGGTGATCCGGGCAATGACCCAGCTGGAAGCCGAGGCGCTCGCTCAGGAAGCGCTCGCGCAACCCAACGCGGGGGCCGTCGGTGAGCTCCTCGACCAATGGCTCCGCACCCACAACCGCGAACTGGCGTCGCTCTTCGACGACGAAGCCGTGTAGACGCCATAGCAGCGACGCGCACACAGCTTGAAGCCAGCGCAAAGCCGCGTTGGAGGTGAAACGGCTGGGGGGGAAGGCGGTTGGGCGACTCGCTTCCCCATCTTTCCAAGCGCCTGTGTTTCACGCACCATGACAACGCCTGCTGCCAGTTGCCCCGAATGCGGGGCGCGCCTCGTGCCTGGATCTGACCGCTGCGACCTCTGCGGTCACACGTTCGACGACGAGCACGTGGCCTCCGCTGAGAACGACGCGCCTGCGGCGTACGCGTCTTCGGACGCACATACGTCCGCGCACGACCATGCTGCTGCCTCGCAGGATGTACCCCCGTCGGCAACACCCCCGTCTGGCGTGGAGGAGCCCTCGGCTACGCCCGAACGTACAGCACAGTACTGTGGCCAATGCGGCGCGCAGAACCCAATCACAGGTCGTTTCTGCACGATGTGCGGTACCCCGCTTGTCACCGCACCCGTGGAGGCAGAGGGGCTTCCCGGACAGCCGGTCCTACCGCCGCGCCCGGCGGCATTGCCCCAGGGTGCCGCACCGCCACCGAAACCGCAGCGGGCTCGCCCGACGAAGGTGTATGCCATGATCGGCGCGGTGGCAACGGCAGCGCTCGTGCTCTTCGCGATCGATCGGCTCAGCGGCACCCCCGCGACGCCTGTGGAGGCCGACGTCCCGCCCGCAGCGACGGCACCCGCTCCGACGCCCGCGCCGGTCGCGCCTGTGACCGCCGACCCAGAGGTCGAGACACGCGCCGCGGCGATCACCGCAGACATCGAAGCCGCCGACACCGAGGCGAGCCGCATCGGCAAGCGCATCGAGCTGGTGGAGACATACGCCCGCGCTGCGCTCTACGGACGCGCCGCTGAGGCGCAGACCGCGCTCGCCGAGGTCACGCAGACCGCTGCGGCCTGGGCCACCGTCGGCACCCTCTGGCTCGACCACATCCCGCAGGTCGGACCGGAGCAGCAGGCCCCCGTCGCGCTCAGCGCCATCGACGCCTACCAGCGCTCGCTCGAGATCGAAGACGACCCGGACGTGCGGGTCAACCTGGCGCTGGCGTACCAATACGACCCCAGCACGCCGATGGGCACGGTCGAGCAACTCCAGACGGTCATCGAAGGCCACCCGGACCATCCCGAGGCGAACTTCAACATGGGCCTCATGCGCGCCCGCATCGGCCGCATCGACCAGGCCATCGAATCGATGGAGCGCGTGATCGCAGTCACGGACCATGACAATCCCGTGCATCAGCGTGCGGAGCTCGAACTGGCTCAGTTGCGGGGCCAGGCCCAGCAGCAAGGAGGCTAGCCCTCACGGCACCGACGCCCATTTTTTCTTGATCGGGGCGATGCAAGCTCCGTCGATGCTCCTCTTGGCACCATCTCTTGGCACCACCGCCGATGCTCGGTTTACTGTCCCGCTCGTTCGTGTCCTGCTTGATCGTAGGTGCCTTGGTCGTCTTGGCGGGCTGTGCGCCCAGTCGCGTCGCGTCGCCCGAGAGCGCGCCGCCGGAGCGCGCCGCCTCCGCGGGGCCGATGCTCGCCCCGGCCGTGGCAGAGGCTCCCGGTACGCCCCTGCCTCTGCGCGGCGATGTGATCGCGGACACGCTCGACAACGGCCTCGCCTACTACGTCCTGCGCAACGCCGAGCCGCAGGACCGCGCCGAGTTGCGCCTCGTGGTCAACGCGGGCAGCATCCTCGAAGCTGACGACCAGCAGGGGCTGGCGCACTTCCTGGAACACATGGCCTTCAATGGCACCGCCCAGTTCGAACGGCAAGAGCTTGTCGACTACCTCGAAGGCATCGGCATGCGCTTCGGGCCCGACCTCAACGCCTACACGTCGTTCGACGAGACGGTCTACCTGCTCCAGATTCCCACGGACTCCACCGAGATCGTCGAGACGGCGTTCGACATCCTCCGCGAGTGGGCCAGCGCCATCGCGCTCGACCCGGAGGAAATCGATAAAGAACGCGGCGTGATCCTCGAAGAAGAGCGGCTCGGCAAGGGGGCCCAGGACCGCATCCAACGCCAGCAGCTTCCGGTGCTGTTCAACGGCTCCCGCTACGCTGAACGGCTCCCCATCGGCGACCCCGATGTTATCCAGGCGGCTCCCTACGAAGCCATCAAGCGATTCTATGACGACTGGTATCGTCCAGACTTGATGGCCATTGTCGCGGTGGGCGACTTCGATCCGGAAGAGATCGAGGGCAAGATCCGCGACCGGTTCGCTCCGCTCGTTAACCCAGACGGAGCCCCCGAGCGACTCCGCTACGGCGTCCCAGACGCCTCCGCGCCCCAGTTCGCCATCGCCACGGACCCCGAGGCGACGGCCTCCGTCGTCGGCGTGCTCTATGGCCGCGCCGTGCAGCCAGCGGGCACCGACTCGACGTTCCGCCGCGACCTCGTCGCGTCGCTCTACAACCAGATGCTCAACGACCGCTTCCGCGAGATCGCGCGGCAGCCCGACGCGCCGTTCCTGGGGGCGTTCTCGTTCGAGGGCGGCTTCGTGCGGACGCGCGAAGTCTACGGGCTGCAAGCCGTCGTACCGGAGGGCGGCATCGAGACCGGGTTGCGGGCGTTGCTGACTGAGGCAGCACGGGTGCGCCAGCATGGCTTCACCGCGACCGAGCTCGAGCGCGCGAAGACGGAGCTGCGACGCAGCTTCGAGCAGGCCGCCCGCGAAGCCGACAAGTTCGAGTCGGGCCGCATTGCAGGCGGGTTGGTGGAATATGTCCTCGGCGGTCAACCCGTCATAGCCCCAGAGACCAGATTCCTGTTCGCCGACAACGCGCTGCCGGGGATCACGCTCGCGGAGGTCAACGCCAAGGTCAATGCGCTCATGCCTGAGCAGCACCGAACCGTGCTCGTGAGCGCGCCCGAGAGCGACGGCATCGCGGTCCCGGACGAAGCGGCCCTGGCCGTGGTGTTTGACGAGGTCGAGGCGTCGACCGTCGCGCCCTACCAAGACGGGGCTGCCGCTGCGCCGCTGCTTGCCAACCTGCCCGAACCGGGGGCCATCGCAACACGGACCAGCTACCCGGCGCTGGACTACACCGAGTTCACGCTCGACAACGGCGTGCGCGTCGTTCACAAGCAGACCGAGTTCCAGAACGACCAGGTGCTCCTCCGTGCGTTCTCGCCTGGTGGGACCGGCCTCGTCGACGACAGCACCTACCTGGCCGTTCGGAACGCCGTGGCGTTTGTCAGCCAGAGCGGGGTGGGGGCGTTCTCCCTGACCGACCTCGAAAAGAAGCTGACGGGACAGGTCGTGGGCGTCGCGCCGTACATCGGTGAGCGTGAGGAGGGCTTCCAAGGCAGCGCCAGCCCCGAAGACCTGGAGACGCTCTTCCAGCTGATCCACCTCTATGTCACCGCGCCGCGCCTTGACGCTGATGCCGTCACGTCGCTGATGCAGC
>JBCDFF010000295.1:0-5612 GCA_039178415.1 Bacteroidota bacterium
AGCTTGCTGAACGCGCCGTCCACGACGAGGTGCGCGCCGGTGATGTAGTTCGCGGCGGGCATCGCGAGGAAGGCGACGGCCCGCGCCACTTCCTCTGGCTCGCCCACGCGCCCGAGCGGCGTCGCGCCGATGATCTTCGTGCGCTTGGCATCGTCCTTCAGGACCTGCTCGGCGAGCGGCGTGCGGATGTACCACGGGTGCACGGCGTTGACGCGGATGCCGTCCGGCCCCCACTCGACGGCGAGGAAGTCGGTGAGTTGGTCCATCGCGCCCTTGGTCATCGCATAGGCCGCCGTCGAGGTGGCGAGGATGCGGCGCGTGGACACAGACGACACGTTGACGACGCTCCCGCGCGTGGCCTTCAACAGCGGATAGCAGGCCCGCGTGAGTTCGTAGGCCGATTCGAGGTTGACGGCCATGAGCTGTCGCAGGTCGGCGAGCGTGTAGGCGAGCGTTGGCTTGCGGAGGTTGGTCCCGACGTTGTTGACGAGCGTGTCGAGGTGCCCATCGAATTCCGCCTGCACGGCGTCCATGACACTTGCGCGGCCCTCCGGCGTGGCGAGGTCGGCCACCACGCCGCGCGCGTCGTAGCCCTCGGCGATCCACATCGAGGTCTGCTCCTCAACGTCGGAGGCGGTGCGCGCCGCGATGAGCACCGTCGCGCCGAGGTCAAGCAGTTCTTCGACGATGGCACGGCCGATGCCCTGCGTGCCGCCCGTGACGAGCGCGGTCGTGTTGGCGAGGGTCCAGGCGTCGGGCATAGCTCGAAGTCGGTTCAGAGGTCGAACACGCGCGGGGCGTGGACGGGGCGATAGAAGAGGTTGACGGCACTCACGTTGGCGAACGTCGTCGGCACGCTCTGTGAGCGGTCGTCGGCAGCGAGGAGACCGGCGGCCTCGTGGATGTGTCCGAAGACGTGCACCCGGGGCCGCACCTCGGCGACGCGCGCCGTGAGCAGTTCGCAGCCGCACACCTTCCACATAAAGTTGCGGTCAAGGATACCGTGCGGCGGACCATGCGTCACGAGCAGGTCGGTGTCGTCGGGGATCTGCGCCCAGGCATGTGCGAGGTCGGGGCCGCCGCGCGGGAGGTTAAACGCCCAATCGTGGAAGGCCGGCTGCCAGGGCGAGCCGTAGACTTTTACGCCGCCGAGAACGAGCGCCTCGTCCTGTAGATAGACCGCCCCAGCGGCTTCTACCCGCGCCCGCGCCTCTTCGGATTCGGGGCGCGATGGGTCGAGCGGCCAGTCGTGGTTGCCTGCGACCAACACCTTGTGCGGGTGCGGCTGGCCTCCAAACCAGTCGAGGAAGCGCACCAGTTCGTCCAGCGTGCCGCGCTCGCAGGCGTCGCCCGCAAAGACGAGCACGTCGCCCTCGGGCACCGAGACACGCTCGTGGCGGCCGTGGGTGTCGGAGAAACAAACGAAGCGCACAGGTCTTAGGAGCCGGAGGACGGGACGTGGGGAAGATCGGAAGCCGGGAAGATCGGACGGCCCTAGCGTTCTTCGCGTCCAAGGTGCAGGCGCGCTCGAAGCGCCGCCTCCACGCGCGGCCACTCGTCGGCGAGGATGCTGTAGTAGATCGTGTCCCGGGTGCGACCCGTCGCGGTGATGACGTGCTGGCGAAGGACGCCTTCCTCGGTCGCGCCGAGGCGCAGGATGGCCTTGCGCGACCGCGCGTTGAGGACGTCCGTCTTGATCTCCACCCGCTGACAGCCCGGCGTCCCGAACGCCCCCTCGCTGAACGCATGGCGGAGCATGAGCCACTTCGCCTCCGTGTTGACGGCGGTGCGCTGCCACGGCCGCGCCACCCACGTCCAGCCGATCTCCGCGCGCCGGTGCTCGGGCACGATGTTGCCGAAGCGCGTGCTTCCCACGACGCGCCCGCTCGCTCGGTGCACCGTCGCAAAGGGCCGCATCCGCCCCCGCCGCTGCCCCTTGAGCGCCGTCTCGATGTAGGCCTGCATGCCCGCGCGGTCGCGCACGTCAGACGACGTCCAGCGCCACAGCTCGGGGTCGAGGCCGACCTCGCACAGCGCGTCGAGGTGGCCCAGCGTCAGAGGTTCGAGGCGAACGTGGTCGCCTTCAAGGGTGAGGGAGGACGGCATCGTGGGTCGGTCCTGGTCACCAGGGAAGCGCTACAGCCCGAACTGGTAGCCGATCCGGAAGTAGGGCAGCACGGGCAGCCGCTGCAACTCGTCTTCGATCTCCTCGAGTTCCAGATCTACGTCCTCCTGGAAGTCCGGGTCGTCGGCCGCCATGCCGGTGACCGTCCACTCGGCCCTGGAGGACGCCGGGATGAGCACGCCCAAGCTGACGTTGAAGCCGGTGCCTCGCCGGGCGACCTCCAGCAAGACAGACGGGCCGCCCAGCGCGAAGTCGCCCGTCACCTCGCCCAACTCCTCGGGCTGGTACGTCGTCCCGCCGACCTCCACGGGTTCGGAGGGCGTGGCGACGCCTTCCAAGCCGTAGCCGCCGAACATCACCCCCGCGCCGATGGCGAAGTTGCCCGCACCTGGATGGTAGTGGCCCAGGAGCAGGATCGAATAGGCCCCCGGGTCGAGGTCATACTCTAGGTCCTCGATCTCCACCTCGACGCTGGGAAACGGCAGCACGGAGAACTCTGCCGAGGCGCTGAACTGGGGGGTGATGCGCACGTTGCTGCTGAGCCCGATGCCTGTCAAGGTGAAGATCGGCCCGACCGACACCTGAAGGTCCGTCCGATCCTGGGCGCGGCCATTGGGTGCGGCGAAGACACCAACGAGCAGAAACACGAGGAGGCTGAGCGGACGATCCATGGCGGTTGGGTGGTTGGTAGATGGAAGCTGGTTGCCCCCCGCTCTTGGCCGAGCGACGCACCGCTCCTAGATAACGCTTTGTGGATCCTCTAACCGTGCCATTTTCAGGCGGGCGGCCTGCCTCGGTGGCCGACCAGCCTAGCGCGCTACCGAATGGTTCGCAGCAGCGTGCCCGTCATGGCATCCCACAGCTTGATCGTGGTCCCCTGTCCCACCGTGGCGAGCCTCTGACCGTCCGGCGAGACATCGACGAAGAAGGCAATCTCACGGTCGGCTTGGGCGCGCCACGCCTCCTCTCTGGTTTCCAAGCTCCACAGACGCAGCGTCCCGTCCCCGCACGCTGCCGCGATGGTGCGACCCTCCCCGGCAAAGGCCACCGCGTTGACGAAGCCCTCCGCATCGAACGTCGCCACCGGCTCGTCCTGGTCGCGGTCGTATACGACCACCTTGCCACTGCTTCCCGCCCCGGCGACGCGTTGCCCGTCGGGCGCGAAGCCGGCCGTGACGAACGTGAGGCCCGAGGGCGTCCACGCGGCGACCTCCGCTCCGGTCGCGGCGTCCCAGAGCTTGAGCAGCGCGCCGCGCCCCGTCGTGATCAGGCGGGTACCGTCCGGCGAGAAGCGCGCCGCTGCGGTCACCACGTCGTGGGCCATCGCGCGCCAGACGATCTCCCCCGTCGATACGTCCCACACGATCAGTTCGCCTTCCGTGGCCGTGCTCGCTAGGCGCGTTCCGTCGGGCGAGGCGTCGACGTAGAACAGCGTGCCGGTGTGCCCGCGCAGCGTACGGGTCGCCGTGCCCGTGGCGAGGTCCCAGAGCTTGACGGTGCCGTCGTAGCTCGCGCTGACGAGGCCACGGCCATCGGCGAGCCACGCGACGTGCACCACATAGTCGTCGTGCCCCGGCAGCGTCTGGACGAGCGCCCCCGTCGCCACGTCGTAGACGCGCAGCGTGCGGTCCGACGCCGCGGTCACCAGTTGCGTCCCATCCGGCGAGAAGCGCACCGAGTTGACGGCGACGCCTTGAGCGGCTACCCCCTCAAACGTCATCAAAAGGCCGAGTCCTAGGAGGAGCATGACGTGGAGCGAAGCGGCTTTCATTCTGCTGTCCCCTCAGTTGTCGCAGGTTTGGATGGGGTGGAGTCGGGCAGACAGGACGGCGCTACGACCAAACGGTCTCGGAGGCCTAGGCGCTCGAGGGCACCTGCGTTGTAGCCCACCATGTAGGCTTGCTCCAGCACAGGGCGAGCGATGCCGTGACCCGGCCCAAACCTCGTCTCCTCCAGGAGGGTCAAGTATACCGGCCAGTTTTGCTCCAGCGCTCCGGTACGTCTCACTGGATTGAGCACGACACAGGTACTTGCCATCGCTCGGCCGAAGCCGCCCACGTCGTAGGACGCAAGGACGCTGTCTTCGTGCGTCTCTCTGCTCTCGCGCAGGCCGCGCTCGTAGGACGCCTGCAACGCCACCTGCATCGCGTGCACCTGGGCAACCGATGGACGCTTCGCTGTGTGCCCCCACGGCTCTGCGAGCAGCCCCATCGGAACGTCTCTCACGACGAGCTGGGTCCGGTATTCAACGCGGGTGACGGTCCGGCTCGGCAGGAGGCACCCTGTCAGCGTCACCGCTAGCCCGAACGCGACCCACCAGCGGACATGCGCGACGATCACAGCGTAGGCGAGGTCAGTGGTTCGACGACTCCTCGTTCTCGTCCCACGCCTCGATCGCTTCCAGCACCGTCTCGACGATCTGATCTTCGGGGACCGTGCGGATCACCTCGCCGTGCTTGAAGAGGTGCGCGCGGCCCCGCCCGAGTGAGATGCCGAGGTCGGCCCCGGCAGCCTCGCCCGGACCGTTCACGGCGCAGCCCATGAGCGCGACGCTGAGATCCTTCTCGAACTTCCGCGCGGCGACGGCCTCCTCCACCTCGTTGACGATGGAGAACAGGTCGCCGGCGAGGCGCCCGCACGTCGGGCAGGCGATGATGTTGACGCCGGGGCGACCGAGGCGCAGGCTCTTGAGGATCAGGTGGCCCGTCTCGACCTCGTGCTCGGAGTCGGCGGAGAGGCTCACGCGGATCGTGTCGCCGATGCCGTCGGCGAGCAGCGCGCCGATGCCGATGGCCGACTTGATCGAGCCCGCTTTCACGGTCCCGCTCTCGGTCACGCCGAGGTGCAGCGGGTAGTCGGTGCGCTCGGCGAGGAGGCGGTAGCTCTGGATCATGAAGAACACGTCCGAGTGCTTCACCGAGATCACGACGTCCTGGAAGCCCTCGCGCTCGCAGACCTCGGCGTGCCGCATCGCGCTCTCGAAGAGCGCCATCGGCTGCGGGAAGCCATACTTGTCCATGATGTCCTTCTCCAGCGACCCAGCGTTGACGCCGATGCGGATCGGGATGCCCTTCTCCTTGGCTGCGAGCAGCACCTCGCGTTCCCACTCCGGCTTGCCGATGTTGCCGGGGTTGATGCGCACCTTGGCGATGCCCGCCTCGATGGCCTTGAGGGCGTACTTGTAGTTGAAGTGGATGTCGGCGACGAGCGGGACGGGGCTCTCGGCGACCAGTTCCGGGAGCGCGTCCACGTCCTCAGGGCGCGGCACGGCCACGCGGATGATGTCGGCCCCCGCCTCGGCGAGGCGGCTGATCTCCTTCAGGCAGTTCTCGACGTCGTGCGTCTTGCCCGTCGTCATCGACTGGACCGAGATGGGCGCGCCGCCGCCGACCTGGACGTCGCCCACGAAGACGGCGCGCGAGATGCGGCGCGGGCGCTCGACCGTCCGGGCAGGCTGGGCCTCGGGGTTGGTCACCGGGAGGCTCGC
>JBCDFF010000296.1:0-5605 GCA_039178415.1 Bacteroidota bacterium
GCGAGCAGGGGCAGGCGCATCACAGGGACGAGGACGATTTGAGCGGACCAGTCTGTTTCCAAGGCGCGAACCAACCTCCAGAAGGCTCATGCCGCCGGGTTACGGCAGCCGGATTACAGCCGCCGGATTACAGCCGCCGGATTACAGCCGCCGGGGGTCCCGCGCGCGCTGGCGCTGCTTCACGTCGCTCGGGATGCCCGGCGACACGCACGGGTGCCCGTCCAGGAAGCAGCGATACGGCAGGTCGATGCCGCGCGTGAGGCCGATGCGGCTCGACGTGGCGACGGCGGCATCGGCGACCGGCGTGCCCGCCTCGAAGCAGAGCGGCGGGCGGGTGAGGTCGGTGCCGTGGAACGCCGCGTCGTCCACGCCGAGCGCCTGCGTGAGCTTGCCGGGCCCGTTGGCGAGGTCGCGCGGTCTGCGCACCGAGGCCGGCCGGTTAGCCTGCATCGCGGCCCGGCCCACGACCGGTTCGAGCGCGCGGATGAGCACGGCCCCAGCGACGCCCTCGGGCTCCGTGACCACGTTGAGCAACCAGTTGGTGTAGTAGATGCGGTAGACGTAGGCCGTCCCCGGCGGCGCGAAGAGGTCGGCGGCGCGGCCCTGGGGCAGCACGACGCCATCGGGGCCGAACGCGGCCTTCCAGCCGCGCAGCGCCGGGTCGTCGCGGAGGTACGCCTCTGTCTCTACGATGCGCCCGGCAAGCCGACGCCCGTCGTCGCGTGTGCGGACGAGCAGACGCCCGAGGAGATCGCGCGCCACGCTGAGCGTCGGCCGCGCGAAGAACGCGGCGTTGAGAGGCGGGCTGGGCGGCGGGGCAAACAGGTCGGACATGACGCGGCGCGGCGGGTTTTCTGGCGACGCGAGTAACCCGACGACGATGCGCCCGTAGGGCTCCCCCGTCCGTCGGCCCTGCGCCGGTCCTGTTTGACGCCACTCTGCTTTGCCATGCTCCCGCGCCTCTTCGCTCCCCTGCTGCTGCTTCTAATCGCGCTGCCCACGTCCGCCCAGGACGGCACCGTCTACCTCGACGAGACGTTCCCCGCCAGCGCCATCGACGACCTCTTCGTGGACCTCTCGTCCGAAGACGTGATCGTGGAGGCGATTCGGGGCAGCGGCGACGCGCGCGTGACCATCGCCGGGCGCGGCCGTGACGCCGACGAGGTCTTCGAGCGCAAGCGCTACAGCGCCGCCATGCAGGGCGACCGCCTCGTCGTGCGCAGCAACCCCGAGCGCCGCATGTTCAACTGGGGCAGCTGGAACGCCAACTTCACCGTCGTCATCAGCGTGCCCATCGACACCGACGCGGTCGTCGACGTCTCCTCGGGCGACGTGCGGATCGACGAGCTGTCGGGCGACCGCCTCGTCGTGGACCTCTCCTCGGGCGACGTGACGCTCGGCACCATCACCGCCGAGGAGATCGTGGTCGACTCATCGTCCGGCGACCTCGACGCGGACCGCCTCGAAGCCGACGAGATCACGCTCGACTGCTCCTCGGGCGACTACACGATCCGCACGGCCCTCGCGCGCCGGCTCAGCTACGACGCCTCGTCCGGCGACCTCGACATCCGCGAGGCCGACATCGGCGAGTTCATCGGCGACACCTCCTCGGGCGACCTTGAGGTAGGCGGCATTCTCGGCAGCGCACGCGTCGACATGTCGTCCGGCTCGGCCGAGTTGGGCATCGTGAAGGGATCGCTCTCGGCCCGCGCCTCCTCCGGCGACGTGCGCGCGCGCCTCGACCTGAGCAGCGAGGCGGATGTGTCAACGTCGAGCGGCTCGATCACGCTCGCCGCTCCGGCTGGCATGAATGCCGACGTACGCCTCGAAGGCAGCTCGGTCCGCCTCGCCGACGCCTTCGCGTTCACGGGCGAGCTCGACCGCGACGAGGCACGCGGCCGACTCGGCGACGGCGGCAACCGCCTCTCGGCCTCGTCCAATGGCGGCCGGGTGACGCTCCGCGCGGAGTAGGGCATCGCGCATGCATGTGTGAGGACGTGGAGGTGTAGGCGGGCTGCCCGTCTGCACCTCCACGCGTTTAGTGTCAGTGGATCGTGCGCCAGTGATTCAGGACCTATGCGCTCCGAATCATCGCGTCCGTCCTCACCCGTTTCCTCCGTTCACGAGGAGGCGCGTAGCGACGCGCGCAGCGCCTCGGGCGTGGTGACGGGAGCCTGGCAGGCGAAGGCCTCGCACACGTACGCCGCCGCGCGCCCCTCGACGGGCGCCATCGCCTCGGCGTACGGCGCAAGCGACGTGACGGCAGCGGCGTCTCCGGCAGGCCGCAGCTCTCGCAGCACCGTGACCGTGTTCGGCGCAAACGTCTGCGCCGCGACGCGCACGAGCGCCTGCGTGTCGGCCGCACCCGGGTCGCCTGCAATCACGACCTCCCGGGCATCGCCCGTGAGCCAGTCGAGGGCGCACATCAGGAACGTGTGGGCGATGGGGGCCTGGGCGATGTCGGCGTGGGCCTGCGCGACGCGCGCGGCGGTGGCTTCGAGGTCGGTCCGGCCGGTGAGGCGGGCGAGGCGGAGCCCGTTGAGCATCGCGACGCTGTTGCCCGAGGGCGCGGCTCCGTCGTAGAACTCCTTGACGCGCGTGATGAGGTGCTCGCTGCCCGCCGCCGTGAAGAAGTAGCCCCCGTGCTCGGCGTCGGCAAAGCGGGCTTCCATCTCGGCATGGAGGTCCAGCGCGGCCCGGAGCCAGCGCGGGTCGAACGTCGCCTGGTAGAGGTCGGTGAGGCCGAAGACGAGGAAGGCGTAGTCGTCGAGGTGCGCGGCGATGCCGGCCTCGGGCGGAGCGGTGGTGCCGTCGGGGAGCGGGATGGCGTCGTGCCACCGGTGCAAGAGGCCGTCGGCTGTGCGTAGCTCGGTGAGCACGAAGTCGGCGGCGCGGGCGGCCGCCTCGGTGTACGCAGGCTCGGCGAAGGCGCGAGCAGCGCGGGCGAGCGCGGCGATCATGAGCCCGTTCCAGTCGGTGAGCACCTTCTCATCGCGTAGCGGGCGCTTCCGGGTCGCGTTCCGATGGACGAGGAGTGTCGCGCGGATCGCTTCCAGGCGACGGGCGATGTCGTCCGCGGTGGTCTCAAAGTCGGCCGCGAGCGTGTCGAACGCACGGGCGGTGTGGAGCACGTTGGCCCCGGTCTTCTGGTGCGTCGCCTCGTCCTCGAAGTTGCCGGCGGGCTCGGTGCCGAAGGCGACCTTGGCGAGGGCGGCCTCGCCTCCCAGCAGCGCGTCGAGTTCGGCGTCGGTCCAGACATAGAACGCCCCCTCCTCCATGTGCCCGTCGGGGCGTTCGGAGTCGGCGTCCTCGGCGGAGTAGAACGCGCCGCGCGGGTGCGTGAGGTCGCGCAGCACGTAGGCAAGGATCGCCTCGGCCGTCTCGCGAAGCAGTCGGTCGCCGCCCTCGCTCTCACGGGTAGGCGGACCGCCCGTGGCTTGCCACGCCTCGGTGTAGGCCATCGCCAGGAGCGCCTGGTCGTAGAGCATCTTCTCGAAGTGCGGGAGGAGCCACTGGCGGTCGGTCGAGTACCGGTGGAAGCCCCCGCCGAGGTGGTCGTGGATCCCACCGTGGCGCATCGCGCGGAGCGTGTGGGTGACGCGCTGGAGAGTGTCGGCATCGCCTGTTCGCTTCCAGTGCCGCAGCAAGAACAGTAGGTGGTGCGGCGTGGGAAACTTGGGAGCCGCGCCGAAGCCACCGAACGCCGGGTCGAAGCGCTGCGCGAGCTGCTCGGCGGCCCGATCGAGCACGCGCACGTCGAGCGGCGTGTCGGAGGCGGTCGTCTGGAGCGCGGCGCGGACCTGCGCGGTGATCTCGGCGGCGGCGCTGCGGGCGCGCTCGGGGGCCTGCTGCCAGAGCGCCCGCACGCGCGGCACCCAGTCGAGCAGGCCGAGGCGCTGCCCGCGCGTGCGCTTCGGGATGTAGGTGGCGGCGAAGAACGGCTGGCGCTCGGGCGTGAGCAGCAGCGTCAGCGGCCAGCCGCCGTGGCCCGTCATCGCCTGGCAGACGGCCATGTAGACCTGGTCGACGTCGGGCCGCTCCTCGCGGTCCACCTTCACGCAGACGAACGCGTCGTTGAGCAGCGCGGCCACCTCGTCGTCCTCAAACGACTCGTGGGCCATCACGTGGCACCAGTGGCAGGTCGCGTAGCCGATGGAGAGGAAGACGGGCTTACGCTGCTGGTGCGCGAGCGCGAAGGCCGCGTCGCCCCATGGGTGCCAGTCCACGGGGTTGTCGGCGTGCTGGCGAAGGTAGGGGCTGGACGCGGTGGCGAGGCGGTTGGGCACGAGAGAAGTGATCGTGGACGAGAACAAGCAGTGCAATGGGAGACATCAAACCCACCTTGGGTATGAACAAGGTGATGCCCTGCAAGATCGCCCCCTCACTTCATGAAGGATGTACGAAGAGAACATCGGCGCGATTGACTCAGGTAATGTCGTTTGGTTTTTTATCAATTCTCTCTACCTAATTGCATTAGGATCTCGTGGACCACCACCGCTTCTCCACGCGCGCGTTTTCTGCGTTCGTCCTCCTGCTTGCGATCGCAGCACCCTCGTTGCACGCGCAAATCGTCATTCGTGAGCGTGTCGAGGTCACACCCGCGTCTCCTTCAGCACAGGACACACCGGTTGCCTACGCCAACGCGGGACCCCAACGCACGCCCGGTGAACCCTTCGACGTGGCTGCTTATTTCGACGGCATCCCGTTGGGCGAACGCGCTACGGTCTACCACTACCCCAATATCTCGCGCTTCCGAAGCAGCTACGTTTGGGGCACGGCGCTTTCTGGCACCCTCACGGCCACCTCCGCCAATGAAACACTCTCCTTCGAGGTTGGCGAACTCTTTACCAGCGGCATTGGCTCAGGCTCTGAGGCGTATGCGGTCCGCTGTGGCGAGGAGGAATACCTGCGCTACCGTAACCGGAACGCTGCGGTCGACTCAACCAATTACGCGATTCGGATTGGGCCAGCGCTAGATCCGGCGACCGACCAGCCGACCCTCCAAACCACGCTGACGATCTCTGGCAAGACGTGGGAAACGACCGGGACCGTGGGGATCAGCACAGGTGGACTGTTTGGCTGTGGCGATACGTTTGGTCAGGAATGTAGCTGTCTTGCCTCCAACGAATGCACGGGTGACATCGTCGGGGGGCAGTACATCACCGTGGGGGCCAGGCAGGTAACCGATCCCCCAGACGTCTTCCTCGTCGAGACGGTCCTTGACGAGATCGAGTGGGGCGGTGTGACCGAGTTGGGTGCCCTAGCGGTCTACAGCGGTCCGTACGCGGTCCGCGATGAGAGCTACTTCGTCACCAACGATGTCACGGTCACGGTTAGCTCCCCCTATGTCCTGATTCAGGACGGAGAGACCGCCCAAGGGGAAAGCGTCCGCGTGGTCGGCTATGAAACGGTGCGCAACGTTGGCATCACTCTAATAGCTACCGGCGTAACCCCACCGGCAGGCGACGTGCTCGTTCCCATCGAAGTGCGGGCAGGCGACTTGTTTGGTGTGACTACCCTCACCCTCAAAGGTCCCGAGCCTCGCGTCGTGGACCTCGACATCGACGCGGACAACAGCGGGAGCATCACCGAAGCCGACGACGAC
>JBCDFF010000297.1:0-5597 GCA_039178415.1 Bacteroidota bacterium
CCCGCTCTGCGGCCACGCGACGCTCGCCACGGGCTTCGTGCTATTCCACTACCTCGGCGTGGACCGCGCACCGCTCCGGTTTCACACGCGGAGTGGTGAGTTGCTCGTCTACCGGGAGAGCGACCGCCTCGTGATGGACTTCCCCGCCTACGCCGCCGAACCTGCGCCGCTGACCGACCGCATCGTCGCTGGGCTGGGCGGGCGGCCGACCGAGTTCCTCCGCGCGGGCATCAACTACTACGCCGTGTTCGAGAACGAGGCCCAGGTCCGCGCCCTGCAACCGGACTATGGGCTGTTGCTCGACCTCATGCGCGGCACCGAGATGATCGGCTTCGTCCCGACGGCACCGGGGCGGGACTACGACTTCGTCTCGCGCTACCTCGCGCCCGAGGAGGGGACCACGATGACCGAGGACCCGGTGACCGGCTCGATCCACTGCACGCTCGTCCCGCTCTGGGCCGACCGCCTCGGTAAGACGACACTGCACGCCTACCAGGCATCCGCGCGCGGCGGTGAACTCTTCTGCGAACTGATCGAGCGCGAGGGCGAGCCGCGCACGCTCATCGGCGGCTACGTGCAGCCCTACCTCCAGGGCGTCATCGAGGTGTGAGGGGGCGTTTGGCTTCGTCAAATGGGCCAGGATAGGCGATGGCTGTAGGCCTTGCAGGGTGATGGTCGTGCGGCGTTCATTGGTCAACCGGCTCTCGTCCACCCCAGAGAAAAACCATGTCGTACCAGCGGTTGACCGCGCACTGGGTCTACGGCGGCTTCTTGTCTGCCTTCGTCATCACGGCGCTCGGCTTGGTGCTGCTGCGCGACGCGTCGCTAGCGCTGATCCTGGTCTACCTCCACCTCCCGATGTACCAGGTTCACCAGTACGAGGAGCACGACGGGGACCGCTTCCGGACCTGGGTCAACGACGTGATGGGCGGCGGGCGCGATCTGCTCCCCGCCACGGCGATCTTCGTCATCAACATCGTGGGCGTTTGGGCGCTCTTCACGGCCGT
Source organism: Bacteroidota bacterium (assembly GCA_039178415.1). Classification (GTDB taxonomy): domain Bacteria; phylum Bacteroidota; class Rhodothermia; order Rhodothermales; family Rubricoccaceae; genus JBCBEX01. The sequence goes on from JBCDFF010000297.1 coordinate 1,008, forward strand.
GATCGTCGGGGCCGCGTCGTACGACATCGGTCTGGGGCTCGCCGTCGTCTATCCGACGCTCATCAACGCCGTCGCGCACGTCGTGCCGGTGCTCGTGCGGCGTGCGTACAACCCGGGGGCTGCCACGGCGGCCCTGCTGTTCCTCCCAGTGTCTGGTGCGACGCTCTGGGTCCTCAGCCGCACCCCCGGCGTCGATCGCCTCGACCATGCTATCGGCCTGGCCGTCGGCGTCGTCCTCCACGCGGTCATCGTCCTCTATGTGCGGCGGCGGTTCCAGCGGTTGAGCGCCTAGGCAAGGCGATCCTGCCTGCCTGCCCATCGCCCGAGTGCGGCCGCGAATCCTTCTGGGGGTAGATCGAGCACGACGTGCTGCCACAAACGCTCGTCGGTGGTTGCGTGCAGCCCTACCTCCAGGGCCTCATGAGGGTGCGGGGCGTCGGGCGTTCGATTCGCGACGCGATGCGAAACCCCGGCGGTGTAGGGGCGTGGTGGTTGGGCAGTCAGCGCTGACGGGAAGCGCTGACGCGACCTCTGGAATTCGTCCGCGTGCGGGTAGCTGTGTCGTGCCCACATCGGGCTGCCGTCCATTCTCTCCCTCTCATTCTCTGCCAGGAACCGCCATGTCGAAGAAGATCCTCATCACCGGGTGCAGCAGCGGCTTCGGCCTCGACGCCGCCAAGACGCTCGCCCAGAACGGCCACCACGTCTATGCCACCATGCGCGCCGTCGTGGGGCGCAACGCCAGCAAGGCGCAGGAACTCCGCGACTTCGCCGCCGCCGAGAGCGTCTCGATCTCCGTCCACGAGATGGACGTCACCTCCGACGCGAGCGTGCAGCAGGCCGTGCGCGAGATGGACGGCGTCGACGTGCTCATCAACAACGCGGGCTACGGCTACGGCGGCCCCGTCGAGTCCTTCACCGCCGACGAGTTCCTCGCCCAACTCGACCTCAACATCGTGGGCACGGCACGTGTAGCGAACGCGGTCCTGCCCGGCATGCGCGCGCAGGGCGACGGCCTCATCATCCAGGTCAGCTCGACGGCCGGCCGCGCCGCGTTCCCGGGCTTCGGCGTCTACAACGCCAGCAAGTGGGGCCTCGAAGGGCTGAGCGAGGCCATGCGCTACGAGCTCGCGCCGCTCGGCATCGACGTGGTCCTCGTTGAGCCGGGGCCGTTTGAGACGAGCTTCTTCGAGAACATGAAGCAGGGCTCGCGCCAGGAGGTGATGGCGGCCTACGGGCACGTCGGCGAGTTCTTCCAAGGCTTCGAAGGCACCGTGCGCGACCTGTTCGCCAACGGCGAGGCCCCGACCGACGCGCACATCGTGGTCGACATCTTCAGCCAGCTCATCGACATGCCGCACGGCGCGCGCCCGATGCGCACCATCGCCGGGCTCGACTTCGGCTTCCAGGCGCTCAACGACGCCACCGATCCGATCCGTAAGGGCGGCCTCGAAGCCCTGGGCGTCGCCGCGTGGGACGGCCCGCAGGGCTAGCCGTGTACGTACGACCGATCTCTCGCGCGCCACACTCCGTCCTGCCCCGGCTCGGCCGCCTCCTGCCCCTCGTCCTGCTCTTCACCCTAGGCGGCTGCTCGCTCGTCGAGGACGAGGCGACGGAGCGCGACGAAACGGCACCGATCCAGACGGACGCCGTGCGCTACACCGCAGTCCCGGGGCCAAGTCTGGGTACCCACCGACAGTACACCTTCGACCTCGTGGCGCGCTTCACGAACCAGACGGACGCGACCGTTTACCTGGAGCGCGGGTTTCCCGATCAGCCCCAGCCTGACTACAGCGTTCGCCTTGTCAGCGGCGATGGCCAGCAGACGTCGGCCTTCAACACGATCCTCACCGGCGTCGGTCACGACCAGCAGATCGCTGTGGCTCCAGGCGAGACGCGCACGGACACGCTCCGCCTGCGGGGCCCCACCTCGTGGGACGGGCGCACGGGCGAAGCGTTTGGAGAACTCGCAGGCGTGATGGAGTTAGCCTACTTCGTCCGCGCGTGTCAGGGCGAAAGGCCATGCGCGACCCCGATCACGGGGGCGGTCTCCAACGTCTTCGAGGTCGTCCTAGATTGATTGCATGAGACCCACAGAAAGCACGATGACGACGCGCATGCTCGGCCGCCTCGGCCCCGTCACCGAATGTGGCCTCGGCTGCTGGCAACTCGGCGGCGGCTGGGGCCGCCCGTGGGACGACGCCATCGCCCAGCAGATCCTCGCTGCGGCCTACGCGGGCGGCATTCGCTTCTTCGACACCGCCGACGTCTACGGCAACGGCGCGAGCGAGCAGTCCGTCGGACGCTTCCGCGCGACCCACCCCGACCTCGTCGTTGCGACAAAGCTCGGGCGGACGGACGAGCTGTTTCCCGACGGCTACACCGAGGATGGCCTCCGCGCCGCCACCGAGCGCTCGCGGGACCGCCTCGGCGTGGACCGCATCGACCTGACGCAGCTCCACTGCGTCCCGGTGGAGGTCCTGCGCGCGGGCTACGTGTTCGACTGGCTCCGCCGCCAGCGCGAGGACGGACTGATCGCCGCATTCGGCGCGAGCGTCGAGTCGGTGGAGGAGGGCCTGCTCTGCCTAGAGCAGGATGGGTTGACCTCGCTCCAAGTCATCTTCAACATCTTCCGCCAGAAGCCCGCGCGGGAGTTGTTCGACCGCGCCGCGGAGCGAGGCGTCGGGATCATCGTCCGGCTGCCGCTCGCGAGTGGATTGCTCACGGGCAAGCTGACCACAGGCACGGTCTTTCGGAAGGACGATCACCGCGCGTTCAACCGCGACGGCCAGGCGTTCAACGTCGGCGAGACGTTCGCAGGCCTGCCCTACGAGCGGGGCGTCGCGCTCTCGGAGCACCTGCGTGACGTCGTGCCCGAAGGGCTCTCGATGGTCGAGATGGCGCTGCGGTGGGTCCTCGACCACGAGGCGGTGTCGGTCGTCATCCCCGGCGCGAGTTCGCCTGCGCAGGCCGAGGCGAACGCGCGGGCCTCCGCGCTGCCGCCGCTGTCCGACACGCTCCACGAGCGGCTCAGCCGGTTCTACGACGCGCACGTCCACGACCACATTCGGGGGCCGTATTGAGGCAGGCCTGGTGGCCGAGGGCAGAGCGCCGTATCGTGCGGCAGCACACCGTCCAAGCCCGACCGCGCATGATCCGCTTCGTTCGCCTCGCCTGCTTCCTCGCCGTGGCCGTGCCAAGCAGCGCCGCCCAGCCCTGGCCTACGACGCAGTGGCGCGCGGTCGACTCGACCGGGCAGGCGCTGGAGCAGGTCGACCGGGCCGTCCACGGGCGCACCTTCGCGCTGATGCTAGAGGAGGCGAGCAGGTGGTACGCGTCGCTCGGTTTCCGCATACCCGATCAGGTCGTGTCCAGTGACGGGAGCTACGTCACCTTCCTGAAGGACGACCCGGACGATATCGGCTCGGTGTTCAACTGGTACGACACGGGGTCGCCGCGCAACCGGCTGTTCCTGACAGGCAACCTCGCCATGACCGCCCCACGTACGCCGCTGGAGCGTCTGATGTGGGCCTCGCCGGTGCATGAGCTCTTTCACGGCATTCAGTGGAGCTATCCCGGCTACACGTCGGCCCGGCCTCAATCCCCCAGACTCCCGTCGTGTGGCACGAACTCGGATGCGGTCGCAATCGGATGGTTCAATGAGGGGGCCGCTTCGGTGTTGCAGGTGCGGTGGATCGAGCGAGAACGTAGCGTCGCTTACGGCCACCCGTTTCACGGCGGGACCCGAGCCGCCTGGGTACGCTATTTCGACCAGCCGCTTCACCTACCAAGCCTGCCCGCGTCGCTGGTGAGCGGGCCGCAGCGCGAGCTGGAACGGGAGGCCGGGCGGTCGTGGCGCTGTGGCTACGGAACGTGGTACTTCTGGTACGCCGTGGGCGACCTGCTCGCCACCGAGCCGGGCCAGGAGGCCGCCTACCTCCGCTACATCCTCGAAGAGCCCGACGGGTGGACCGGTGCCGCCGTCGGGGCCGTCGATGCCGGGCTCAAGAGAGCGGCGCAGGCGTTCGGCTCGCCCAACCGCGTCGATGGTGGCCTCTTCGAGCTCTACCCGACGTTCATCGCCGAGTACGCCGACACGCTCGCGTTCTACGGTCGCCCGGAGCCGATCTCCCTGCGCGGGCGGAGCGAGGTGCGCTTCGAGGACGGCTTCATCGAGCCGATCTCGACGAAGGCGTTCCAGGTCACGGTCAACGTCGACGACACCCTGCCGAGCGACCAGCCGTCGCGCTTCCGCGTGACGCTCGACCCGCAGCCGAACCGGGCGCAGATGCACCTCATCGAGGGGCGGACCCGCTACCGCGCGCCCGTCTCCGCCACGACGCCTTACCAGTTCGAGGTCCCCGTCCGTCGCGACACGACGTTCCTCGTCCGCCTCGCCAACGTTGCCGAGGACGCCGCCGCGACGCGCGGTACGCCCTACACGCTCCGGTTCGAGATCGGCGGGTTCTACGGGGCCCCCGCGTCCGGCCCGACCGATATCCCCGAGATCGACATCCCGCCGGGCTTCAACGTGCTCAGCGGGCCGCCGCCGCTCATTGGCTGCCAGGGCGGCCCCGAGGCGGGGTCGGC
>JBCDFF010000298.1:0-5583 GCA_039178415.1 Bacteroidota bacterium
CGTCGAGCTTGACGAGGTTCGAGGGGCGCTCGCCGATGAACTCGTAGTCGAAGCTCGCGTAGCCGCGCGAGAACGACTTGAGGCGGTCGTAAAAATCGAAAACGATCTCGGCCAGCGGGAGGTTGTACTGCAGACCGACGCGCTCCTCGTCGAAGTACTGCGTGTTGATGTACTCCGACGAGGAGCGCGTCGGCCTCCAGTACAACCTCCCGCTGGCCGAGATCGTCTTCGACTTCTACGACCGCCTCAAGTCGTTCTCGCGCGGCTATGCGAGCTTCGACTACGAGTTCATCGGCGAGCGCCCGTCGAACCTCGTCAAGCTCGACGTGCTGCTCAACGGCGACGCCGTCGACGCACTCTCCACGATCGTGCACCGCGACAAGGCCTACCACATGGGCCGCAAGCTCGGCCAGAAGCTCCGCGAGCTCATCCCGCGTCAGCTGTTCGACGTGGCGATCCAGGCCGCCATCGGCAACAAGGTCATCGCCCGCGAGACGGTGAAGGCGCTCCGCAAGGACGTGACCGCGCGCTGCTACGGCGGCGACATCTCCCGCAAGCGCAAGCTCCTCGAAAAGCAGAAGGCCGGCAAGAAACGCATGAAGCAGGTCGGCTCCGTCGATGTCCCGCAGGAGGCGTTCTTGGCCGTCCTCTCGATGGGGGACGAATGACGGGTGGAGGTACGCAGGTATGACGGCGTGAACGTGGGTGGAACGCACCGCGCGGAAACTCAACCTGCATACGTCCACACATCCGTACGTTCACACCGAGCAGGCTTGCCTTCGTGGGAGAATGGACGGAGTTTTGCGGGACCCCGTCAGCCGATGCTCCGTAGGCATCGAAAGCGTGCTCGAACTCCCACCGCCATGTCGTTCCTCCCGCTCGTGTCGTCTGCAGGACGATGGATTCTGCCTGTCCTTCTCGCCGTCCTGGTGGCCGAGCCGATCCTGGCGCAGGACGTGGTGAAGGTGCTCCAGAAGCAACGCGAGCGGGCCCGCGTGATCGAGGTGCTGGACGAGCAAGGGGCAGATGCCGAGCCGGAAGGCATCGTCGCGCCCGCCTTGCGCGAAGACGAGGTGACGGGGTGGATTGCGGCCGAGCGCATCGCGCGCGCGCAGCGCGTGGCCGACTCGCTCCAGGCGATTCAGGACTCGCTCGCGCTGCTGCCGCCGCTCGCCGAGGTGCGCTTCCGCAAAGTCGAGCCCCACGAGCAGGGGGACTTCCTCGACCGCTACATCGAAGCCTACTGGATGTCGTCGCCTGAGACGACGCCGATGGACTCCGTGGCGACCCTCTACCTGCGCGGCCGGCTCGCCATGCAGTTCGGCACCCCGACGCGCAACGCGGCGGCGGTTGAGCAGGAGCAATACGGGGGAAGCGAGTTCGTGCAGTTCGAGTATTGGTTCGTCGTCAACGACTCGATCCCGCTGATGGTGCTCGACCGCAACGGCCCCGAAGGCATGGGGCTGCTCGTGGCAGGCGACCGCAAGCAGGAGGCCCTGCTCGGCTACGTCAAGACGAGGCTCGCCGACCAACTCGTCGCCTCGACCCGGTTGGCGTCGTATGTGGACTACTACCAGGCGCGCAACACGCGGCAGTGGTACCGGGCGGGCTACGACGGCACGGCGTTCTTCGTGAACCCGATCCGGCGGCCCCGTTGGGCGCGGCGCATTCCAGCTGCCGACCAGCGCCAGAAGTGGACGATCCACCGCTGAGAGGAACCCGCGAGGTCGCCGAACGAGAGCGCTCGTGAAGCCTGTGCGGAGACCCGATCTGCGCGTTGCTTTGGGGTGGGCGGCGGCGGCGTTCTTGGAGACGGGCGGCCGCGCGCACTAGATTGGGGCGGAACGGCGTTCACCTGTCGCTCCCTCGACTTCCCGACACCACCGAACACCCCCCATGCGATTCACACTCCGCGCTCTGCTCCTCGTTGCGCTCGCCATCGGCGTCACGCTGCCCGCCCTCGCCCAGTCGCCCATCGGCCGCTGGTACACCATTGATGACGAGGACGGCACCAAGAAGTCCATCGTCGAAGTCTACGAAAGCGAGGGCAAGCTCAACGGCCGCATCATCACGCTCATCGGCCCGGAAGGCAACACGAACCAGATCTGCGTCGATTGCGCCGAAGGCTTCGACGGCCTTGAACTCGACGGCGTTGTGATCCTGACCGGGATGGCCGATGACGACGGCAACGGTGAGTACACCGGCGGCCGCATCACGGACCCGAAGAGCGGCAAGCGCTACAAGGCCAAGATGCAGCTCAACGACGACGGCAACCTCGAAGTCCGAGGCTACCTCGGCATCTCGCTGCTCGGACGCACCCAAGTGTGGGAACCCGCCGCGCCAGACGCGACGGAGTAAGCGCGACGCAACTGTCTTGCGACGCCCCCCGCACCGAGCCGTGCGGGGGGCGTTCTTTTTGGCCCTACCCGTGCCGTTGCTAACCTTCTGATAACCCACGCAGACGCTTGCCCCGGGGAAACCCGGGAGTATCTTTCGCAAACCTACCTACCCCAACGATGGAGGCCCGCCCTTCCCCGTCCTCTTCGTCTTCGCTCCCGCTCTCGACCACGTCGGTCCTGCACGCCCTCGCCGCCCGCGAGGCCTTCGACGGGGACGCGGCGATGAGTAACACGCTCTCGTCCGCCACCGTGCTCGGCGGCCACGTCCTGGTGCTCAACGCCGACTACCGCGCCATCTCGGTGTGCAGCGTCCAGCGCGCCGTCGTGCTCGTGATGCTGCAGAAGGCTGAACTGGTTGAGGTCCGCTCCGGCATGTCACTGCGGTCCGCACGCAGCCAGTTTCCGTGCCCCAGCATCGTCCGGCTGCGCGTCTACGTGCGCGTGCCGTACAAGCGTATCCTGCTCTCGCGCAAGAACGTGATGCGCCGAGACCGGCACACGTGCCAGTACTGCGGCCGCCGCGACAAGCTTACCATCGACCACGTGCTGCCCAAGTCGCGCGGCGGCAAGGACACGTGGGAGAACCTGGCCACGGCCTGCGTGGACTGCAACAACCGCAAGGGCAACCGTACGCCCGAAGAGGCCGAGATGCCGCTCGAGCGTACGCCGTTCCGCCCAAGCCACGTCATGTTCATCCGCGACTTCCTCGGCTCGCTCGACGACGCCTGGAAGCCCTATTTGTACCTGGCGTAGCCGGGTCAGTTTTTCAGTCCTCCGGTGTTTCCGTGTCCCGGTATGCGCAAGACGCGTGTCCGGGCACTGGACCACAGAACTGCTGGAACACCGAACCGCTCCGGTAAAAAGTGGTGGAGGCGGCACCGAGGCGGCGCAACGGCATTGGAACGCGGACTAACCAACGCCGACAGCCGAACGCGCCTCGTGAACATCCTGTCCAACCGTCTCTTTGCCCGCGCCCTGTGGGTGCTCCCGCTCCTGCTGCTAACGATCTGCGTCTCGCTCGTTCGAGCAGGCCTGGAGCAACTCGACGTGCTGCGCGAGGGCTCGACCGTCACGGCTGAGGTGGTGGAGGTCTACACGCGGGAGCGCGCGGAGATCACCTACGGCGAGCTGCGTCTCGTGGCAACGCCCCCGGGTGCCGTGCAGCCGGAGAGCCTCGCCGTCGAACTGCCGCTCACATTCCTCAAGGACGTGGAAGCCCGCGATCCCGAAACGATGGACATCGTGATGACGACGGGCAGTGAGCAGGTGGTCCTCGTGCCGTATCAGCGCCAGCAGGTGCAGCTCACGTTCATCAACGCAGCGATGGCGCTCGTGGGCTTCCTCGGGCTTGCGCCGATGGTGTTCTTCTGGAACCGGACGCTCGCCCGCGACGGGGACCCGGCCGACGCCGTCCCGGTCAATCCGGCATAGCAGGGCCGCATCGTGCAGTCCAGGCGCGAATTCCTGCAATCGGGCCGATTAACACGCCGCCGCTTCGATTTTTGATGCGGGAGTCCTAGGTTTAGGGGATACCACCATCCCTAAGCCACCCTGCTCCCATGCGCTTCGCCATTCGTCAACAAGCCGACGAGCAGTTCGTCTTCGAGCTACGCGACGGCGACCGCCTCTTGCTGGCCAGCCGCCCCTTCGCCGACCGCGAGGCCGCCGTCGCGGCCGTCCGCGCCACCATCGACGCCATCGAGGAAGCCGACGGCTACGAGGTCGAGGAAACGGACGCCGGATACGTCCTCCGCGTCACCGACGCAGACGACAACGTGCTTGCCGAGACGCCCGCGACTTCGGCCGAAGCCAGCGCCGCGTCGATCGGTGACGCTCTCCTCGACGGAGCCGCGCGCACGGACGACTACGAAGTCACGATCACCACGACGACCACCGACTCGACGGCCGTGCCGATCGCGTTTCGGTCGATGCGTGAGACCGATCCGGTGGACTACTACGACTTCGACGCCATCGGCGCGAGCCGGGTCGCGGGAGGGCATGCTTTCGAGCAAGACGGCGAATACTACTACGTCGTCAACGACAGCGATGGGCAGCCGCTTCTCTTCACGCGCCACTACGGTACCGCGGGGCCGCGCAACAAGCGCATGCGCTCGCTCCTCGAAGCCGCCGGGCGCGACACGCGCTACGAGACGGTGGAGGAGAACGGGCAACACTACTTCATCGTCAAGGCGCGCAACGGGATGGAGATCGCGCGCAGCCGTGCCTTCGCCTCGGCGGCCGCGATGACCACGGCCATGGGCTTCCTGAAGGGCTACGCGCCGGACGCCTACCAAGACGTCAAGACCACACGGCGCCGAGGGGGAGGCTCTGACTCGAACGACTACGACTTTACGCTTGCGGGCACGACCAACACCCCCGGTTTCGACGCCTACCGTGCCGGACCTGGGCAGTTCGTCTTCCTCTTCAACGACGAGGACGGCCAGCCCATCCTGTTCAGCCAGGGCTACTCGGGGCGGTCGTCGCGCGACAACGGCATCAAGGCGGTGATCCGCAACGCAGGCGAGGACGGACGCTACGAACTCAAGGAAGAGAACGGCGAGCACTACTTCATCCTGCGCGCGGGCAACCGCCGCGAGATCGCGCGGAGCCGGGCCTTCCCGAGCGCCGCCGCTGCTCTGGCCGCGATGGCGTTTCTGCAGCGCCAAGCCCCGACCTACGCCGATCAATACGGCGTCCTCCTCGTCGACCAGTCCCGCACAACGACCGAGACGGAATCGTTCACGATCCACGTCGATCCGCGTGAGGCGGCAGGCGGCGTGCTCGGTGCTGCAGCGCTGGGCATGGCTGGGGCCGCGATGCTAGGCGGCGACGCTGAGGTGGCAGACGTGACCGACGCGGAGGACGAGACTGAGGACGCCGGCGGCGCGGTGGCCGGTGCTGCCGTGGTGGGCCTCGGTGCCGGCACTGGAGCAGGCGTCGCCGGTGCGCCGCTCAGCGCGGGCGACGACGAAGAGGAGGCTGGCGGGGCTGCGGTCCCGTTGGCCGGGGCCGCTGCGGTCGGCGGCGCTGCCACGAGCGGAGCCACTGCGGCGTCAGCTACCCCGGCCTCCAGTGAGCGAGTCACGCCAGTCGCGGCGGCAGCCGGGGGTGCCTCTTCGGGCGCTGCAGCGGGAGCCGCCGGCGGCGCTGCAGGGGGCTCTGCGGGGGGCTCGATGGCTGGTGC
>JBCDFF010000299.1:0-5579 GCA_039178415.1 Bacteroidota bacterium
CGCCTCGTCGCTTCGCTCTCGCCGGGCACGATGCGGCCGGGCCGCCACGTCCTCCCCTGGCGTGCCGACGCGGTGAGCAGTGGCCTCTACATCGTCCACGCGACCGTTCAGGCCGAGGGGAGCCCGCACACGTTCACCCGCCGGGTTACGGTGCTGTAAAGTCTTCGTACTGTAGCGTCCTCGCGCTGTAGTGCCCGTGTTCGAGCGCATCGTAGAGCGTGACGGGCGCGACCGCTGCGCTGGCACATGGGGCCGTCCTCCACTTGGGGGGGCGGCCCTTCCCGATGCGACCCGCCTGGCTACGCTCCACCTGGCTGCAATCTGCCTGGCTGCGCTTTGTAGCGGTCTGTGGCTCCGTGCAACGGCCAAGGAGGCAGGCGAGGCCCTCCACCTCGGCGTGAGGACGCTCATCAGGCCAGGTGCTTGCGAGACGCCGTTTGTGTCGTGACAAGCCGCATGAGGGCCTACCCCGGACTGGATCTGAGGAGCGTGCTCCTGTAGAATCGAGCGACGGATGGAACGAAGGCGAGGCTGAACAGAGGCTGTGGGCGACGATCAGACCGATGGTCCACAGGCCTCAGCCGTCGGCGATCTGCTTGAGCTCGGCGAGCCGCATCAGCGCTTCGATGGGCGTGAGGCGGTTCGGGTCGAGCGCGTCGAGGGTGTCCAACACGCGGGCGGCGATGGGATCGGGGGCAGCACACGCGACGGGTGCCGTGTGCTCAGCGGCCGGTACCCCCGTGGTCACATGAGCCGCGGTCCGCACCGAGGGCATCGCACCGTCGCTGACGTGCTCGGGGCGCTGCATCTCGGCGGCCACGTCGTGCGCTTCGAGGTGGGCGAGTACCTGTTTTGCTCGTGCAATAACAGCTTCAGGGAGGCCGGCCATCCGCGCCACCTCGATCCCGTAGCTGTGGTCGGCCCCGCCAGGAATCAGCGTGCGCAGGAAAATCACGCGCCCCTCGTGCTCCTGCACCTGGATGCGGAACGGCAGCACGCCGCCGAGGCGGTCCGCAAGCGCGTTTAGCTCGTGGTAGTGCGTCGCGAAGAGCGTTCGCGCAGCGACGGGCGCGTGATCGTGGAGGTGCTCCACGATGGCCCAGGCGATGCTCAGCCCGTCGAACGTGCTCGTCCCGCGCCCGACCTCGTCGAGGAGGATGAGCGAGCGCGGTGTGGCGTTGTTGAGAATGTTGGCTGTCTCGTTCATCTCCACGAGGAACGTGCTCTCCCCCGCCGCGAGGTTGTCCGAGGCCCCGACGCGCGTAAAGATCTTGTCCACGACGCCGATCCGCGCGCGCTTCGCCGGGACGAAGCTGCCCACCTGCGCGAGCAGCACCGCCAGCCCCACCTGCCGCAGCACGACGCTCTTGCCCGCCATGTTTGGGCCGGTGATGACGTGCAGTTGTCCACCCCGCGCTGGGTCGGCTGCGACCTGCTGGTCGGGGTCGAGCAGCACGCTGTTGGGAATGAACGCCTCCCCCGCGGGCAGCGTGCGCTCCACGACGGGATGCCGCGCCGCTTCGAGGTCGAGCACGCGCGAGTCGTCGACGGTCGGGCGGACGTAGTCGTACTTCCGCGCGGCCTCGGCGAGCCCCGCGAACACGTCGAGCATGGCGAGGTAGCGGGCGTTGCGCTGGATCGGCTCGACGGCCTCGGCGACGGCCATGCGGAGCTCGGCGAAGAGCTGCTGTTCGAGCGCCAGGGCCCGCTCCTCGGCGGTGAGGATCTTCTCCTCGTAGACCTTCAGGTCCTCGGTGATGTAGCGCTCCGCATTGACGAGCGTCTGCTTGCGCGTCCACGCAACCGGGACCTTGTCCTTGTGCGTGTTGGTGACTTCGAGGTAGTAGCCGAAGACCTTGTTATATCCGATCTTGAGGCTCGTGATGCCCGTCTCGGCGGCGGCGCGCGCCTGGAGTTCGGCGAGGTACGTCTTGCCGCCCTTCGAGACCGTGCGGAGGTCGTCGAGTTCGTCGGAGAACCCGGCGCGGATGGTGCCGCCCGCGTCCATCTTGGCGGGCGGCTCGTCCGAGAGGGCCGTGTGGATGCGCTCGACGGTATCCTGGCAGAGCGTGAGCGCGGCGGTGACCTTGGCGAGCGTCTCGGACGCCACGTCCTCCAAGAGCTGTTTGACGGGCGGGATCTGGCGGAGCGTGAGCTTGAGCGTGACGAGGTCGCGCGGCGTGGCGCGGCCGGTGCAGACCTTCGCCGCGAGGCGCTCGAGGTCGCCAACCTGCCTCAGCTCCTCGCGCAGATTCCGCCGCAGGCGCTCCGACTGAACGAGCGCGTCCACGGCGTCGAGGCGCTGCTCGATTTTCTCGACGGACTGGAGCGGGCGGACGAGCCACGCGCGCAGGAGCCGCCCGCCCATCGGCGTGAGCGTGTGGTCGAGGATGGAGACGAGCGAGCCGTCACGGCGGCCCTGCATCGTAGCGACGAGTTCGAGGTTGCGCTTGGTGGCGGCGTCGAGCGCGATGTAGTCGCTGGCGTCGTAGCGCTGGAGGCGGCGCACGTGCGGGACGCGGCCCTTCTGCGTCTCGCCGAGGTAGTAGAGCGCCGCGCCCGCGGCCGTGATGGCGAGCGCATCGGCTCCGGTGGGGCCTTCGTCCTCGAACCCATAGCCTTTGAGCGAGTGCGTCTCGAAGTGCCGCAGCAGCGTCTCGTAGGCGAAGTCGTAGCTGAACACCCAGTCCTCCTGCGGCGTGAGCGCGAACGAGGTGTCGCGGAGCGCCTGGAGCTGCTTCTTCTGCCGCTTATCGATGAGCAACTCCGCCGGGCCGACCGTCTGCAGCAGGCCCTCGAAGTCGGCGGCGGCGGCCTCGGCGACGAAGAACGCGCCCGTCGAGGCGTCCACGAACGCGAAGCCGACGCGGCCCTTCGTGCGCTTGGTGGTGCCCCAGACGGCGGCCGCGAGGTAGTGCGCGTGCTTGGCCGAGAGCAGTTGGTCGCGCATCGCCACGCCAGGCGTCACGACCTCCACCACATCGCGCTTGACGATTTTGCGGGCGAACTTCGCGTCTTCGAGTTGCTCGCACACGGCGACGCGGTGGCCCGCGCTGACGAGCTTTGGGAGGTGCGTTTCGAGGGCGTGATGCGGGAAGCCTGCGAGCGGGATATCCTCGGCGGCCCCGTTGCCTCGCTTCGTCAGCGTAATGCCGAGCACGTCGGCCACGACCTCGGCGTCGCGCTCGAATGTCTCGTAGAAGTCGCCCATCCGGAAGAGCAGGAGCGCGCCGGGGTGGCGGTCCTTGATCTTCCAATACTGCCGCATGAGCGGCGTCGCGCCCGCGCGCTTCTTCTTGTCGGCGGGCAGCGGGAAGAGGCTGGCTTGTTCCTTCGTCTGCGGAGCGGCAGCGGACGGTTCTGGCGTCGTCTTGGGCATGGCGGGCGGGCGGTGGTCGTGCCCAGCGAAGATACCGCCGCGCCGCTGTCAGTCCTGCTGTCAGCCCCGCCGCCCCTGGGGCTCACCGAGCCAGTCCAACGCCCACGAACCACCCAGCTTGATCCAGCCGGACCGCACTGTCGATCCGGATCGGAAAGCGAAACGGCCGCAGCAGCGACACGCCGACCTCGTGGGTGCTCGCTGCGCCGTCGTGCCACAGGTGCCCTCCCGTCACGGCAACGCCGACGGGGAGGCCGATGGTCTCGAAGAGGCCGCGCCCGAAATCATGCTCCCACGCGAGTTGGACCTGCTGCGGCGTCGAGGTAGGCGGGCTAGCGAGCGTGCGTAGCGCACCGAAGCCTGAGAACACCCCGGTCCGTGTCTCGTAGCGCGGGAACAGCTGCCTGGGAGCCTCGCTGCTGACCCAGCCTACCGAAAGGCCGACGTACAGCGCTGCGGGCTCCGGCCGCCGACGAAACAGGGTCGGGATCCGTCCGCCGACTTCGCCGGTGATCCTGTAGACCGGCGTTGCGCCTGTGTCGTCCGCGTCGAACGCCCCGAGGCTTGCGGTCACGTCGGCATAGGCGCCAGCGGGCCGCGCGGCCCAGTTGGGGGGTGTCCCGAAGGCCAGCTTCGCTTCGAGCGCGCGCCACGTGCCAGGCACCGCCTCGGCGTTGGGCCGCTGCCCGTCGCCGACAAACATGCCCTCATAGTCGGTGCCGTTGGACAACGAGTCGTGTTGAGCAAGGTGTCCGGCCACCTCTACGGCTACGTTGTCTGTCGCCCACGACAGCCCCGCGCGGACACGCGTCCGGCGGAGGTAGTCGTGGTAGTCGGCCCAACCGACGTAGGTAGGGACGGAGAGCAACGTCTGCGGGTAGACCGCCGACGGCTGAAACGGCACCGTCGCCACGCCTCCCTCGGCGAAGGCGACGACGCGCTCGGAGGCGATCCGGACGGGCCCACGCGCTTCGGCACGCAGCCCGGCATCCAGCCGGACGTTGGAGGTGGCGAGGCCGAGACGCGGGCGGAACGCCACATGGTCGCCGATGCCAAATCGCGGGTGGACACCGACGTAGGCTCCCTGGACGCGGTTGTACCACAGCTCGACGCTCTCGCTGAAGCGCGGCAGCGGCGGAGCCAGCGCGTCGGTGGTGGGCGCGTCCTCCGCGTCGACTTCCACTGGAAGCGGGACGTAGTATCGGAGCAAGCCTTCGGGGATCAGCGAGGCGCGGAGCGGGCGTGTCCCTTCTCGCAGCACCCGCGCCTCGTCGTCGTCCAAGGGTGCCAGGGCACGACCGGGGCCGTACACGTCGCGCCCTCGGTAGACCCCGGGCGGCTCGACGGTACGCTCCGCGCTCGCGAAGAGGCTGTCGCTCCCGAGCGCGCCGGGGCGGCGACTGGTAACCACGGTCGTTTGTTGCGTGCGCACGGTCGGCAAGAACGCGCCCGGCATCGCCACGTCCACGCGGCCCCGCACCTCGAAGCGGTCGGGCAGCCACAGCGTATCGCCGAGGGTCGGGTCGTCTACGTCGGCCGGGGCAAACGTCTGACGGTAGGTCGCGGCCCAGTCTTGCACGGGCGGCTCCTTCTCCAGCGTGGCCGACGGGCGCAGCTCGACTTCGGCGAGCACGTAGAGGCTGTCTACCACGCGCAGCCGCCCCTCAAACGCGGAGGCAAGCGGCGAGCGAGGCCGTACCGATACCTCCCAGAGCACGCGGCCGTCTTCCTCGATGCGGTCGCCGACCCGGAACGTGTAGACCGAGAGGGCATCGGGATGTGTCGGCCCGATGAAGCGGAAACCATCCACGACCACCTCGTCGTCGAGGTAGAAGTCGGGGACGGGGACCACCTCGGCGTAGCGGAACGCGCGGCCTCCCGGGCGGCGATGCCGGGCCAGCACGATCTCGCGGCGGCTTCCCTGCTTGCCCGGCGTGGGCCGCACGTAAACGTCGCTTAGCGTTTCCGTGACCCGGATCACCTCGCCGCGCCTGCGCAGCGTGAAGCGGGTGTAGTGCTCGGCGGTGTACGGGTCCAGCTGCGCCCGACGCGCCTGCTTGCGCCGTACGACCTCGCGCATGAGCGTCACTGCGCGGTTCTCACCCGCCACATCGAGGCCGTCGAGTTCGAATACGCGGGGGCGGAGCCGGAGGGTACGCTCCAGGGCGTCGCCTGCGCCGATCGTCAGGCGGAGCGGCTC
>JBCDFF010000300.1:0-5553 GCA_039178415.1 Bacteroidota bacterium
CGGGTCGATGGCGAGCAGCGCGTCGAGTTGGGTGCGCGCTGCCTCCATCTGCCCGCGCCGGACGGCGAGCATGCCGCGCTTGAGCAGCACGCGCGGGGGTGGTCCCGTCGCAGACGAACGTGAGGGAGAAGCGGAGCGGTCAGCCATCGTGTCTCAGGGGTGAGCGCATCTCATGTGCCAGCGCGCGTCATTTGCCAGAGCGGGGTCCGCCGCCAATCACACCGACGCCGCCGGGGCTGCCTTCGCGGACGCTCACGGCCTCGTCGTCCAGCGAGCGCGCACCGACGCCCAAGACGCCCGCGACGCCGAGGCCGAGCGCGACCACGAGCAGCACCGCAAGCACGACGAGACGCGACCGGCTCATGCCCACCCCTCGCTCATCCACGCGTCGTCGAGGACCGGCGGGTCGACGCGGTCGCCGACGAACCACTCGACCTCGGTCGGGTCGTATTCGAGGCCGACCTGCTGGCCGCCACTCGTCCCGTCGACGTACTGAACCGGCGTGCCGGGCGGGACGGCGAAGGCGGCTTGCCCTTCGCTGTGCGAGACCGTGGCGGTGCCCACCTCCGTGACAAAGACCGACCGGTTCGCGAGCCGCAGCGTCGTGCCAGCGTGCACGTCGTCAAAGCGCGGGGGCGTGCCGGGCAGGGGAGCCTTCTGGAGCAGCGTGAACGTCCCCTCGTCCTCGACGAGCCAGCCGAGGTCGTTCGTGCCAGGCGCGGCGTCGGCGAACTGGAGGAGCCACTCGTGCCAGACGCCGCCGTCGTAGGCATAGACGAGCCGCCCGAGCGCCTCGAAGGGTCGGTCGGCGACAGTACCGGTCGCGCCGAGCACGAGCACGGACGGAAAGGGCGTCTGCTCCGCGATGGTCTCGGTGAGGCTGAGGCGGCCGTCGTCCAGCAACATGACCTGGCCGCAGAACTCGCAGGTCACCATCCGCACGAAGCGGTGCGGGAGCGGCAGGGGCGCGCCGCAGGTGAGGCAATGAGGTGAGGCGTCCATCGCCGAGAGGATCGGCCGAGAGAGAGGAAGCGGGCGAAAAGTCTACGCCGAGCTCTGGGCTATTCCAAACGCCGTGGGTTCTCATGGCAAACCAAGACAAAGCGCGGCGCGCCCCGGGGGTAGGGGGCGCGCCGCGCGTTCCGAGAGGGCCGGCCGGGGTGGAGGCCGGGTGTTGCCTCGGGTGAGTGTGGTGGACTAAGTCAGCGCCTCAGTGGCGAGGACGGTCGTGCGGTCAAAGCGAACGCGGAGGCGCTCGGCACCGTCGCGGTCGGTGACGGTGAGGAGGCCTTCGCCGGGGGCGTAGGCGGTGAGGCGGAAGCTGCCGTGGTCGCGGTAGATCGTGAGCGCCTGGAACGTTTCCGGTGCGTCAAGCAGCGCGAGCGGGTGGTCAGTCTGGCTGGCGGCGGCGGCCTGCATGTCGGCGACGAGCGCGTGCGCCTCAGTGGTGAGCGTGGCGGTGTCCGCAGCGTGTGCCGCGGCTGTAGCCTCTGCAGGGCGCGTCATGGCGGTGGCGGCCACGAGTGCGAGGACAAGGCAGGCGGCGACGGCGAAGCGAGGCATGGGTTCGGTGCGGCTGGTCCGAAGGAGTAGGGTCCGCCGAAGCGGGGAGCCCGCCGAAGCGGGGAGCCCGCCGAAGCGGGGAGCCCGCCGAAGCGGGAGGGTCTGCCAAGGCCGGGTGTGTATGCCAGAGCGGACGGTGTGTGCGCCCAACTCGCCTCCAAGCGTCGTGCCGCCGTCTCGAAAAGGGGTTCACAATGCGACGGCGACACGCCCACGCACGAATTGGCGGCGCTGAACGTCGTCTCAAAAAAACTGAGACAGCCACGATGCCAGGGTGCCCAAATCGAGACACGCCGGGCGGTCGCCGTCTCACTCTCGAAGCGAGACAAAACGGCTGCAGGGGTTGCCTGACTGTAAGTGCATCGTCAGACGGCCGGTGGTCCGGGTGTTGCGCATGGCGTGCTGCGTGGTGGGTCGGGTAGAACACCCCATACGCAACACGCAACATGGCCTGAGCCCTTCCCACGTCGATTCTGTGGGAGGGCCTCCGTCGCGTATCATCGTGCACCGATTGTCTGGCGTCTGGCGGTCGGCTCCTCCCGTCTGCTGCTTCCAGCCCGTCCTGCCATGTCGTCTCTGCTCGTGCCGTTCTCGCCCCATGTCTACGCCTCGCGCCGGGTACGGCTTGCCGCTGACCTCGTGGCTCAGGGTGAGGCGGGGCTTGCGCTCATCCCGGGCAACCCAGCCGCCCCGATGAACTACGCGGGCAACGTCTACGGTTTTCGCCAGGACGGCTCCTTCCGCTACCTCTTCGGCCTCAACCAGCCCGACCACGTCGGCGTGGTGGACCTCGATGCGGGGACGGCGGCGCTCTACGGTCCGGAGGCGTCGCTGGACGATGTGGTGTGGGAGGGGCCGCAGCCGTCGCTCGCCGAGCGGGCGCAGGCCATCGGGGCGCAGGCCGCCCAGCCGCTCGCCGACCTCGGTCCCGCCGTCCTCGCCGCTATCGACGCGGGGCGGCCTGTGCACATCATCCCGCCCTACCGAGCCGCGACGAAGCAGCATCTCGCGGCGCTCCTGGGTGCGCTGCCCGACGCGCTCGGCAGCTTTGTCTCAGAGCCGCTCATCCACGCGATTGTGGCGCAGCGCTCGGTGAAGTCCGACGCGGAGGTCGCCGAGATCGAGCGTGCACTGGCCGTCACGAACGCGATGCACCGGCTCGCCATGCGACACGCGAAGCCGGGCACGGCGGAGTGGGAGACGGCGGGCTGGATGCGCGGCGCAGCCCTCGCAGGCGGCGGCGACGTGTCGTTCCCGATCATCCTCACCGCGCGCGGCGAGACGCTGCACAACCACCCGGCAGGCACGCCCCTGAAGCGCGGCGACCTCGTCCTGGCCGACGCCGGGGCCGTCACGCCTTCGGGCTACGCGGCCGACATCACGAGGACGTTCCCTGCAAACGGCACCTTCTCCGAGCCGCAGCGGATGGTCTACCAGGCCGTCCTCGACGCGCAGACCGCGGCGCTCGCCGCCATCGCACCGGGCGTGCCCTTCCGCGACGTGCACCTCGTTGCGGCGCACCGCCTCGTGCAGGCGCTCACAGCGCTCGGGCTGATGCGCGGCGACCCGGAGCAAGCGGTGGCGGCAGGCGTGCACGCGCTGTTCTTCCCGCACGGTCTCGGCCACATGATGGGCCTCGACGTGCACGACATGGAGGCGCTCGGCGAAGACCACGTCGGCTACGACGCTGAGGTCACGCGCAGCGACCAGTTCGGACTCTCCGCGCTGCGTCTCGGGCGGCGGCTCCAGCCCGGCTTCGTCGTGACCGTCGAGCCGGGGTGCTACTTCATCCCGGCGCTCGTGCAGGCGTGGAAGGCCGAGGGCAAGCACGCCGCGTTCCTGGACTATGCCGAGATCGACCGCTTCCTCACGATGAACGACGGCCGCGGCTTCGGCGGCGTCCGCATCGAAGACGACGTGCTCGTCACCGACGACGGCCTGCGCGTGCTCGGCCCCGCCATCCCGAAGACCGTCGCCGAGGTCGAGGCCGTCTGCGCAGAGATGAGCGGCGGGCTCTAGAACGTGGAGCGTCAGGAAATCATCGAGCTTTTTCGCTACTCTGATCGTGAGCGGCAGATGTTCGGCTACGTCGACGACTACGAACGTCGAATAAGCACGTGGCTGAAGGCTAATGATCCCGACAGAGCACAGCTACGACGCTACATGCTAGCCGGGCTTTTTCTATTGTACCGGTCCAAAAATTGGACAGACGGAACCGTCTCAACGGACCACACCGTCTGGGAAAAAGAGTGGTATCCGCACCCTGGGAAAGAAGTCTTCGGGCGCAGGTTCGAGATTCTAAACGAGCACCTCGACAAGCCTATAATGACGACGCGCGAATATCTCGGCTTGATCGGGCTGAAGAAGCCTCGTGACTTGCATTTAATCGCCGACGGTGGCCTCTTCGACTTCGTCGTGACCGCGAGCTACGGCGAGGACGCGCCGAATAGTTGATACTCTCTGTCACGAAGGTGCGACGCCATGCGACGGTAATGCGACGCCCACCAAGTCGGCGCGTGGTGTGCACCCGTAGCTTGCCGACCTCTCCGCACACCGCACCCGATCCATGACCCAGGACCTGCGACCCACGACCCAGGACCCCCAACTCGTTGTCGTCCACGTTGAGAAGACGGCGGGCACGGCGCTCATCAAGGCGCTCATCGAGCCGAACGCACCGGGCTACATGCGCTCGGCGAGCGTCACCCGCTACGCGCGCCACGGCTGGAAGGCCCCCGCCTTCATCGGCCACATCCCGCACGGGCTGCACCGCTTCACGCGCCGCCCCGTCCGCTACGCGACCGTGATCCGCGAGCCGCTGGAGCGCGCCGTGAGTTGGTACTACTACATCCGCGGCCAGGACGACATCGACCTCTGGGAGCGCCACCCGCTGCGCAACTTCGCCGACCGCGTCACGCTGGTGCAGTTCTACCGCGACGAGCGCTTCGAGAACCGCCAGGCGCGCTTCATGGCCGGCCTGCACTACGACCGGCTCTACCCGACGCTGCGCCGCAGCCCGCTCTTCCGCCAGCGCCTCCTCGACGCGGCGAAGCGCAACCTGGAGTCGTGCGCCGTCTTCGGCGTGCAGGACCGCTTCCAGGACACCGTCCGTGCGTTCGAGCATACCCTCGGCTGGACGTACGCGCCCCAGGAGAAGCGCTGGGCCGCCGCTACCAAGCGCCGCACCCTCCAGGAGATCGACGACCTCAACCCGAAGATCCTCCCGAAGCTCCGCGAGTGCCACGACCTCGACTACGAGCTCTACTTCTTCGCTCAGCAGCTCTTCCAGGCCCGCTACGGCTGGCTCGCGAAGACGAACGTGGATGTGTGATTTTGGATTGGTGATTTGCGATGTTCGATTTGTGGTGCCGGAATGCTTGATGCGCATGCCAAATCAGCCAGTCGAGAATCATAAATCGCAAATCCACCATGCCTCCTGAGCAGCCTGCAGCCTCCCCGTTCCCGTTCGACGTCGAGAAGCTGCACGCCTATCTCCAGCGCACCCTTGGTCTGCGAGGCCCGGCGACGATCGGCCGGTTCCCGCATGGCTTCTCCAACCTGACGTATCGCGTCATCCTGGACGACGAGAAGCAGGGGGCCCTCCAACTCGTGGTGCGGCGTCCGCCCGTTGGCGCGGACGTGCAGGGCGGGCACAACATGACGCGGGAGTGGATGATGCTCGATAAGCTGCACGGGCACCTCCCCGTTCCGAAGCCGCTCGCCTACGAGGGCTTTGGGACCGTCATCGGAGCGCCGTTTTACGTGATGGAGCGCGTCCACGGTGTCATCCTGCGCGGGACGACGACCGACATCCCCGACGCGGCGACGGTCGCAGGCATCGCCGAGGCGTTGGTCGACACGTTCGCGACGCTGCACGGCCTCGACCTGGAGACGATCGGGCTGGCCGAGTTCGGCAAGCCCGAGGGCTACGTCCGCCGCCAGGTCGAGGGGTGGACGCAGCGCTGGCAGCGGGCGCAGACCGACCCGGTGCCC
>JBCDFF010000301.1:0-5547 GCA_039178415.1 Bacteroidota bacterium
GGCCCGTCGATGCTGGCGACGATGGTGCCTCGGGCTACAGAGGCCGTCCACTCGCTCCGGGCACAGTAGCCGGGATAGAAGAGGAACTTGCGCCGGTCGAGCAGATCCGAAGTCGATCGGTTCACCGAGTTGGACTTCACGAAGAGGGCGTCCGTGATCCAGCGGTCTCTGAACTCCTGCCGGTAGTACGGGGTCTCGGCGAAGGAGCGCTCCGGGTTTGCACCGACCGACTCACCAGCTGTCTCGATGACCTCGTACTCGGCCTTGCCCTGGAAGTCGTACGCCTCGGGGAATCCTCCGGCTACGAGTTCGAACTCGTAGTTCACGAGATCGTAGCCGGCGCTCTGGTCTCGGTTGTTTCGGCTGACGTAGAGGTAGACCACGCCAGACTCGGTCACCACGACGGTCCGCGTGCCGCGGCGCACCGCGTTGGGGTGGCGGTTGTCGGGAGCGAGGTCCCCCGCGAAGCGCTCCATGAACACGATCTCGTCGTCGGCATCAAACGAGGGGTCGGTGTCGGCACCGACGAGGCTGCGCGCGTCGGTGTATTCGAGGACCTCGACTTGGTTGATGATGATGTTGCAGTTTGCCACGTTGTCGCAACCAGAGAAGTCGCGCCCGACGTAGGCGGCGGACACGTCAACCCACTCGCGTTCGTCGACCTGGACGGGAATCTGGACCCACCCGTTTCTGGAGGTCCAGGAGAACGCAAGAATGGACTCAGGAGCGGCCCCGTTGAGGGCAGGAGTCTGCTCGCCAGTACGGACGACTTCGGAGGCCGAGGCCGTGGGGGCCACGAGGAGGGCAACGGCGGCGCACAGCGAGAGCGTAACAGCGCGCATCGAGGAGGAGGGGATAGCGTGGAGGGGATGCGGTGGTATGGCGGGTGAGCCGACCACAGAGCGATTCCCGTACCGACCACGGTGGTGGGGAGAGCCGGTACCTGAAAAAGCCGCTTCCAAAGAAAACGAAGACGGATGCAGAACGCAAAGTCGGGCCAGGCTTTCTTTCAACCGCTCTAATCCGCTCTCGGGTTTCTGCGTGGACTCCGCAAAACACGGAGATCCACCTGCTTGGGTATGCGAGTGGACTGGAACCGGTTTTTTCGCAGGTCTACGGCGGCTCCTGCTCGCCTCGGCGTGGGACGGAGGACATACTGCGCCGCGTTTTCACCGGGAATACCTGCCCAGAATGGTGCATTGACGTGACGCTGGACAGGGGCAAAGGGTACGTTCCGCCCATCTGTCGCTTCGTTTTTCCTTGGGTGCCTGCTGTTGGCGCCACGAGCCCCGCATCGTCATCGATGCTCTGCAGACTGCGGAACGGTGCGACGTGGCTGTAATGCAGGAAGGCCTGGGTGCAGGAAGGCCTGCTCAGTCAACGCCGAGCATCTTGTGGGTCTGCACGGAGACGCGCCAGGCCGGGTGCTGCTGCGCGAGCGAGACCGCTAGGCGCGTTGCCTCGACGCGGCGGGCGCTGTCCTCCGGCTGGAGCCACTGGTAGCGGCGGGGGCGCCCCGCGACGGGGTGCGTGCGGAGACGTTCGGCAAACGTTCCGTAGTCGGCAGGATGGTAGTCGGGCACGACCAGCTTGAGTTCGTCCATCCACTCCAGCACCAGACGCTCGGCGGGGAGCTTCGGACTGCACACCACCCAGTCCGGTGGCACCAGGGTCCCGTCCTTGGACGTGAACGCCTGGGCGAGCGTCACCGTCCCGTTGGTCTCCGTTGCCACCTCAAAGTCTGCGTCGTGGAGGGCCTCAATCAGGGCCGCATCCGCCTGCAGGAGCGGCTCTCCGCCGGTCAGCACCACGAAGCGCACAGGGTCGGCGGGGTTTGCGTCGGCGGCCTGGAGGACCTCGGCGAGGAGGTCCGCGGCCGAGAGTTTCACGCTGCCTCGCTTGCGGAAGTCGGTGTCGCACCAGAGGGGACAGGCGGCACCCGTGCGGACGGCATCCCGGTCCCGGTGGGCTGCCTCGCCCGACCACATGTTGCACCCCGCGAAGCGCACGAACACCGCCGCGCGTCCGGCCCAGGCCCCCTCGCCCTGGAGCGTGCGCCAGATAGCCTTCGTCGCGTAGCGTCTCGTGCGGGTCGTCCCGCGTGGCGAGTCTCCGCGACGGGTCGCCAGCCCGGCCTCATGAGTGTGGCGGGCTGCGGTCGTCGTGCTCATACCCACCCCTGTACTTTCGCCTCGGCATAGCCCGCCGCCCTCAGTTCGGAGGCTGGGTTGTCCAAGCGTCCGTAGCCCCACTCGTTGAGGTGCGAGCGGTCCCCGTTGTAGTCCGTGTGGCTCATCGTCCGCACCGTCTCCAGCACGTCCACCCCATCGACGCGACCGAGGTCAGCGGCGAGCTTCCACGTCTCGGCCTTCGTCAGGTACATCAGCGGCGTGTGCACGCGCAGGTCGCGCTCGAGCGCGAGCGTCATGGTCGTCTGGAGGCTGTCCACGAAGACGCGGCGGCAGTCGGGGTAGCCGGAGTAGTCCGTCTGGCACATCCCGCCGACGAGGTCTGTGACGCCGCGCGTGTAGGCGAGCGACGCGGCCACCGTGAGGAAGACCGCGTTGCGTCCCGGCACGAACGACGCCGGAAGCTCAGGGGCCTGTTCGTGGGCACCGCTGACATCCTTGTCGTGCTCGGTGAGTGCGCTGCCCGAGAGGAGCCCGGTGAGGTCGAGTACGGTGAGCGGCACGCCCGCGAGGTCTGCGATGGCGCGGGCCTGCTGGAGCTCCACGGCGTGCTTCTGGCCATAGCGGAAGGCGACGGCATGGACCTCGTCGAAGCCGCCGAAGTCTGGGTGGAGCGCCCAGAAGAGGCAGGTGCTGGAGTCCTGGCCGCCGGAGAAGAGGACGAGGGCGCGGCGTGTAGCGTCTGAAGTAGAGGGGGCGTGCATAAAGGGTCAGGCTGTGGACAAGGCCTATAGAGGCAGCAACGTCAACGCGTTGACCACCAGGCGGGAGCCGGTGGGGTTCCTGCGGGAACGAGGCGCGGAAGCAGCGCGGGGCCCGAACAGGATGGCCTGGAACGACACCGCTGTGCGCTTCGGCCTGTGGCGGAACGCGCCGAGCGTCTGCAGTCCCGATGAGGCCGACCTTGAAAGCGTTGACCCGGCTCCGTGTTCGGCAGTCTTGCTGGTAGTACCGCGTGCCTAGACCTCGTACACCTCGCCGTGGGCAGGAGTGATCACCTCCGTCTCGGGGTGGAAGAACCGGATGTTGTCGGCCATCCACTCCTTCGCCTCGGCGTCGCCGTGGACGAGCAGGACGCGGGCGGGGCGCAGGTCGTCGACGACCTTCAGCAGGTCGCGGCGGTGCGCGTGGCCGCTGAACCGGTAGCGCTCCACCTCGCAGCGCAGCGGCTGCGGCCCCTCGAACGTGTCGATCACGACCTCCACGTCCTCGCCGGTGCGCGCCCGCCCCTCGGCAGCGGCAAGCATGCGGCCTCCGGGTGAGTCCTCCTTCGAGAAGCCGACGAAGTAGATGCTGTGCTTCTCGTGCCCGGCGACGAGCGTGGCGAGCTTGTTCGAGAGCGTCCGCTCGAAGAGCATGCCGCTCGACACGACGAAAATGCCCGGCTCGTTGAGCAGCTTCGGCAGGCGGCTGTCGTTGCGCGGGACGCGGCGCTGGTCCACAGCCGCCACCTCGAAGTCCTCGTCGAGGCGCGGTGAGGTGTAGCGCGTCTGGTCGTAGACGTTGGCAAGCGCCCGCATCGACCCGGCGGTGTAGACGGGGAGGTCGGCCGGGAGCAGCTTGCGGCGTTTGAAGCGGTCAATCATCGCGAGCACCTCCTGGGCGCGCCCGAGCGCGAACACCGGGACGAGCGCCACGCCGCCCCGCTCGATGGTGCGGGCGAGCGCCTCGCCGAAGGCCTTCTCGGTGGCCTTGCGCGAGCGCAACTCGGCGTCGGGGTCGGCCCCGAGCGTGGTCTCCAGGACGAGCAGGTCGAGCGGGCCACGTGGGAACTCCGCGCCGGGCTGGATGGCCTGGTTCTGGAGGCTCACGTCGCTCGTGTAGAAGATGCGCCGGAGGCCGTCGGGCGTATCTAGCTCCAGAAAGACGCCGACCGCGCCGAGGACGTGCCCCGCGTGGTAGAGCCGCGCCGTGATCGCGTGGCCCGGCGGCGTCGCGGCGGCGTTGAGCGAGAAGTCGGTGTCGAGGGGGTGTGTCTCGTAGAGGTACGACAGCGCCTCGGCGGTCTCGACGTCGAAGACCGGCTCGGCGGTGGAGGAGCCTTCGCGGAGGCGGCGCTTCTGGAGGCGCGCCGACGACGGGAGCAGGATGTCCGCGAGGCGTGCCGTGGGGCCGGAGACGTGGATGCGCGTCTGCGGGAAGCGCTGGACGAGCACCGGCAGCGCCCCGAGGTGGTCGTGGTGCGCGTGCGTCACGATGACCTGCTCCACTGGTCGCCCGTCGAGCAGCTTGAACGACGGCAGCGCGCGGAAGCCGTCCTCCTCGGGGTCCATGCCCGCGTCTAGGACGATGCCGGTGTCGGCGAGCTCGAGGTAGTGGCACGACGCCCCGATGACGTCGTCGTCGCCGAGGTTGAGGTAGCGCACCCGGAGCGAGGCAGGGATAGCGGGCGTGGTGCTGGGCGTGTTCGCGGAGGTCGGTTGCATCCGTCGTCCAACCGGAGCCCCCGGGGGCGGTTTCATCGCCGTCCGCCTCTGCACGACATCTGCACGCGTGAAGTTACAGGACCGCCGCTTGAAACGCAGCGCGGCCCGCCCCAGCCGAAGCCAGAGCGGGCCGCCCGTACTAGGTGTTGCGGTGCGGCGGTTGAGCGGTGTCACGGTGAGGACACCGCCTCACTGCAACACGACAATACCGCCGCACTCTCCTACTTCACGAACAGCATCTCGCGGTAGGTGGGCAGGGGCCAGAGGTCGTAGGGGAGCTCGCCTTCCAGGTCATCGCAGGCAGCGCGGACCTTCGCCATCGCCGGGACCACCTTCGTGACCATGTAGCGCGACTCGTCCTTGGCTTTGTGCGCGCCCGCGATGGCCCGTTTCAGCGCCGCTGCGGCCTTCTGGAGCGCGTTGATCGCGGTGTTCACGTCCTTCGCGATGGCAGCCAGGCCGTCCAGCTTGAGGCCGTCGCCCGCCTCGTCCATCGTCTCCACGAGGTCTTTCAGGTAGCTGACCGCCGCCGGGAGGACCATCGTCTTGGCGATGGAGAGCGTGGTCGCCGCCTCGATGTTGAGCGTGATGGCGTACTGCTCCGAGAACACCTCATGGCGCGAGCCGAGCTCGGCCTCCGACAGCACGTCGTACTTCTCGAACACGGCGACGTTTTTCTCGCCCATCATCTGGTCGAGCGCGTCGGGCGTGGTGCGGAGGTTGAGCAGGCCACGCTCTTCTTCCGCCTCTTTGTGCCACTCGTCGGAGTAGCCGTCGCCGTTGAAGATGATCGGCATGTGCTCGGCGATGGACTCGGCGATGACGGCCTGGAGCGCGGCTTCGAGGGCCTTCTTGCTCTTCTTC
Organism: Bacteroidota bacterium; assembly: GCA_039178415.1. Lineage (GTDB taxonomy): Bacteria > Bacteroidota > Rhodothermia > Rhodothermales > Rubricoccaceae > JBCBEX01. The sequence goes on from JBCDFF010000301.1 coordinate 5,480, forward strand.
TTGCCAAGCGCGTCCTTGAGTTTCGTCGCGAGGTCCTCGATGGCCTCGGCGACGATGGTGTTGAGGAC
>JBCDFF010000302.1:0-5545 GCA_039178415.1 Bacteroidota bacterium
AATGTTTGCGCTGGAGATAACGAGGTCGCCGCGCACACCGATGCACTCGAACGCGTCGAGGTCGGCTTGGGTATTGATGAGGATGTCGCCCTCACAGACCTGGCCCCAAGCGGCAGGGACCGAGAAGAGCGTGATCAGCAGGAAAACACAGCGCATCGGAGGAAAGCAGGCAGCGCCCCGAGTTGTGGCCGGAAGGGAAGAGAACGCGGCACCGTTAGCGATGGCGGGGGCCCTCGGGATGTGAACGCCCACACCGAGCAGCGCGATGGCGCCCCAGTGTGATTGCGGCCGCGATCTGCTCATAGATACGCGGCGCTGCACGTACCCCAATGGCACAACCAACCTCCGTACTTATGCCTCCGAAAACAACCACCGTGCGAAGACGGAAGCGCGGCCTATGCCGTGTGCAACACATCGAGCAGATCAGCGAGGCGGGTGGCCTCCGCGTCGGAGAGGGCGCCCGTGACGGCGTCGAGCGCACCCATACGGGTGTCGACCTCGGCGAGCAGAGCGCGGCCCGCCTCCGTCAACTCCACCGCGACGCGGCGGCGGTCGGTGCCGCTACGACGCTTGACCACGAGGCCGCGCGTTTCGAGGCGGGCCACCAGCCGGGACGTGTCGGAGGCCCGGTCGAGCATCCGCTCACGGAGGCACTTGGTGCTGAGCGTGTCGCCGGGCGGGTCCGCCGTGCGACGCTCATGACCCCGCAGGATGCGGAGGATGTTGAACTGTGGCTGCGTGAGCCCGTGCGGTGCCAGAAACGCGTCGGCTTCCTCCTTGAGCCACGCCGCCGTGCGGAGCAACGTCGCACGGAGACGGTGATGCGGGTTGGCGTAGCGGGCTGCGGTGCGAGGAGCGGCCATGGAAGCAGAGGAGCAGAGGTGTGAAACGCCGAGAGCCGGGCACGACCCTGCGCGCCCGGCTCCAGCGATCGTCCGTTCAGGCGGCCTTAGGCGGCGACCGCCTCGGGCAAGGGTTTGGCCGCAGGGAAGTCGACCGGGATGTCGGAGGCGTTGTGAAGGTAGTTCGAGAACGTCTTGACGGAGATGAGCGCGACGAGGTCCACGAAGTGGGCCTGGGTATAGCCCGCGTCGAAGAACGCGTCGAGCAGCGCGTCGTCGGGGCGGCCCTGCGTCTGGACGAAGGCACGCGTGAGGCGCGTCAGCACGCCCAGCTTCGGAGCGTCGCCCACGGTTGCATCGTTGAAGGTGCCGGCGCGGAGGTCGAACGTCTGCGCCTCGGTGAAGCCGTTCATCTGGGCGAGCGCGGTGTGCGCGGCGAGGCAGTACGAGCAGCCGTTGGCTTCGCTCGTGGCGAGGTAGATCGCCTGCACCTCGCGGTTGGAGAAGTTGGCCTGCTCGACGGCGTGCGCGAAGGCCAGGTTGGTCTGGAAGGTGCGTGGCGAGGAGGCCTCGAAGGCGTAGAGGTTGGGGATCATACCGATCTGCTTCTGGATCTGCTCCAGGGTGGCGCGGGCGTCGGCGTCGGTGATCTGGTCGAGGGTGGGGACGGAGAAGGTCGCCATGGGAGTAAGGGTGTTGGCTGGAAGAATAGGTCGAGCAACACTGGTGTTGCAACATCGATTGTGTTTCCTAGAGCCGAGGCCTTCCGGTTCTCTTACCAACCCCACCGAAAAAAAGTAGAATCGAACGAAAAATGACACACCTGGAGAAGTCACCGGGCTTCACAAACAGTCGCCACCGAGGTGGCCCGGCACGTCCCCGTTCCATTCGCGGGAAGCAAAGCGCGATGTTGCCTCGGTCCTCCTGCTAGCAGGATCGTAAACGGCTGAGGGCACAGACTTTGGGACACTCGAGGCGTGTCCACCGAAGACCACACACCACGTCATGGGTCAGCAACAACTTCTCCTCCTCGTGCTCGGCATCGTGCTTGTCGGCCTCGCCGTAGCAGTCGGCATCGAGAGCTTCGAAGAAAACCAGCGCAAGGCCCGCCAGGACCAGACGATGGTGCTCCTCGCCGACATCGCGGCCAAAGCTCAAGCGTGGAAGAAAACCCCCACCGCGATGGGGGGCGGTGCCAACGGCGACACGAACGACTTCAGCGACCTGACCTTCGCCGACCTCGGCTACACGACGACGGAGATGCAGGGCTCCCGCGAGGTCGTGCTCCTCACCGAATACGCCTGCGTCAAGCTCATCGGCAACGGGAGCCGCCTCGACCTCAACGCGCTCAACACCACTTGCGGCAACGGGACGTGGTGGATGGCCCTGCGCCTGACCGGCTCCGACTACGACGACATCGAGTTTCGCTTCAACGACAACCGCGCGGACAACAACGGGCAATAGCCCCCAACTCGAAGAGCCATGGGCCAGCAGCAACTCCTCCTCCTCGTCTTAGGCATCGTGATCGTCGGCCTGGCGGTCGTCGTCGGCATCGAGGCGTTTGATGAGAACGAGCGCAAGACGCGCCAGGATCAGACGATGGTGCTCCTCTCCGACATCGCCACGAAGGCCATCGCGTGGAAGAAGACCCCGCCTGCACTGGGCGGCGGCGACAACGGCGACCCCGACGACTACCGCGGCATCACGTTCGCCGACCTGGGCTATGAGGCAACCGAGGTGCAGAGCGGCCGCGACGTGGCGCTCCTCACCGACTATGCCTGCGTGAAGCTCTACTACAACAGCAACGGCTCGGGCCTCCAAGTCAACGCCCTCCGCGCCGACTGCACCGGCGGCTCGTGGTGGATGCAGCTCTACCTCCGCGGCTCGGACTACGACGACATCTCGTTCAACTACCGCGAGAACCAGTCGCAGAACAACGGGCAGTAGCACAGCAGCTCGCGCACGAACCAGACTCCATGGGTCAGCAACAACTCCTCCTTCTCGTCCTGGGCATTGTGATCGTGGGCCTCGCCGTGGTGGTGGGCATCGACGCGTTCGAGCGCGAGAGCCGCAAGCTGGAAGTCGACCTCCTCTACCAGGAGGCGGTCAACATCGCGGGCGACATCGTTGCGTGGAAGAAGAAGCCCGCGGCGATGGGCGGCGGTGACGAATCCGTGAGCATCAACGAGTTCCGCTTCGCGCAGGCGGGCTACGAGGAGACGAACGAGGAGGGCGGCGAGGCGAACACCGACCGGATGTGGCGCAAGGTCTACGTCTCCCCGGCGAGCCGCCCGTCGCTCTTGCTGCGCTCGAAGCGGCACGAGGACATCCGCGTGCGGCTCTACCTGTATGGTCCCGACACCGCTTGCTTTGTGGGGCAGGTGAGCTACCGGCAGCCCGACAACTCATGGTCCTACACCGAGGCCCCCGAGGAGCCCGCCGCCTGCGAGGTCGATTGGTAGGGAGCCCGGCTGAGAAATTCGAGGAGGCTGTACCGTTCCGCACGGGGGAGCGGGATATCTTGCAGTCTCGGTAGCGCTTCCAGACCCCTCCCAGACCCATGGCCGACGCCCCCACGCCCGCTGACCTCGACCAGGCTTCCGAGATCGCGGCACCCCGCACGCACCCCGTTCGCTTCGTCACGGCCGCGAGCCTCTTCGACGGGCACGACGCCGCGATCAACATCATGCGGCGCATCCTCCAGCAGCAGGGCGCGGAGGTGATCCACCTCGGCCACGACCGCTCCGTGCTAGACCTCGTGGAGACGGCCATCCAGGAAGACGCCGACGGCATCGCAGTGTCGTCCTACCAGGGCGGGCACAACGAGTACTTCCGCTACATGGTGGATCTCCTGCGTGCGCGCGGCGCGGGCCACATCAAAGTGTTTGGCGGCGGCGGCGGCGTGATCGTTCAAGACGAGATCGACGCCCTCGAAGCCTACGGCGTGGCGAAGATCTACTCGCCCGAGGACGGGATGCGGCTCGGCCTCGAAGGCATGATCGCGCACATGATCAGCGTCGCTGGCGCGACGAGTGAAGAGGTACGAGTGAAGAGTGAAGAGAAGGGGGATAGGGTCGGGGAAATAGGGGATAGGGAAGAGGGTAGAGAGCTGGCGAGTCAGGGATTGAAGAAGCAGACAGCCGACAGCCAAAAGCCGACAGCCCACAACGTCCAGGCTGTCGCCGAGGCGCTCACCGCCGTCGAGCTGCAGGCTACCGAGCCCGGCGGCGATGGCGCACCCGGACCTGCGACCTACGACCTGCGACCTACGACCACTGCAGCGCCAGTCCTAGGCATCACCGGCACGGGCGGCGCGGGGAAGTCGACGCTCACCGACGAGCTCGTCCGGCGCTTCCTCACCGACTTCGACGACCTGCACGTCGCGATCCTGTCGGTGGACCCCACGCGGCGGCGCACGGGCGGCGCGCTCCTCGGCGACCGCATCCGGCTCAACAGCCTCTACGGCGACCTCGCTCGGGATGGGGACGGCAACGCCCGCGTTTACATGCGCTCGTTTGCCACACGCCAGGCGCACCGCGCGACGAGCCAGGCGCTCCGCGACGCCATCGGCGTGTGCCAGGCGGCGGGCTTCGACCTCGTGATCGTCGAGACGGCGGGCATCGGGCAGAGCGACACCGAGGCCGTCGACCTCGCCGACCTCACGCTCTACGTCATGACGCACGACTTCGGCGCGCCGACGCAGCTCGAAAAGATCGGAATGCTCGACCTCGCCGACGTGGTGGCGCTCAACAAGTTCGAGCGGCGTGGCTCCGCCGACGCCCTCCGCGCCATCAAGAAGCAGATGCAGCGCAACCGCGCCGCCTTCGACCGCGGCCCCGACGCGATGCCCGCCTTCCCGACGATGGCCGCGCGCTTCAACGACCCCGGCGTGACGGGCCTCTACCTCCACCTCCTCGGCCGCCTCAACGACGCCCATGCTTTCGGGCGCACCTCGGCTACCTACCACGCCGACACGCTGCCGCCGATGGACCCGGAGGCGCTCGCCATCCTGCCCCCGAAGCGCCAGCGCTACCTCGCCGAGATTGCCGACACGTGCCGCACCTACCACCAGCACGTCGAGCAGCAAACCACCATCGCCCGGAAGTGGGGCGAGGTCGTCGGTGCGCGACAGCAGGTAGAGGACTGGTCGCCCTCCGACGCCGCGCAGCTCATCGCCCGCCTCGACGACATGGTCGAGCACTGGTGGAGCCAACTCGACGCGCGGAGCCGGCATTTGCTGGAGCATTGGGACGAGAACGTCGAGCGCTACCGCCAGGACGAGTTTGTCTACCAGGTGCGCGGGCGCGACATCCGCCAGCCGCTCACCCACACCACGCTCTCCGGTACGAAGGTGCCGCGCGTCGCGCTCCCGCGCTACGCCGACGCGGGCGACCGGCTTCGCTTCGCGCTCCTCGAAAACCTGCCGGGCTACTTCCCCTACACGGCGGGCGTCTTCCCGCTCAAGCGCACCGGCGAGGACCCCACGCGCATGTTCGCGGGCGAGGGGTCGCCTGAGCGCACCAACCGCCGCTTCCACCTTGTCTCGGAGGGCATGCCCGCCGCGCGCCTCTCGACGGCGTTCGACAGCGTCACGCTCTACGGCCGCGACCCCCACGAGCGGCCCGACATCTACGGCAAGGTCGGCAACGCCGGTGTCTCGGTCTGCACGCTCGACGACATGAAGAAGCTCTACTCGGGCTTCG
>JBCDFF010000303.1:0-5520 GCA_039178415.1 Bacteroidota bacterium
GGAGTTGTGCTTCACGTGGACGACGGGCCAGCCCGCCTCGCGCCACGCCGCGAGCAACCGCGCCATGTTGGCCTCAGCGTCGGGCGTGCTGCGCCGGCCGTGCGTGGGATCGTCCAAACCCTGCTGCACGTCCACGATGAGAAGAGCCGTCTCTGCGTTCACGGTACCATTTTTTTCAACGCCTCTAGCTCAGCCTGATACCGCCTGACGTCTGGTATTGACCGAGGCACTTCATAGATCGCGGCGAATCGTGCGATCTGCTCCTCCACTGCCTCGATTCGACAGGCTATCGCCTGCTGTCGCGCTTGGCGAGTTACGTGTCCGACGAGCGCCCAATTTCGTCTACCTGAGAAATGCTGCTCGCGGAGGTCCTTCCAGACTGAGTCCTTAGACCTGGGTGGAATCGGGATCTTCGATCCGAGGTTCACGCACGGGGAGCCACAGGATGGACATCGAACGTCGGTCTCGCTAGACGACCGACGTACGGACTGTCGACAATCGAAGCACACCCAGTTGCGGTTGCTCATCGGTGCACGCGGCTACATCCCAAGTGCTTCGCTGACCAAGCGATCTTGCTCAGCAGCGTGCACCTTCGAGCTACCCGTGGCGGGGCTGGCAGCGGCGGGGCGGCCGACGTACTGCGGACGGACGCAGCAGTCGCCGTGGCGCTCCATGAGCTGGCGGTCGAAGTGCGGCTGCACGAACGACCACGCGCCCATGTTCTGCGGCTCTTCCTGGCACCACACCACGTCGGTGACGTGCCCGAAGCGCTCCAACTCGGCGCGCACCTCGGCCTCAGGGAACGGATAGAGCTGCTCGACGCGGACGAGGCCGACCGACGCGGGGTTGTCCATCTGCTCCTGCGCAGCGAGGAGATCGTAGTAGACCTTACCGGAGCAGAAGACAAGGCGCGAGGCGGCCTGCGGGTCGGCCGCAGCGGGGTAGATCTGATGGAACCGCCCGTCGGCCAGGTCCTCCGCGGCGGAGACGGCGCGGGGGTGGCGCAGCAGGCTCTTCGGCGTCATCACCACCATCGGCTTGCGGATGCCGCCGTTGGCCTTGGGCAACGCGATCTGGCGGCGCAGCGCGTGGAAATAGTTCGCCGGCGTCGTGAAATTGCCCACGATCAGGTTCTCGTCGGCGCAGAGCTGGAGGAAGCGCTCCAGGCGTGCCGACGAGTGCTCGGGGCCTTGGCCCTCGAAGCCGTGCGGGAGCAGCAGCACGAGGCTGCTCTGGGTCCCCCACTTCGCCTCGGCGGAGGCCACGAACTGGTCGATCATGATCTGCGCCCCGTTGGCGAAGTCGCCGAACTGCGCCTCCCAGCACACGAGCGCGTTATCGTCGGCCACGGAGTAGCCGTACTCGAAGCCGAGGACGGCATACTCGCTCAGCAGGGAGTCGTAGACCTGCAGTGGGACCTGGCCCTCCTCGATGTGGTTGAGCGGGAGATAGCGCCCGCCGGTGGTCTGGTCGTAGAGGATGGCGTGGCGCTGGCTGAACGTGCCGCGCCCGGAGTCCTGCCCCGAGAGTCGGACGCGGTGGCCGTCGAGGAGCAGCGAGCCGAACGCGAGCGCCTCGGCAAAGGCCCACTCGATCTTCCCGTCGGCGAACGACTTCGGCCGGCGTTCGAGCAGCCGCGCGAGCTTCTTGTGGACCTCAAAGTCGCCGGGCCAGGTGACGAGCGCCTCCGTGAGCCGCTCGAGCACGGCGCGCGGCACCTTCGTCTCGAACGCGGCGGTGAAGGCGCTCGGGACCGGCGCACTTGCCGGTTCGGCGTCTTTGTGGCGCTCCGCCGTCTCTTTCGTTTCCTCGAACGCGGAGTCCAGGATGGCGCGGAAGCCGTCGAGGATGCCCTCGGCCTCCTCGGGCTTCATCTCGCCGCGCTTGAGGAGCTGCTCCAGGTAGAGCTTGCGCACCGAGCGGTGGCCGTCGATGCGGTGGTACATCAACGGCTGCGTGAATTTGGGCTCGTCGCCTTCGTTGTGCCCAAACTTGCGGTAGCAGATCATGTCGATCACGACGTCCTTGTTGAACACCTGGCGGTAGTCCAGCGCGAGGCGCGCCACGCGGACGCACGCCTCGGGGTCGTCGCCGTTGACGTGGAAGATGGGGGCCTGGATCATCCGAGCGATGTCCGTCGCGTAGACCGACGAGCGCGCGTGCACGGGCACCGTTGTGAAGCCGATCTGGTTGTTGACGACGACGTGCACCGTGCCGCCGGTCGCGTAGCCGTCGAGTTGCGAGAGGTTGAGCGTCTCCGCCACCACGCCTTGCCCCGCGAACGCCGCGTCGCCGTGGATCAGGATCGGGAAGACGCGGTCGCGCACTTCCACCGGATTGCGGTCGCCGACGATGAGCTGCTGCTTGGCGCGCACCATGCCCTCCACGACCGGGTTGACCGCTTCGAGGTGGCTCGGGTTGGGCGCGAGCGCGACCTTGACCGTCGCCCCGCTGGGAGCCGTGTGGAGGCTCCGCGCACCGAGGTGGTATTTCACGTCGCCCGAGCCCTGAACGGTGTCCGGGTTGACCGTGCCCTCGAAGCCGTCGAAGATCTTGCTGTAGGGCTTGTTGAGGATGTTGGCGAGCACGTTGAGGCGCCCGCGGTGGGCCATGCCGATCACCACCTCGTCAGCCTCCTGGTCGGCGGCGTCGGAGAGGAGCATGTCGAGGATCGGGATGAGCGACTCGCCGCCTTCGAGGCTGAAGCGCTTTTGGCCGATGTACTTCGTGTGGATGAAGTTCTCCAGCGCCTCGGCCTGGTTGAGCTTCTCCAGGATGCGCTGCTTGGCCTCGACGGGCATCTCCGACTGGAAGCGCTCCGGCTCGATGCGCTCGATGAGCCAGCGCTTTTCGCCCGGCGTGGAGATGTGCATGAACTCGACGCCGACGTTGCGGGTGTAGGTCTCCCACAGGATGTCGAGGATATCGCGAAGCGGGAGGCGTGCCTCGCCGCCCAGGTTGCCGCCCGCCGTGCCGAGCTCGCCTGTGATGAACTGGCGGTCGAGGTCCCAAATCGTCAGGCCGTACTCCGCCGGGTCGATCTCGGGATGGTAGCGCCCCTGCCCTTCCGCCCCGATGGGGTTGGTGGTGGCGAGGAGGTGGCCGCGCACGCGGTAGGCGCGGATCAGCTGGAGCACCGCCGCCTGCTTCTTGACGAAGTCGATCTCCTCACGCTCGCGGGAACCCACGAGGGTCGGCGTCGAGTCGAGGGCTGCTCGGAACGGCGGCGTCGGGATGCCGAGCGAGCGGAAGACGGCCTCGTAGAACCCGTGCTGCCCTTGAAGGAGCTGTGCGATGTGGTTGAGGAACTCGCCCGACTCCGCGCCCTGGATGACGCGGTGGTCGTAGGTCGAGGTCAGCGTCATCGTCTCGGAGATGCCGAGGCGCGAGAGCTCCGTCTTGGGCAGCGCGCTGTACTCCGGCGGGTAGCCGATGGCCCCGGCGGCGACGATCACCCCCTGGCCAGGCATCAGGCGCGGCACGCTCATCACCGTCCCGATCATACCCGGGTTCGTGAGCGTCGCGGTCGTGTACTGGAAGTCTTTGAGTTCGAGTCCGTTGCCGCGCGCGCGCTTGACGATGTCGTTGTAGGCCCCCAGGAACTGCGCGAAGCTCATCGTCTCGGCCGCGTGCACGTTCGGCACCAGCAGCTGCCGCTTCCCGCGCCGCTCGATGTCGATGGCGAGGCCGAAGTTGACGTGCGGCGGGTCGATGCGCTCCGGGTGTCCGTTCTGGCGGAACGTCGCCTTCATCGACGGCACCTGGCGCATCGCCAGGATGATCGCGTAGGCGATGAGGTGGGTGTAGGACACCTTGTCGCCGCCGACGGTGCGCTGGAAGCGGTTCATCAAGCGGCGGTTCTCGGCCATGAGCTTGACCGGGATGGTGCGCACGCTCGTCGCCGTGGGGATGGAGAGCGACGCCTCCATGTTCTCGACGATCTTGGCGGGCACGCCGCGCAGCTTGGTCAGTTCTGCGCCCTCGGGCACCGGCACCTCGATCGCGGGCCGCGCCGGCGCGACGGCTTCCTTCGACGCGCCGTCGCCCGACGGTGCGGTGGGGACCGGAGCCGGGGTCGGCGCAGGCGTCGAGGCGGCAGCCTTGTTCGGGTTGGCCCCGATGAAGGTCGGGCTCGGGTCGTAGTCCGCGAAGAACTCGCGCCACGACTCCGAGACCGAATTGGGGTCTTCGAGATACTGCGCGTAGATGTCGTCGACGTAGCCGCTGTTGAAGCCGAAGTTGCTCACGGGGAGGCGGGGTTGGATCGCAAAGAGGGACGTGCGAACGCCAGGGGGCTTCCTGGGTTCGGCCGCAGCGCGCGCCGCACCTCGGTCCGCAAGGCCGGTGTGGTGCGTCGAGAAAAGCGCTTCGAGGAAGGTAGCGCGTTCCGGCCTAAATCCGGCGCGTGCCCTCAGCTTTTCCCTGGGCTTTCCGATGAATTGGCGCGGTCCGGGCCGATTTACAGCAAGGGGATGGCTCGCACCTCTGCGTCGGCGATGCGAAAGAGCGCAGCCGGACGGCCTCGCCCGTGCCGTCGCTCCTCCCCGGTCGGCACGACCAGCTTCAGGTCCTGCACCCGCCGCCGAAAGTTGCGCCGGTCGAGGGCCTCACCGAGCAGCGTCTCGAACGCGTCCTGCAGCGTGGTGAGCGTGAAGGTGTCGGGCAGCAAGCGACCGACTAGGTTGGTCACGCGCACCCGTTCACGGAGCCGCCGCTGGGCCAACGCCGCCATCGCGTCGTGGTCGTAGGCAAGGGCCGGGCGGTCCGCCACGGGCTGCCAGAACGCGTCGTCGTTGTGACTTGCTCTGACGTCGTCGTCCGGCGGCATCGTGGTCAGGCCGAGGTAGGCGACTGACACCACGCGCCCACGCGGGTCGCGGCCCACCGCGCTGAAGGTGTGCAGCTGTTCGAGATAGACCCCCGCCGGTTCGACCCTAGCTTTCTCGCGGAGCAGGCGCACGGCGGCTTCCTCAGCGGTCTCCGTCGGCTCGATCAGCCCCCCAGGAAACCCCACGCGCCCCGCCACCTGCGGCCGGTCCACGGGCGCGAGGCGCGTCCATACGTTCCCCTCGTGCAACGCAAACACCACCACGTCGACGGCCAGGACCGCGAAGCGGAGCGTACTCGGATCGACGGGAGCCGACGGCATGGCGACTACGATGACACGGGCGAAAGGGGGCGAACGCTAGCGTGCCCGTAAGATCGTGCGATCCGCCTCGCGGAGTCGCTGGCGCGGCGCTGTGCTCAACGGCGGGACTACGCGGACCGCGTGCCGGGGACTGCCCTGATGGCTCGTCCTTCGTGGGTGTTCGTCTGGAAGACACGCCGGTGTAGGGATTCCCTCGCCCGGATGCCGCCCCCCTCGAAACGCTGGGGGGCCCGCTTTAGGCTTTTGCGGCTTTTCAGCAGGCAACGCGGCTCAACCCACGCCTCATCTCCATGACGCTTCTTCCACGTTGAAGACGCGGAGGAGCACGCAGCCGGGCGGCAATCGTCATCCCTACGTCACGCGGGTGACAC
>JBCDFF010000304.1:0-5502 GCA_039178415.1 Bacteroidota bacterium
CGGTCCACACCTTGCCGCTCGGGTTGGCCGGCGTGCACACGACGACCGCCTTCGTGCGCGGCGTGATCGCGGCGGCGAGCGCCTCGAAGTCGAAGGCCCAATCGGGCTGCAGCAGCGGGACCGCGACGGGCGTGACGCCGAAGAGCTTCAGGATGCCGGTGTGGTAGCCGTAGAACGGCTCGAAGAGGACCACCTCGTCGCCGGGGTCGCAGAGGGCGAGGACGGTCGCGGCGAACGCGCCCGTGGACCCGGCGCTGACCATCACCTCGTCGTCGTCGGTGGCCGGGATGCCGTTGTAGCGCTGCGCCTTGGCGAGGATCGCCTGCCGCAGCCCGGCGATGCCGTTGTAGGCCGTGTAGATCGACTGGTCGCCTTCGATGGCCGCGACGGCGCCGGTCTTGATCGGGTCGGGCGTGGGCAGGTCGCAGATGCCCTGCCCGAGGTTGAGACCGTCGACGCGGCGGACGGCGGCGGTGACGGCGCGGATGTCGCTCTGGCGGAGCGCGGCGGTGCGGGCAGCGAGGGGTTTCATGGGGGGAGATGACCTTGATGCAGAGCAAGCTCCCCTCCTGGACAGGAGGGGCTGGGGGTGGTCGAAGGTCGCACCACAGATTCAACGGACTGCTCGACACGACAACCCCCTCTGTCTCCCCCTGTCCAGGGGGAGAACTCAGTGACGAACCTACGACGCCTCTGCACCCTTCCTCCTTGCTGGACACGCAACCGGCCGATTGGTCCGTTGGGTGTACGCGCGCCCCGTCGGCACCGTCCGACCTTGTGGTCCGCCTATCTTGCCTCGTCACCTTCCGACCTAATTGCATGCGCCTCCTCGCTGTCGCCCTTGTGGCCCTGCTCGCTATGTCCGTCGCCCAGCCCGTCGCTGCCCAGCCCTCCGTCGTCTCGCAGCCCGAGAGCCAGGACGGCGTCGCGCTGACGGTCTACAACCAGAACTTCGCCGTCGTGCGCGAGGTGCGGCCGATCACGCTTGCGAGCGGCATGAACCGCGTCCGCTTCGAGGGCGTCGCCGCTCAGATCGACCCGACGAGCATTTCCTTGAAGTCGCTCACCGCGCCGAACAGCCTCGTCGTGCGCGAGCAGAACTACCAGTACGACCTCATTGGCACCAACTCGGTGCTCGACGCCGCCGTCGGCCAACCGATCCGGCTCATCCGGCAACTCGACGGCGGGCAGACGGTGACGGAGTCGGGCGTGCTGCTGAGCGTGCCGGGCCAGGGCCGCATCGTGCAGCTCGACGACGGGCGCGTGCTCGTCAACCCCGAGGGCACCATCGAGCTGACGTCGCTGCCGGCGGGGCTGCTCAGCCGCCCATCGCTGCTGTGGCTGCTCAACGCAGGCCGCGCGGGTGAGCACCGCGCCGAGGTGTCGTACATGACCGAAGGGCTTGGATGGAAGGCCGACTACGTGGCCGTCGTGAACGAGGACGAGACGGAAGTGGACGTCACGGGCTGGGTGACGCTCGACAACCAGAGCGGCGCGACCTACCGCGACGCGCGCCTCCAGCTCATGGCCGGCGACGTGCGCCGCGTGCAGGACTATGCGCAACCGCAGGTCTACCAGCGGGACATGATGATGATGGAGGCCGCCGCCGCCCCAGCGTTTGAGGAGGAGGCGTTCTTCGAGTACCATCTCTACACGCTCGACGGCACGACGACGCTCGCCGAGCGCGAGACGAAGCAGATGAACCTGCTCTCGGCCTCCGAGGTCGGCGTCCGGCGGCGGCTCGTCTTCGACGGCTCGGGCACCTACTTCCCGTCCTACTCCACCCGCCGCCCCGGCGCAGGCGGCGCGACCAACGAGATGAGCGCGGCCATCGTCCTGGAGATGGAGAACAGCGAGGCCAACCGCATGGGCATGCCGCTGCCGAAGGGCAAGGTGCGCGTCTACAAGGCCGACCGCACCGGCGCGCTCCAGTTCGTCGGCGAGGACCTCATCGACCACACGCCGCGCAATGAGTTGGTGCGGCTCTACATCGGCGACGCCTTCGACGTGGTCGGCACGCGCCGGCAGGTAAGCGAGCGCCGCATCTCCGACCGCGTCCGCGAGATCACGGTCGAGGTGGAGGTTCGCAACCGCAAGGAGACCGCCGCCGACGTGGCCGTTGTGGAGCGCCTCTACGCCGATTGGGAAATCACGCAGGCCAGCCACGACCACACCAAGCTCGACGCCCGCACGGTGGAGTTTCCGCTCAACGTCGGCCCCGACGAGACGGTCACGGTCCGCTACACCGCGCGGATTTCCTACTAGCTCGCACGTCCACCCTGCCCGCCCATGACGCTCGCCGTCGACGCGCACCCGCTCCTCCACCTCGCTGCGTTCGAGACAACGCTGGCTGCGCCGCTCGGCGAGACGCCCTCGCCTGCGTGGCTGACGGCGCTGCTCGCGCTCGACGCCGAAGCGCCCGTCCAACGCTCGGAGACGATCCGGGCCACGTCGCGCAATCTCCTCCGGTACGGTGGATACAAGCCCACCGGACGCGGCAAACCGGCGTCGGAATACCTCGTCCGGGCCGCCGAGAACGGCAAGCTCGGCTCGATCAACGCCGTCGTGGACGCCTGCAACGTCGTCTCGCTGCACAGCGGCCTGCCGATCAGCGTGGTTGACCTCGACCGAGCAACGGCACCCTTCCGAGTGGGCCTCGCCGAGCCAGGCGCAAGCTACGTGTTCAACACCGGCGGGCAGACCATCGACCTCGGCGGCCTGCTCTGCCTGTTTGACTCGGAGGGGCCGTGCGCGAATGGTGTCAAGGACAGCCAGCGTACGAAGACGCACGACGGCACGCGGCGCACGCTTTCGCTCGTCTGGGGCCACCAGGACCTCGCCGCGCAGGTCGAGACGGCGACGGCGTGGTATCGGAGCTTGCTGGAGCAGCTGGGTGCTGAGACCCAGGCGGCAGTGCTGCCGTGAGGCGGTCTCGCTGATCGGTGAACACGGCGTGAGGGGCAGCGCCTCCCCCTTCGTACTTCTCGCCTCTTCCTTCTCCCCTCTGGGCCGTGCCGCGAGTCTCTATCCTCATCGTGACGTGGAACGGGCGGGCGCTGCTGGAGCAGTGTCTGCCCTCCGTCCTTGCCACCGACTTCGCGTCGTTCGAGGTCGTCGTCGCGGACAACGCCTCGACGGACGACACGGTGGCGTGGCTCAGGGCGACGCATCCGGAGGTCCGCCTCGTCCAACATCCGGAGAATTGGCTCTTCGCGCGCGGCAACAACGAGGCGATCCGACGCATCGAGAGCGACTACGTGTGCCTGCTCAACAACGACGTGGAGGTCCCGCCGGGTTGGCTCGCGCCGCTCGTGCGCGTGCTCGACACGATGCCCGATGTAGCCGCCGTCCAGCCGAAGCTGCTCCAGTACGGCGACCGAACGCAGTTCGAGTATGCCGGGGCTAGCGGCGGCTTCCTCGACGCTGTCGGCTACCCGTTCACGCGCGGGCGCCTCTTTGACACGCTGGAGCGAGACGCGGGGCAGTACGACGACCCCCGCGATGTCTTCTGGGCGTCGGGCGCGGCGCTCCTGCTGCGGCGGTCTGCGCTCGACCCACGACTGGGAGGAGTCGGCTTGCTCGACGAGGCGTTCGGGATGCACATGGAGGAGATCGACCTATGCTGGCGGCTGTGGCGGGCCGGGTGGCGCGTCCGCGTGGAGCCGAGCGCTGAGGTCTACCACATCGGCGGGGCGTCGCTGCCGCAGGGCGACCCGCGCAAGGCGTACCTCAACTTCCGCAACAGCCTCTTGATGCTGTTCAAGAACCTCCCGCCGCGCGCCTGGCTCACAACGTTCCCGCGCCGCCTCGCCCTCGACGCGCTTGCGGCCACGCGGGGCCTCGCCGCCGGACGCCCGCGCGAGGCCGCCGCCATCGCCCGCGCCTACCTCGACGCCCACCGGATGCGCGGGGCCTACCTCGACCAGCGCCCCGCGTCGTCGCCCGTCACGCTGCCCTACCGCCGCTCCGTGGCCCTCGACTATTTCCTGCGCAAGCACCGCCGGTTCTCCGACCTACCGCTGGAACACTTTGTCTCGCTCCCGGACTGAATGGGTTGGGAGCAGCTCTGCTATGGAAGCAGCTCTGTTATGGACGCCGCCGCACAATGACGACGGCGAGCGAGACGAGGACAACGAGCATGCCAACGAAGGCAAGGCCACCCGGGACCTCCTGAAAAAACACGTAGGCCAGCAGCGAGGCGATGGCAGGCTCGGTGAGCGTGAGCAGCCCAAGCATCGCGGCTGAGATGTAGCGGACGGCGTAGTTGAACGAGCCGTGGCCGAGGATCTGCGGGAAGAGCGCCATTACGAACGTCCAGCCGATCACGTGGAGCGGCGCTGACAGGGCGGCCCCGGTCACGAGCGTACCGACGAGCGCGGTGAGCATCGCAGCCACGTTGAGCGGGAAGAGGTAGGCGAGAAACGACACCCGCTGCCGCACGGCGCGCCCGATCACGATGTAGACCGAGAACATCGCGGCGGCCGCGAGGGCGAGCCCGTTACCGAGCCACGCGCGAGGGAAGACGCCCGCCCCCGCGTCGCCCACGCCGATGAGCACCGCGCCGACAAGTCCCACGGCGATGGCGACCCACGTCCGCAGCGACGGCCGCTCACGCAACGCCACGATTCCCAGCACGGCGATGAAGAGGGGGCTCATCGTCACGAGGACCGTTGCACTTGCCACGGAGGTGTGGTAGAGCGACGTAATCCAGAGGATGAAGTGCAGTCCGAGGAAGACGCCTGCCGCCCCGACAAGCATCCAGTCGCGGCGGGTGAAGCCTGCCCAGTCTTTGCGCGCGCCAGGCGCGACGGGCAGCAGCAGCGTCACCGCCCACATCGTGCGCCAGAGCGCCACCGTTAGCCCCTCGGCGTCGGAGGCAAACCGGATCAAGATGCCCGCCGACGAGATCGAGACCAGCCCGGCGGTCAGCGCGAGCCAGACATGCCGGGGTACCGACGCGTCGGTCGCTGCATCGGGGGGCGCTGCACCGGGGGTCGCTGCATCGGGGGGCGTCGCGTCGTCGGACGATGCCATGCTTAGCGGAGTCGGTCCATCGACTTCACGAGCGCGATGTCGGCGGCGATGCCGCGCCTGGCGAGCCAGATGAAGACATAGGCGAGCACGGGCAGGGTCAGGCTCCAGTAGGTGAGCAGCCACTCGGCGGGCGGTCCGGCGTCGGTGTCCTGGAAGGTCAGCCCGAGCGCTACCACCACCACCGCGACGAGCGCCAGGTCGAACCACTGGGCGACCGTGACGACGCGGTGCTGCTGAGCGCGCTGCTTGTAGAGCAGGATACTCGCAAAGGTCACCACGGCCGTCATACCGCCGAGCACGTACGCCGTCGTCGCGAACCACGATAGCGCCGAGATCGGGCCGACCGTCCAGGCAACGCTGAGCGCGAGGAAGACCGCGAGACAGACCCCTGCCAGGAGTAGAAAGACTGTTTGTTTGCGCTGAATCATACTAGGTCCACTCAATGAGTTGCGGTCGGGTCATCCTGCC
>JBCDFF010000305.1:0-5478 GCA_039178415.1 Bacteroidota bacterium
CGCATCGCTTGGAGGAGGGCGCGCCGCTGGGGGAGTTGGGCGGCGTAGGCGGCTTCGAGGTCGGGGACGGCGAGGCGGTGGGCGATGCCGCGCTGGGCGAGGCGGGCCTGCTCGGCGGGGTTGAGGACGGCGCAGGTTTCGGAGCCGGCGGGGGTCTTGTGGGTGTGGGGGTGGTCGAGGGCGAGGCCGGCCCGGGCGAGGTCTGGGAGGAGGACGTTGAGGGGCTGGGCGAAGCAGACCTCGGCGTGGGATCCACCGGTCTGTGCCCAGGCAGGTGCTAGACCGAGCGTTGCGGCGAAGACGAGGGCACGAGCAATACGCATAAGACCAGGCGGTTCGGGGGTGTTGATGTCCATGTACACACGAGACGTGACGCGTACGCAATGCGTTTCCGCGTCCACCCCCCGCTTGAGAACGTAGTGCACGTGAATACCGTGGCAAGCTGTCCGGTGGAAGCGGTTGCACCGCGCGCCGCCTACGAACACCGTCCGCCGCCGCTCGTTGTTCGGGGCCTTTCCGACCGCCCCCGCTCTCGTCGCGTGACCTCAGACCTCGCGTCCCGCTCGCCGCTCGCTGCCTGGCACCGCATCCCGCTCGGCCTCCGCTACATGGCGGGGTCCGCGTTCTTCTTCAGCCTCATGGCGCTCTTTGTGAAGCTCTCGGGGCAGGCCGGGGTGCCGAGCATGCAGATCGTCTTCGCGCGGTGTGCGGTGATGCTCGTGCTCACCTACGCGATGCTCTGGCAGGCCGGCGTGACCTCCCGCGGCGTGGACCGGCGCAACCTGTTCCTGCGCGGCTTCACAGGCTTCACGGCGCTGAGCATCTTCTACTATGCGCTCACCGAGATTCCTCTCGGCGACGCCGCTACGATCTACAACACCGCACCCGTCCACACAGCGCTGCTCGCCGGGCTGTTTCTCCACGAGCGCGTGCGCCCGGTGGTGCTCATCGCCATCGCGCTGAGCCTCGTCGGCGTGACGCTCATCGCGAAGCCGTCGTTCGTCTTTTCGAGCGCTGAGACGTCGTATCCGGCGTGGATCGTCTACGCAGCACTCGGCGGGGCCTTTCTATCGGGGGCCGCCTACACGTTCGTGCGCAAGCTGAAGGACACGGACCATGCGCTCGTCGTGATCCTGTGGTTCTCGTGGGTGGGCGCGCTCGGGGCGCTGCCGTTTGCGTTCACGCCGCTGCTGGGCGTCGAGGGGCGCGGGGCGTTCGCGGCGTGGGTGCTGCCGAGCGGCTGGGCGTGGCTGTGGCTGCTCATGGTGGGCGTGATGACGCACATCGCGCAGGTCTGCCTCACGCGTGGGCTTCACCTCGAAGCGGCCGGGCGCGCCTCGGCCGTGGGCTACCTCCAAGTCGTCTTCGCGTTCGTCTGGGGCCTCCTGTTCTTTGGCACGATCCCCGACGCGCTCACGCTTCTCGGCGCAGGCATTGTGGTGGGGGGCGTCTTGCTCGTGGTGCGCTCGCGACGATGAACGCCCGCGCTACCCCTGTCGCAGGATTAGCACCGAGACCAGGACGCCGAAGCATCCTAGGGCGATGAGGAGGTACCCGTAGTACCGGAAGAGCGCCGTCCAGTAGCGCTCGTCGCCGAAGAGGTCCTCGTCGTCGGGCACATCCGGCTGGCGGACTTCCCAGACGCCTCCGGCGATCAGTCCCAGCGAGACGAGCAGGACCCACAGTTCCATCAGGACGCTGCGCGACGCAGCCGCTGGGGCGACGTCTTGGGGACACGCTCGATGACGCGACGTGCCTCGAGGTCGAGCTTCACGGTGGTGACATACCACGGCACGGACCCGTCGAAGCGCCCGTCGAGGCGCCCCTTCACCGTCTCGACGAGGTCCCGGAAGGCAACGTCGTGCCGCTCGTCAATCACCGCCTCGATGGCTGCGCGGACGGCGTGGTACTTCGCTGCGTCGATGTTGACGCCCTGTTTGGCTGGGTCGGGGTGCTGGGCGAGGATCGAGTCGGGCATGTCGTTGGTCGGCGAGCGCCGAGCTTGTTTGCTTGCGAGGGCGATGGCGAGAGACGCGTGGTGCGGAGGGACGGAGACGGGGCATCGCCGACTTCGGGGCTGTCGGCATCGGAGCTTTGGCGCTGCTCCCTGTGGTGCCGTACGAGCCGTACGCGCCGTGGGATACACCCAAGAACCTGCTCGGCACGCGCTCACTGCTCTTCGACGGTGCGTATGGCCTGGGCCAGATGGAGCCCGATCAACCGAGATCCCTCTTCGGAGGGATGCACCAGGTCCTCGTCGAAGTGCGCCAGGTTGGCCGGGTCTATCACGTCCGTGGCGGCGGCGTAGAACACGCTATCGAGGGCCGCGGCCATCCGTTCGAGGCGGGCGTTGAGCGTCTCCAACTCGTCCACACACCGCGTGAAGCTTGTCCGTTCTCCCGTGGGCGGAAAGTAGTAGCCCATGACGAGGACGCGGCTGCCATCGCGCACCACGTCCCGCACGAAGTCGGGGTACTGCCCCGCTTGGCCATCGTCGCTCACCATCTCGTCGAGGGTGCGCTCGCAGCGACTGCACGCGCACTCGCCCCCCACGTCGTTCGCTCCACCGTCCATCACAACCCACTCCCACCCGCGAGGCCGATACTGCGCCCGGATGTCGTAGCCAAGAGCCCCGCGACGCACGTTGGTCGCGGGCATGCTCAGCCGGGCTCCCGACACGCCTGCGTTGACCACGGCCCGGCCGAGCGCCGTGGCGATCACATCCGCGATAGCCGCGTCGCCATCAGCATTCCATTCCATCACGGAGTCGCCGAGGACGAGCACGCGCCCGGTTGCCGTGTCTGCCACAATGCGACTCGCCTCAGCGCAGCCCGCCACCAGCCCTAGGCACGTCGCGAGCGCGAACATGGCGCAGACAACGAGCGCGTGCGTGGCGCGACGCTGTAGAGTGGCTTGACGCATGGCGACGTGAGTCGGCGTTGGGGAGACCGGATGCACCAAGAAACGTACGCACGGCGACGGGCGGGGCCCTGGATTGCTCTGGAGCGCAGCATCGCGCTCGAAGGCCTACCGCTTCGCGAACGCCAGCCGCGTCCACGTCACGTCGGCTTTGCCCGGAAGCAGACTCGGCTGATCGGGCTCATAAACGAGCGGGACGAGGCCACACGTGCGGGCCACGTCCAGCATCCGCGCCCCGCTCGTCGGATGTAGGTGCCGCCCTGCCCCGCCGGGCCCGTGTCGCAGCGAGAGCGCAACCACGCCGCCGGGCCGCACCAGCATCGCCCCCCGCCTCAGCGCGGCGTCCTGCGCTGCCGGTTCTAGGTGATGCCACACGGCCGAGGCCAGGACGAAGTCGAGCGAGCCGACTGTTTCGAACGAGGCGAGGTCGGGGAGCGCGTCATCGACCCACGTGACATCCGCGCTGGCAGAGCGCTGCTGCCCCGCCTCGCGAAACGTCGCCAACGGCTCCACCGCGACGACGCTGTACCCCCGCTTCGCCATCACGGCCGCGTCGCGCCCGATGCCTGCGCCCACATCCAGCACCCGTGATGGCGGCGGCGGAAGCACCCCGAGGAACGCTCGGTGGAGCACGTCAAACGGGACGGCCTCCGTCGCCACGACGAAGCGATCGAGGACGGCCCCGTAGCCAGCGGTGCCTGGCACTCCCACGGTGCCCGGCACCTGGGCGGTACCCGGCTCCTGCGCGGCCGTTTGCCGCACATCGGGTTCTGAGCGATCCGTCCTACCCATGTCGAGGCTGCTTGCGCTCCTGTCGAGGCTACTTGCGCTGCGCTAGCCAGACCCACCCGGTCAACAGGATAGCCGAGCCGGAGAAGATGGTCATCAGGGTGCCAGGGAAGAACTTGACGAAGCCGCCGAGGTCGAGGAACACAAAGTAGCCGATATCGAGCAGGCCGCCCACCATGGCCGTGACCCAGATGGCGGTCATGTTGCCGCGCCAGATGAGAAACGCCCCGATGAGGGTGACCACCCCGCCCCAGAGGAGATTCCAGGCGTGCTGGTTGAGCACCGCGCCAACGGCAGCGTGATAGTCCATCACGAGCAGGTCGGGGTCCACGCCGTCGGCGATGCTCTGGAAGCCCGACGTAGCATCTCCAGAAATGACGAGGACCCCTGCGAGGGCGTGAACGAGGCCCCAGACGACCCACAGGACGGCGGCGATGCGGAGCGCCGTGACCTGGGCGGCGGAGAGCGAGGTCGTAGTCGAGGTAGGCATAAGCATAGGTGCGCTGGCGAAGGAAGAACGTGGCACTCGCAATATGCAACCAATTTAGTCACATTACAAAGCGGCACCCTCTTGTTCGGTGCGCCCGCGTCGGTCGCTGGTTTAGGCTGACCCGAACAGCCGCGTCCGAATCTCCCGATCCATCTCCGCCACTGTCACGGCTTCGAGGCGCCGGAGCAGCGCCAGCTCGGCGTCGGCGTAGAGCTCGTTGATGTAGCCGCCCATCACCGTCGCCACGCGGCCAGCGCAGTCGCTCGGGTGGCGGGTGAGGATCGGCTGGTCGTCCGCGATGGCCTCGTACGCCTCGCGAAGCGTGATGTCTTCCGCTGGGCGCGCCAGCGCGCTTCCCCCACCGGTCCCCCGCCACGTCTCGACAAGGCCGTGGTGCCGCAGCTTGGCCAGCACACGCCGCAGCACCACGGGGCTCGTCCCGTACGTCCGCGCCATCTGCTCGGACGTCAAGCGCTCGTTTGGGCGCGACGCTAGAAAACCCAGAATGTGCAGCCCGATGGCAAGTTGGCTGTTCATCGCTATGCGCGTGCGGCGTGCAGCATCGTCGGTCGGCCCCGGGCTAGAACGGCACCCCGCGCCCCCAGACGACGAACAGCGCCAGGGCGAGCAGGACAAAGTTGACAGGCACGTTCTTGGTCTCGCCACGGCGCAGGTGAACGACCGCAGCCACCATCATCGTGAGTGCGAGGCCGAGCGCAGCCCACCCCGTGAGGACGGGAAGGATGCCGAGCAGCCACGGCAGCACCACTCCCACTGCACCGAGGACTTCGACCAAGCCAATCAGCCGGATGGTGCCTGCGCTGAAGTCATCCACGTAGGGCGTCTTCTCGCGGAGCTTGGATTTGGGCTGGGTGAGCTTCATCATCCCCGAGCCAAAAAAGGCGAAAGCGAGGAGACCTTGGGCGATCCATAGGGCAATACTCATAGGAACGGCAGCGGTTTGTCTGGGGCGTGCATGTACGACGTCGAGCCGGGGACGCAGGCATGATACGGACCAGCCTTGGACCGGCCTATCTTGCCCAACTCCGTGACCGTCGAGACGGTCCTGCTGCTTTCAGATGGACGTCTTCGGCTTCGTTGGCGTGCCGAGGTGGCGCATACGTTTACGGGATCACGAGCGACTGCGCCCATTCCTCGACGGTTGCGTGGTGCGGCTCCCACGCCTCCCACACCGAACGCGACCACGCCCGCACCGCCGCCCGGTGGTCGTCCAAGCTGGCAGCACTGGCGACGTGACTCACGTTCAGGTCCCCAAGCGA
>JBCDFF010000306.1:0-5458 GCA_039178415.1 Bacteroidota bacterium
GAGTACGCCCGGGCGTTCGGTGCCCCGCCCCGGCGCGATGTGCACGCGCTCCGCACCGCGGCATCTTGAACGCGGAGGCGCCTGCGTGAGACGGGGCGGTGTTGACGGTTTGCACACGGCCGACGGTTTGCACGCGGCAACCGGAGGCAACTCAGGGCGAGTTCTTTCGTCTTGACGCAGAGTGCCCCGGTCCCTATGCTCCCCGCAGTCCCGCTCACGTCAACCTGCTCCGTCCATGCGCTGGTTTTTCTTCACCGTGCTGATTTGTGTCGTCGGGATGGGCTGCGACTCCGCGTCGCCAGACCCCGTCGTCCCGCAGTTCGCCTCGCCTGAGCAGGCCCAGATCGTCACCACCGACGTGACCCGCTTCTGGGCAGCCTACGACGAGGCCTACGCGAGCGACCGGACTTTCTTGGAGCGGGCGGCCATCTTTGAGCGGGCCTACCTCAACCTGGGCACCCCTGCGCTGGACGACCTGGTCGACGTGCGCCTCGACAACGCCACCCGGCTCGTCTCCGCCATCGACCGCTACCCGGCGTACTACGCGGGCACGCGTCCCGGCATGGATCTCATCGTTGGTCCAGCCACCGAGGCAGCCATCCGCGCACTCTACCGAGAACTCGACGGGCGCTACGACGAGGCCTTGTTCCCAGACGTTTCCTTCGTTGTGGGCGACATGACCAAGGGCGGGTTCGTGAGCAGGAACGGGCTCATCATCGGCACTGAGCTGTTCGCCCGCACCGCTGCGACGCCGGTCGACGAACTCGGAACGTGGCACCGCGCCGTGACCCGGTTTGCCGACGACGTGCTTTTCATCGTGGCGCACGAACTTGTGCACGCCCAGCAGCTCGCCCTGCGCACCAGTAGCTCACGCACGCTGTTGGCCCAGGCGATCATCGAGGGCAGCGCGGACTACGTCGGCGAACTGCTCGCGGGCGGCCACGTGAACGAGCACGTCCACGTCTACGGCGATGCCCACGAGGCCGACCTGTGGGCGGCGTTCGCCGGGGCGATGAACGGTACAGACTGGTCGGCCTGGCTCTACAACGGTGCTCAAGCCACCGAGGAGCGCCCTGCCGACCTGGGCTACTACATCGGCTACCAGATCACCGCGGCCTACTTCGAGCGCGTCGGCAACCCCGACGAAGCACTCCGCGACCTGTTCGAAGCCACCGACTTCACGGCGTTCCTGGAGGCTAGCGGCTACGCAGCGCAGTTCGATTCGTAGTCGGTCTAGGCGAGGCTTGTTCGCTAGGTGGCATTGCGGGCTGGCCCCGCCCCCTTCCGCACAGGCGGTGTGCGCTGGCGCACAGTTGAGCGAGGGGACTCGGGCGAAACAAGAGGTTTTGGCACGGGCCGGGGGCTTGGTGTGCCGGTTGCGATGCGGGACGTGAGTCCCAACAACCCATTGCAGCCCCAACCATGATCCAGCTTCGCGGCATCGAGCGCTACTACTCGTCCGGCTTCGTCAAGACCTACGTCCTCCGCCACGTCGACCTCGACATCGCCGAGGGCGAGTTCGTCACCATCATGGGGCCGTCCGGCTCCGGCAAGTCGACGCTCCTCTACATCCTCGGCATGCTCGACGGGGCCACTACGGGCACCTACGAGTTCATGGGCGAGCGCGTCGATAAGATGAGCGAGCGCAAACGCACCGACCTCCACAAGCGCCACATCGGCTTCGTCTTCCAGAACTACCAACTCATCGACGAGCTCACGGTCTACGAAAACATCGAGACGCCGCTGCTCTACCAGGGCATCAAGGGCGGCGAGCGCAAGGCGCGCGTGGCCGCAATGCTCGACAAATTCGGCATCGTCGCTAAGCAGAAGCTCTTCCCGCACCAGCTCTCGGGTGGCCAGCAGCAGCTTGTCGGCATCGCGCGCGCGGTGGTGGCCCGCCCCTCGCTCATCCTCGCCGACGAGCCGACGGGTAACCTCAACTCGGCGCAGGGCGAGGAGATCATGGAGACGTTCAAGGCGCTCAACGACGAGGGCACGACGATTATCCAGGTGACCCACTCCGAGCGCAACGCGGAATACGGCAACCGCACGATCCACCTCCTCGACGGCAAGGTGGTCCCCGAGACGCAGGCGCAGCTATAAGGGTCGCAGGTCTCAGGTCGAGGGTCGCAGGTCTTTGCCCAGCGCCCGACCTGGGACCTGGGACCTACGACTCTCATGATCCAGAACTACCTCCTCATCGCGCTTCGGACGCTCCGGCGGCGGCGCGGGTATGCCTTCATCAACATTGCCGGGCTGGCGGTGGGGATGGCGTGCTGCGTGCTCATCCTGCTCTTCGTCCGCGACGAGCTGAGCTACGACCGCCACATCCCCGACGCCGAGCAGGTCGTTCGCCTCCAGACCGCCTGGGGCGGCTTCTCGCTCCCCTCGACGAACCTGCCGATGCTCCGCGCGGTCGAGGACGCCTACCCCGACCTCCTCGTCGCGCCGCTCCTCAACTGGGGCGGGCGCGTGGGCTACGAGCCTGCCGACGGCACGCCCGTGCAGTTCCAGGAGGACGAGCTTTTCATGGCCGAGCCGTCGTTCTTTGAGCTGTTTGGCTTCGAGATGATCGAGGGCACCGCCGACGTGCTCGCGGAGCCCTACCAGGTGGTGATGAGCGAGAGCGCCGCGCGGCGCTACTTCGGCGACGCCGCGCTGGCGAACCGGGAGGTCATCGGGCAGACGGTGCGGCTCTACAACCAGATCGACGCGACCGTGGCGGGCATCGCGGCCGACACACCTGCGCAGACGCACTTCAACGCCGAGGTCATCGCCTCGTGGTCGACGCTCCAGGCCGCGACCCAGTGGGAGGACAACGCGTCGACCAACAACAACGGCGTCTATACCTACCTCCGGCTGCCCGAGGGCACGTCGCCTGCGGACTTCGACGCGGAGCTCGCCACGCTGATCGAGGCGCGCTTCCCCGGCGACGACTGGAACGGATCGAAGCTGACGGCGCAGCCCCTCCTGGACATCCACCTCCACTCGACGCACAACATGGAGTTGGGAGCCAACAGCGACGCCGCCTACGTGACGCTCTTTCTCGTGATCGCGGGCTTCATCCTGCTCGTGGCGTGCGTCAACTTCATGAACCTCGCCACGGCGCGCAGTGCCGACCGGGCGCGCGAGGTCGGGGTCCGCAAGGCCATCGGGGCGCGGCGCGGCCAGCTAACGGGACAGTTTCTCGCCGAGTCGGTGGTGCTCACCATCGTGGCGCTTGTGATCGCAGTCGCGATTGTGGCGGCGGTGCTGCCCACGTTCGAGGTGTTCGCTGGGCGTCCGATCGACGTGAGCCTCCTGGACGCGCCCGTGGTTGCAGGCATCCTCGGGATCGCGCTCGTGACGGGCGTGTTGGCGGGGAGCTACCCGGCGGTATTCCTCGCGCGCTTCCGCCCAGCCCAGGTCCTGCGCGGCTCGTTCCGCTCGAGCAAGCGGGGCGCGACGCTCCGCAAGGGCCTCGTCGTCTTCCAGTTCGTCGTGTCGGCGGGGCTCATCCTCGCCACGCTCGTCGTCTACAACCAACTCCAGTTCCTCCAGTCGACGAGCCTCGGCTTCGACCAGGAGCGCGTGGTCGTCGTCCCGGCGGGCACGCCGGGCGAGCTTCAACTGACCTCGTTCATCGACGCCCTCTCGAACCAGCCCGGCGTGGCGCACGCCGCCGCGTCGTCGGAGCCGTTCCCGAGCGAGCTCCTCGACGGCACCGGCACCTTCTTCGAGGTGCCCGACCCCGACGCCGTCGACCGGTGGGTGCCTACGCGCACGATCTCGGTCGGCCACGGGTTCTTCGAGACAGTGGGCGTGGAGATGCTGCACGGGCGGGGGTTCGACCGCGCGCGCCCGGCGGATTCGTCGGGGTTCGTGCTCAACGAAACGGCCGCGCAGCAACTCGTGGAGATCTCCGAGGGGCGCGCGGCCACCATGGCCGACCTCATCGGCATGCGCATCGGCAGTCAGGGCGTCGGGCCGCTCTTGGGCATCGTCAAGGACTTCAACATGTCCACGCTGCACGAGGTCATCGAGCCCATGGCGTTCTACATGGACCCGGAGGATTACAGCCACGTGATCGTGCGCCTAGAATCGGGCGACCCGGCCCCGGCGCTGGCGTCGCTGGGTGAGACCTGGCCGCAGTTCTTCCCCGAGCACCTCCTGGAGGTGACGTTCGCCGACCAGGGCTTCGCGGCGCAGTATGCCGCCGAGGCGCGGCTGGGGCGGCTCTTCCTCGCCTTCTCGCTCTTGGCGGTCCTCGTGGCGTGCCTGGGCCTCTTCGGGCTCGCGAGCTTCACGGCCGAGCAGCGGCGCAAGGAGATCGGCGTCCGCAAGGTGCTCGGCGCGCGGGTGGCGGGCCTCGTGGCGCTGCTTTCGCGCGAGACCGCTGTGCTCGTGGCCGTGGGCTTTGCGCTGGCTGTCCCGCTGGCCTGGCTCGGGATGAGCCGCTGGCTCGACGGCTTCGCCTACCGCGTCGAGATCGGCCCGGGCACGGTCGCGGTCGCGGGCCTCCTCGCCGTCACCGTAGCCCTCGCCACGGTGAGCGTGCAGGCGTTGCGCGCCGCTACCGCCAACCCCGTCGAATCGCTGCGCTCTGAGTAGCCGCTGGCGCGGCGTCGAAGGTCTCAGGTCCTAGGTCGCAGGTCTGAGACGAGAAGACCTGCGACCCGCGACTTTAGACCTGCGACCTAAGATGACAAAAAACCACCTCCTCGTGGCGCTGCGCCGCCTGCGTCGTCGGCCGGGTACGACGGCGCTCCACGTCGGCGGCCTCGCCGTGGGGCTCCTCTGCTGCCTGCTCGCGCTGCTCTACGTCCAGGACGAGCACGCCTTCGACCGCCACCACGAGCACGCCGAGCGGATCGTGCAGCTCGCGCAGGCGCGGCAGCTCGGCGACATGACCATCAACCTCGTCTCGATGGACGGGGATGTGGTGGAAGCGCTGCGCTCGGAGGTGACGACGGCCGAGGCGGTGACCGTGCTCGACGACGAGGCGGGGATTGTGCGCCGCCCGGGTGGGGAGGGCGTGACCGTGGACGGCCTCGCCTTCGCCGACAGTGCGTTCTTCGACGTGTTCACGCTCCCGCTCGTGCGCGGCGATGCGGCCACGGCGTTCCGCGCGCCCAACGAGGCCATCGTCAGCGCGTCGATGGCGGCGCAGCTCTTCGGCGATGAAGACCCGGTCGGAGAACCGCTGGAGCTGCAGCGCACCGGCTTCCGCGTCAGCGACGACGCCCCGCTGATGCTCACGGTAACGGGCGTGGCGGCGGACCCGCCCGCGACCTCCACGCTCGACTACGACCTGCTCGTCTCCGGCCTCACCCCGGTTCAGTTCCGCAGCGGCGGCAGCGGGGCGCGGCTGGCCGACGGCGGGCCGACCTATGTTCGGATGCGCGCCGAGGCCGACTCGGCGGCCCTGCGCGCGAGCGTGGCGGCGCTCCTCGACACCGACACGGGCGGCTTCGGCACC
>JBCDFF010000307.1:0-5435 GCA_039178415.1 Bacteroidota bacterium
GCAACACGTCGAATCGTTTCCAGAATCCCGCCGTCGTCCGGTGGTTCATGGGAGCGGACGGATCCGACCGGCTGCGATGTCCTCCTGGGCCTCGGCGACGAGCGCATCGAGGCGTCCCGCTTTAGCATCCGCTTCGATCTGTCGGTCCCACTCATCGGCTCGGTACTCGTCGAACCACTCCCCAAGCGCTGCGAGTTGATCAGGCGGGAGCTTCGCGATGGCGGCTTCGAGTTCTTGCACGCTCATGGCTGATTCAAGGCTGCGTTTGATTGCGGACCAGAACCGATAACGACGCCGACTGCATCGTGTTCACGGGCACGCCGGAGCAACTGGCGCAGGCCGACACGGCCACCGCGCGGTTCATGCGCGAGGAGCTAGCCCGCCACGCCTCCGGCGATGGTGCTGCCGATGTCTCCATCGACCTCAACGACCCGCTCAGCGAGGAGGACTCCGACGTGGCCGACGAGGAGGAGCAGAGGTATGGACGTATGAACGAGCAGTCCTGCTCCATTCCGTACGTCAGAAGTTCCACGATTCGGGAAGCTGAGCGTCACACATCGCGCACTCCAGCCACCCGTCCTTGACGAGGTTGCGCGCCCCGCACGCCTCGCACTTTCTGAAGACGGCTGTGAACGTGAAGCTGTTGGGATGTTCAATGCCTGCTTCATCGAGCGCTGCACTCACCGCTTCCCACGTGTCTTCTGCAGGACAGTACCCTGTCGAGTTGTTGCTGATCTCCACAATTTCGCCCTTCGTCGTTGCGCGTAGCTCCCCAGCGCAACGCACGGGCTTGCCTTCGGCGCAGGCCACATGCTCCGTTCTCCTCGACGCTACGAGCAAGAGCCCCTCCGCTGACACCACGTACGTGCACCAGCCATCCTCGGCTTGAACCGCTTCGGATTCTGCCCAGCGTTTGAAACCGGTCTGCGTTGCAATCTCCAAACCGCCCGGTTGGCCTGCGACCTGCTCTCGAATCGAGTCCGGCCCAACGTAGCAGAAGGTTTGCATCAGCGAGTTTGACGGTCTGAGCTATCCGATGCGAGACCGTTGATGAACGGATCCTCGTCGGTGATCTCGCCGGAGGGGAGTTCGAAGTAGAGCCGTCCGTGGTGGCTGTAGGCGTTGGGGATGCCGAGGGCGCGGTTGCGGGCCTGCGCCTTCGCCACGGCGCGGTTGCCGATGCGTCGCAGTTCCGCCGCCTTCTGGTAGAGGTCGAGGCTCAGGCGTCCGTTTTCTTTGGGCTGCTCCATCGAACTCGCTCAGACAGGCGTTCCAGCGACATACACCGTGTCCCGCGAGAGGTCGGCACCAGACGCCCATCCGATGCCACCGCCGTCGTTGATGGGCTGGACGAGACGAAACGCAGCGTCGTCTCTCAACGGACGAAACACGCCCCGGTCCAGCAACGGTGTACAGTCGAAGTGGCGAACCTCGCCCGTGGCAAAGGTCACGCGGAGCACGTAGTCGTCGAGCGGCTCGACGCGCTCGATGCGCGGGGCAAGCGGGCGCGGGCCGTAGACGATAGGGTCGCCGCCCTCCGTCGTGTCGGGGAGGTCGCGCGCCCACGCGGGCTTCGCTCCGTGCGCGGGGGTCCGTTGGGTCAGGGTGTCGCTCATCGCCTCAGCGGCTCGATGGTACCGGGTTGCTCGTTGTTCACAGCACGCTCCCAGGCTTGTTCCAGCGCCTCGGCGCGCAGTTCGGCCCATGCCTGTACGAGGCGGACCTACCGACGCGGGAGTGATCCAGCGAGGATCATGGCGTCAGGAATGGAAAAGACCGCTTCGCCACCGCCATACTGCGCGTGGCCCTGTTGTAGGCAGAGGCGCGGCGCGTTGTGACGGCCGGTCTCGCTCCAGTAGAGGTAGATGGCGATGCCGAAGAATTCAGAGAGGCGGGGCATATCGGCGTTTGCGTTGACGCCGCAAACTAACCTGTCGCATGACATCGCTGCTTCTGTGAGGCCAGGCCCGGCAACTTTCGGCGGGAGCGTTAATCTCTCTCTGACCTCTCACCGCGTCCCTGTATCCCACCTCCATGCCTGCGATCCCCTCGGCCCGCTTCGGCCACGTCAACGTCGTCGCCCGAGACTGGCGCCGCCTCGCTGCGTTCTACGAGTCCGTGTTCGGGTGTGAGCCGGTCCCGCCTGAGCGCGACTACGCCGGGCCGGATCTAGCTGCCGGCGCAGCCGTGCCCGATGCCCGACTCCGCGGCATTCACCTCCGGCTCCCGGGCGGCGGCTTCGACGGGCCGACTCTCGAAGTCTACACGTACGACACCCCACCCTACGAACACGAGATCGAGCCGCCCACCGTCCACCGGCCGGGGTTCGGCCACATTGCCTTCGCCGTTGATAATGTGCGTGCGGCGCGCCAGGCCGTGCTCGCTGCGGGCGGCGAGGCTGTCGGTGAGGCGGTCGAATCTGTCACCTCGACGGGGCAGCGCGTGACGTGGTGCTATTGCCGGGACCCCGAGGGCAACATCGTGGAGCTTCAACGGTGGAGCGACGCGGCATAGCACCTACCCTGCCCCACTCCTCGTCTATTGCTGCTCTATGCCACTGATTTCCTACGATGGTCGCCAGTTCCGCGCCGTCTCGAACTCATCGAACGGCGAGGTCAGCGACGCGACGCGCTTCGAGTACCGCCAGCGCGGCGATGTCGTGTGGGCGACCTACGAGGGCGGCGGCGTCCGCTTCGGCACGCTCGTCGCCTCCGTGAACGAAGACGGCTGCCTGGACATGCGGTACGCGCACGTCAACGCGAGCGGCGACCTGATGACGGGGACGTGCCGCTCGACACCCGAGGTGCTCCCTGACGGACGATTGCGGCTCCACGAGCGCTGGCGGTGGACGTCTGGGGACGGGAGCACCGGCACGTCGGTCGTTGAGGAGATCGAGCCGTAGCGGTCACTCCGCGTCGATTGGGAGCAGCCGGGAGTCGACAAGCGCGGCGGTGCGATGTCCTGCGCCTGCGAGGTAGTCTGGGTCCTGCGCCAAGGCGAGGAACGCGGCCGTGCTCGGGTAGCGGACCACAAGCACCGCATCCCACGCGGGGCCGTCTGGGCCGATCAGGAACGCCTCGCCGCGTCCGTGGACCACGACCTCCGCGCCGTACTTGGCGAGAAAGGGCTGCGTGTGGCGGAGGTACACCGCGTACGCCTCACGCCCGGAGATCGGAGACGGGGGCGCGAGATTGGGGCGCGCGCCGTAGTCCGCCGCCTCGCGAAACCGGAGCAGGTTCAGCATCACGACCGGAGCCGCATGGTCGCGGTGGAGAAACGCCGCGATGGCTTCAGGCTGAGGGTCGATGTGGGGGCGCATGCAACGTGGCGGGATGTGGGTGAGGGCCGTGCGACCAGTGCGCGCCGCAGCGATCCGGCTTGCCGCTCCCATGACGCGCCCCGCTCTCACGAGGTCCAGTCGCTTGACTATGATGTTGGATCTTCTTTACTTTGTATTTTAAAGTAATTGAAATTATCCAAATCCGTTTCGATGCCAGCTTGGACTCGGGCGCTTCGCCGGCGGCGGCGGTATGTCGTGCTCGGCATCGTCGCGCTTCTCCTCGCGGTCGCGTACACGCAGTGGCAGGCGGCGATCACGCGCAACCGCCAGATCCCCGACGCGCCGTTCCGCATCGCGGGCAACCTCTACTACGTCGGCCACACGGGCGTCTCCGCGTTCCTGCTCACCGGGTCCGACGGCCATGTCCTCATCGACGGCGGCTACCCCGAGAACGGGCCCATGATTGCCGAGAGCATCGCCCAGCTTGGCTATGACATCGCGGACGTGAAGGTGCTCCTCAATTCGCACGCGCACGCCGATCACGCGGGGGGACTCCGCTTCTTGCAAGACGCGTCGGGGGCGGCGCTGTGGGTCAGCGAAGGCGACGCCGAGGTCATGGCGTCGGGCGGGGCTGGAGACCCCACTCTCGGCCCGTTCAGACATATGGGCGCGCTCGGGCTTGGTCGCTTCCCCGCTCCGCGCGTCGATCGCCGGTTCGTCGATGGCGACACGGTCCGCGTTGGCTCCATCGAGCTCACGGCGCACGTCACGGCGGGCCATACCCGCGGCTGCACGTCGTGGTCGTTCCCCATGGTCGAGCGCGACCGCACGTTGCTGGCGGTCAGCATCTGCAGCCTCAAGCTGTTCCCCTTCGTGTCGGTGGCCGAGCCGGAAGCGTACCCCGGCATCCGGGCTGACTACGAGCGCAGCTTCGCCACGCTGCGGAGCCTGCCCGCCGACCTCTTCCTCGCCTCGCACCCGATCTGGTTCGACATGCACCGCAAGCGGCGCGCGCAGGCCGATGCGGAGCACCCGGCCAGCCCGTTCATCGACCGCGAGGGCTACCTCCGCTTCATCGACCGGTCCGAAGCGCGGTTCTTCGAGATCCTGGCGAGCCAGCAGTGACGGTATCGGCGTGGGGGCGCTGGGCTACCGCACGGCCCGGCCGCCGCCGTCGGTCTGACGCAGCAGGTCGATGGCCTCCTGGGTCAGACCCATCAGCCGGAGCGTCTCGTCGCTCAGGCCGCGCAGCATCTCGGCGTCCTCGCCCGTGTTGGCCGACGTGACGTTGAACCCGGCCTCCAAGCGGTAGCGCTCGACCACGGGGCAGTCGTCGGGGCCGCTGCGCCGGTCGGTCTCGCGGATCATGTCGACTTCGAGCGTGCCTTTGAGGCGGTTCTGCGTGGCCTGCTCCAGCGATAGACGCCCTGCTGAGCACACCATCGGGCACGACGAGGCGCGCGCCGTCTCCTGCTGCTCGGGCGTCATCATGCACGGCTCGAAGAGCGGCTCGCCCGCCTCGCGCATCTCCTCCAGCGACCCGACGAGCACGCCCACGCTCTCGATGCCGACGGCCATCGGCGCGTCGTCAGGGAGGTCGGTGTCGTCGGCGACGCGGAGCTGCTGCGGGCCGCCCTCCTCCCCTTCCAGTGCCGC
Organism: Bacteroidota bacterium; assembly: GCA_039178415.1. GTDB lineage: Bacteria > Bacteroidota > Rhodothermia > Rhodothermales > Rubricoccaceae > JBCBEX01. The sequence goes on from JBCDFF010000307.1 coordinate 4,937, forward strand.
AACGAGGATCAGCTGGCACGGGGTGTCGGCAGCCTGGCCGACGAGCGTCGCGATCAGGCGCGAGCGGCCCTCGTAGTCCTGCGCGTATGCCTCGCGGACCTCGGCAAACTCGGACTCGGTCCCGGCGAGCTCTTCGCGCGCCTCGGTGATGGCGGCGCGCATCTCGGCGAGTTGTTCCTCGGAGAGCATACCGCTCTCGATGGCCTGGCGGAGTGCCGCGCGCTGAGCAGGCGCCATGCCGGGCAGCACGAGGTCGCCGTCTTCCAGCGCCTGTACGAGGTCGTCGAGCGTGGCGACCGTCTCCTCCTCGATGCGCTGGATGTCGTTGACGGCCTCGCTGGCGGTGATGAGGTCGAACGCCGACCCCGCCTCGGGGCCGCCCTGGCAGCCAATGAGCGGCGGCGGCCCGCTGAGCACGTTGAAGCCCGGCGGGATGTCGATCTCGGGGATATCGGTCGGGCCGGACGCGGGGGCCCCGTAGAACCCGCCGATCTCGAAC
>JBCDFF010000308.1:0-5431 GCA_039178415.1 Bacteroidota bacterium
GACGACCCCTACATCCTCGCCGAAGAGCTCGCCATCTTCTTCACGCCCGTCCCCTTCGACCGGGAGACGCTCGCCATCGGGACGGAAGTGCTGCTCGGCGGCTCCCAAGACTACATGTGGAGCATCGACAACCCGAGCGCCTACCTGCACATCCGTGAGTTGATGCGCTACTACGTGACCCTCCCCGAGTTCAATCTCGCCTGACACCGGCTCCCCTCCTTCCGACACCGCCGCTCCCATGTGCCAGCACCACGCCCCCACGCCTCCCAGCGAGCGCGCCGTCTCCCTCGACCACGGCGACGCCCACGATCACGACCACGACGCCTGGTCGCGACGCGACTTCCTAGCGACCGCCGGCCTCGTGACCGCGGGCACCTCGTTCGCACTCGGGAACACAACAGCGCGCGCGATGGGCCGCTCGTCCGTGCTCCACGCGCTCAGCCAGCTCGACACCGATCGCGTGCTGGTGCTCGTTCAGCTCAAAGGCGGCAACGATGGCCTCAACACGATCGTGCCCGTCACGAACGACCTGTACTACAACGCGCGTCCGACCATCGCGGTCGCCCCGAGTGATACGCGGCGGCTCACCGACGACCTCGGGCTCAATGCCGTGCTCGCCCCGTGGATGCGGTTCTGGAATCAGGAACGCATGGCCGTGGTCAACGGCGTCGGCTACCCCGACCCCTCGCTCTCGCACTTCGTCAGCACCGACACGTGGCTGACCGGGGAAGTCCAGACCCGCACCACAAACCTCACGACGGGCTGGGTCGGTCGCTACAACGACCTGCTCCACCCAGACGAGCAGCCCAGCATCCCGCCTGCGATCCAGGTGCGCGCACGGCTTCCGCTCCTCTCGGCGGGCGACCAGACCAACATGATGATGTCCATCCGTGACGGCGAGGCGCTGGAGACGCTCGCCGAGCGCGGAATCTACTACGACCCGTCGACGGTTTCCGACTTCCCGGTTGGCAACCGGTTGGGCTACATCCGTACCGTCGCCAACCTCTCCGAGCGGTATGTGGGCACGGTGCAGGCCGCCGCGCGGGCCGCCACCGTTGGCGTCGGCTACGACGACGATGCCTTCAGCCAGGATCTCGCGGCCGTCGCCCGGCTCATCAAGGGGCGCCTCGGCACGAAAGTCTACGTGGTCACGCTGGGCAGCTTCGACACGCACGTGGACCAGGTCAACCGCCACGCCGTCCTCTACGACCAGCTTGGCAAAGGCATCCGCGCGTTCTTCGACGACCTCGCCACCACCGGCGACGACCGGCGTGTGGCGATGATGACCTTCTCGGAGTTCGGGCGCCGCATCAACGAGAACGGCTCCTCGGGCACCGACCACGGCGAGGCCGCCCCCGTCTTCCTCTTCGGCGGCGGCGGCACCATCGCCGGCGGCCTCTACGGGTCCATGCCCAGCCTCGACGCCGAGAACCTGCCCTTCCAGACCGACTTTCGGAGCCTCTACGCGACGCTCCTCAATCAGTGGTTTGGCCTGTCCTCGACGGCAACCAGCGAGTCGTTGGGGGGCGTGGGCACCGCCTTGCCGCTCATCGCCAACCCGGTGCGGTCCGAACCGCGCGCTCCGGAAGCCCCACGCACGAAGCTCACCGCCTACCCCAACCCGATCCGGTCGGACGCGCGCGTCTCGTTCAGCATGCGCGCGGCCGGCCCGGTGCGCCTTGACGTGCTCGACCTTCGCGGTCGGCTCGTCATGACCATCGAGGCACGGACACGAACCGCCGGCACGCACGTCGTCCCCTTCGAGCGCGGGCGGCTCGCTGCGGGGGCGTATGTGCTGCGCCTCCAGACGCCGGAGGGCATCCAGACACGCACCGTCACGCTCGCGCGCTAGCGCAGGCAGCACCGGACGGTCCCCGTACCCGCCCTCGCCGTCGGCAGACCAGCACGTGGTGATGCGACGTACGCAATGCGCCGTGCGCCTGTGCGCAGTGCTGGGCGTGCGGTGTGATCGTGTGCCGCCCCGAGCTTGCGCGACCGGGGAACGTCCCGGTTGGATGGTCGCTTGCCCCCGACCAGGGGTTGTGCTCGCTCCTGCCGTCGGCTACCGACGTCCGGTGCGCTGCAAGCTACGCCAGCAGCTCGTGCTGCCAGTTGGCCGCTTGGATCTGCGCGTCGAGGGTCCGCAGCGCTTTCGAGAGCGCGTCCGCCTGCTCGCGCGTCGCGGCGACGTCGATAGCGCGGACGTACTTCACCTCGCTGCGCGTGTAGCGGTCGCGCGTCTGCGTGGCGGCGTCGGCGGCCTCGCGGTAGAGCGCGGCACGCAGCCGCAGCACGTCACGCTCGGCGAGGGCGTCGGTCATCGTCTGCCCCGCCTCGGTCGCGACGGCGAGGTTGGTGCGGTTGATCCGGGCGATGAAGCCCTGGAGATCGGCGGCAGCCGCTTCGAACTCCGCGATGAGCGCCGCCGGGTCCTCAGCAGGCGCGTCGCCCTCCTGGGTCTTGGCGTTCTGAAGGATGCGCTGGCGGAGCTGGGCGAGCCGTTTCTGCAGGTCGGCGCGGAGGATAAGCGCCTCGGCGAGTTTCATGGACATCGTTTGGTGCAAGGTGGTCAGCCGCCCTGGGTCGGCGCGGCCGCATTCGGATAGAGGATAGCGCGTCTGGGTGCCCCGTGACACTTGAAATGGCGAGAAGTCGGGATAGCCGATCGCCTGGGCCGCCCCTACACTACGCGCATTCGCCCCCCCCCAGCCACCACCCTGGTCTGCCATGCGCGTTGTCCTATTCGCTCTACTCATCGCCCTGAGCTTCGGCTGCGGGGAGGAGGACATGATGACTCCGTCCGAAAGCACGCTCCCGCCTGATCCCGGGGAAGACGGCCGCGCGACGCTCCAGGGCATCGACGCCGACGACGACGGCGTCCGTGACGACGTGCAGATCTACATCGAGACCTCCTACGAGCGCGACGACGTGCGCGCCGCGCTCTACGACATTGCCGTGCCGATGATGCGCAGCTACACCGGGGCGCTGACCGAGGCTGAGGTGCTCGACCGCACCGACGAGATGAACCAGGGCATCGACTGCCTCTTCGCCCTCGTGGACAATCAAGCCGCGCTCGACATCCTTCTAGAGCTCCAGGCTACCGTGCTCAACACCGCAGCGCGAATCCGCGCTAGCAACGCCGCCGACGCTCTCGCCAGCGGTAACACGTTCCTCCTCCCCGATGGCGATGCCTCCGTGGCCTGCTCCCGCTAATGCCCCGTCGCCGCTTGTTTTTCTAGCCTCCCTGCTTCCCATGATGTTCTCGCGTGCGCTCTTGTTCGGACTCCTCTGCTTCGCTCCCGCGTGGAGCGCCTATGCGCAGGATGCAGCCTGCACGCCGGGGCAGACGTACGTCTACTTCGGAAACGGCGTCAACACCACCCGCGCCGAGGCTCGCGCCAACGCCCGCTACCTGCGCAACACGATGATCGTGGCCCTCATGGAAGACGTGGAAGGGTTCCGGTGGGGCTACGCCTACAACGAGACGGCGGCCGACGACCTCCCCCTAGGTGCCTTTTTCGACTTTGTGCAGTCGTTCGATCAGTGGAACGACGACCTGGACGTGAGCTTCTACCGGTGGCTCTCTGGCATCGAAATCATGCCCGACTGGGTGCAGTCTGCCCTCCTCGACTGGATCGACGTCATCGATGCGGCCAACTGGGTCATCGACCGTGACCTGCGTGCTCATGCGAACCGGTACAGCGAACTGATCGAGCAAGGCAACCGGGTCTTCGTGGTCTCGCACTCGCAGGGCAACTACTACGCAAACCAGGCGCACCGGCTCGTCGAATCGGAGAGCATGGAGATTGTGGCCGTGGCCTCCCCCGCGAGCCTCGTGGAGGGCGGCGGGAACTACGTGTCCCTGACGGGCGACCTCGTCGTTGAGCTCACGCCCCGCTCGCTCGCACCGAACGTGACCAACCCATCCCGGGGCGATCTCTTCAACCACGGCTTCGCCGAGAGCTATCTCGGTGGCCCCAACTCCCGCCAGCTCCTCATCTCGCACTTCCGGACGGCCACCAACGCGACCGAATTTCCCGAGTCCGAGATCGGTCGGGGCATCATCACGGTCCGCCTCACGTGGGGGGCCGAACCTGACCTGGATCTCCACGCGTTCGAGCCAAACGGCACCCAGGTATTCTATGCGAACCAGAGCGGCCTCTCGGGCTTCCTCGACGTGGACGACGTGACCTCGTTTGGACCGGAGCACTACTACGTCGCGTGCGAGACGCTCGAAGAAGGGCTCTACGCGTTCGGCGTCAACTATTACGGGGGCAGCGGTCCCGAAACGGCCCAGCTGCAAGTGACCGCGGGCACCGTGACGAGGAACTACAGCCGCACCTTCACGCGGGCTCTTGGTAGCTCGGGGAATGCCTCCCCGACGATCATGTCCCAGGTCACCGTTACGGAGCGGGAGAACGGCACCTACGACTTCGAGGTACGCGGTGGCCCGGCGTTCGCGCCGCCCGCAGATCCACCCGGGGCAGACGCGACCGCTCCGAAGGGGTACAGCGCAGACCAGAGGCACACCGGCCCTGCACTCGCCGCTGCGCCTCGGTAGTCTGCGTCAGTCTTCGGCCTTGCCGCCGCGCGCCATGAGCACGAGGCGCGGCTTGAACGTGGCGATGGGCTCTACGAGGTCGGTTTGGAGCGCGAGCACCTCGCCGATGTCCTTGTAGGCCTGCGGGGCCTCGTCCATGCCGCCATCGAGCAGTTCGACGCCGCGCTCGCGGAGCCACGCGTCGCGGTCGCGCTTCGGGATGGAGCGCTTCGCAGCGGTGCGGCTCATCGTGCGGCCCGCGCCGTGGCTCGCGCTGTGGAGCGCCGCCTCGGAGCCGAGGCCGCGCACGAGGTACGAGTCGTGCCCCTGCGAGCCCGGGATGATGCCGAGCACACCGTCGTGCGCGGGCGTCGCCCCCTTGCGGTGGACGACCACCTCGCGGCCCTGCCACGCCTCCTTCCACGCGAAGTTGTGGTGGTTCTCGACGGTGGCCGCGGGCTTGAGCTTGAGCCGCTTCGCGAGCGAGCGGTGGATCGTGTGGTGGCACGCCGAGGCGAACCGCCCGGCGAGATTCATGCTCAGCCAGTACTCCTGCCCCGCCTCGGAGTCGAGGTCGAGGTAGGCGAGGTGGCGGAGCTTGTCCGGGAGCGTCGTCGTCTGCTGGGCGAGCTTCGAGTAGCGGTTGGCGATCTGCGCCCCCACGCCCCGCGAGCCGCTGTGCGACATGATCGCGAGGTGCGCCCCCGCATCGATGCCGAGCACCGCTGCGCCGCGGGTGTCCACATCGAGCAGGCCGACGTCCACGAAGTGGTTGCCGCTGCCCGACGTGCCGAGCTGCGCGACCGCCTTGCTGTGGAGCGACTTCAGGAGCCGCGTCGCGTCCCAGTCGGGGTCGTCGAGGACCTCGTGGTCGCGGCGGTCGTGCTTCGC
>JBCDFF010000309.1:0-5430 GCA_039178415.1 Bacteroidota bacterium
GAAGTCGCCGAAGAGCGGGGCGGCCGCGACCCAGTCAGGGTGAGCATCAAGAACATCGGCGGTGTAGATCGGCGCGGGTGTGGCAGCGGACATGGCGGCGGACGGCACGTGGGACGTAGGCGTGGAGGCAGAGAATACGGGTGGGTCTACGTCCGTAGCTTGCTGGGCCCTGTCCGCTCCGCCATGCGCCTGCTCCCCTTCGTCCCGATCGCCGCTGCCGCCCTGTTTGCCTCGGCCGCCCTGCTCGCCTCGGCGGCGGCCGTCGCGCAGCCCCTGACGTTCGGGCATGCCGCCGACCCGCTCGAGGTGCCGCAGCAGCGCACCTTCGGCACCGTGGCGCAGAGCGAGATCGCACTGCTGGCCGGGCCCTCGTTCATCGACGATCGCTGGCGCGCCTTCGGGGGCGTCGAGGCCCGGCTCGTCACCGGGCGGCTCGGCGCGGGCGTGCTGGTGCCAGGCCGCACAGGCGTCACGGGCGTCTACCAGGAGGACTACGACGAGCCCTACGATGCGCTCCGCCGCCTGCTTCACCTCCGGCTCAACCCGACGCCGACCTCGCCCCTCTACCTTCGCCTCGGCCCCATCGAGCACCTGCGGCTGGGCACCGGGCACCTCCTCGACGGCTTCGCCACGACGGCGGCCTGGGAAGAGCGCACGCTCGGCGTCGAAGCCGCCGCGCGCGTCGGTGCGGTCTCGCTCGCTGGGTTTCTCGAAGACGTCCGCCTCAACGGCCTCGTCGGCGGGCAAGTCGCGGTGCGACCGCTTCGCCGTCTGCCGGGGGCGTTCGGTCGTCTACAGCTGACCCTGGAAGGCACCTACGACCTCACCACCGCCGAGCTCCGCGCGAGTGCCCCCGCCGATAGCGTGGCGCTACCGCTCGCCCTCGGCGCGACGCTCCAGGCCCCGCTTCGAGGCGAGGTGTTCACCGTCGGCCCCTACGCCACCGGAGCCTACCAGTGGGAGCGTGGCGGGAGTGCTGAGATCGGCCTGGAGGCGATGGCGGTACGCTTTGCCGACCTCGTTGACCTCCATGCCCGGCTTGGCCTCTATGGCTTCGAGAGCGGCGTGCGCGTTGCGCCCTTCGATGCCTTCTATCCGCTTACACGCCGGGGCGAGATCGTCCAGGCCGATCCCTTCTTTGAGACGCCGGGCCGCCCTCGCACCCCCGCACGCTTCGCCGCCGACTCCATCGAAGCGGGAGGCGGCCTCCTCTTCGACGTGCAGATACGCCTCGGGGAGAGCCTGCTGCTTGCGCAGACCCTCCGGCTTCCCACAGACGGCCAGCCTCTCGGGGCGCACCGCCTGCGCGCCGCCTACGCGACCTCGCAGGGGCTCCGCTTCGTGTTCGCGTTTGAGCGGGGCGGCGTCCGCAAGCTCAGCGACATCGTTCAGGGCTTCGATGCCGACCTGACGACGCTCCGCTTCGACGTCGACTATCCGGTGACGCGGCGGATCGTCGCACGGATGCGCGCGCGCTACGGCTTCCGTCGCCTTCCCAGCGACCCCTTGGCGCTGCCGGATGCCTACCTGGTCGAGCGGCGCTTCGAGCCCATGGTCGGCCTACGGTATCGCTTCTAGACGCCGACGCCCGATGCCACGCGCGGCGCTACGCGCATCGACGACGTGGTCTGGAGAGCCTGACGAAGCGCCTCATGCAGTTCGTACGCGGTGGCTTCTGCGTCGAGGACGGCCGCGAACTCTGCAGCGCAGGAGGCGTGTGCCATCGGCCCGTGCAGGACGACGACGAGCGGCGGCAGGGTCTCCACGGCGGCTGCCAGCGCCGTTCGGATCTTGCGAGCCTCGGCGAGGTCGCGAGCGAGCAGCACCGCAGCGTCGTACGGATACAGCCGCACGGCCCGACGCGCGGCCCGCATCGACCGCACAGCACGGACGAGGCCGAAGCGTTTCAACTGGGCGTGCAGGTGCGGGGTCTGCTCTGCACGTCCCCCGACAAAGAGCAGGGCGCATTCATCGATAGGGACCGCTGGCACTTGAGCTCGCTCCTCGCCTTCGAGCGTGATCCCGCGCCGGTCGAACCGCGGCCAGGTCAGCATCACGGTGGTTCCCGTGCCCGGCTCGCTCTCGATCCGCACCGTACCCAGCATCCGTTTCATGAGCGCAGTCACGATGTAGAGCCCCATCCCTGACCCCTCGTGCGTGCGCCCGCGCCCGGAGGACGCTTGGGTGAATGCCTTCGTCAACCGATCCAGATGGCTGGGCTCGATTCCGCTGCCCGTGTCTGTCACGCGGAGCACGATGCCATCGGCGTCCCCATCAAGCACCAGCGACACGCCGCCCTCGTCCGTGAACTTGAACGCGTTGTCGAGCACGTGCTCCACCACCCGCCGGAAGGCATGCGGGTCGAGGACGGCGGGCATGACGATGTGCTCAGGCGACACCCGGAGATACAGATCGTCCTCCTGCGCCATAGGTGCGAGGCCATCGGTAATGTCCGTGAGCAAATCGCTCACGTCCACGTCCGTCGGGGTCAGCTTGTATTGACCAGCTTGGAGATTCGCCACGTCCATGAGGTCGGTTACCGTGCGCGTCAGGCGCTCGGTCCCCGCGAAGAGTGTGCGCGCGAACGCCGCGCCGTCGGGGTCTCGCTCGTCGAGGTGGTGGGAGAGCAACTCCGCCGTGCCCAGCATCGCTGTCAGAGGGGTGCGCAGCTCGTGCGAAGCGTTCTGCAGCAGGTGCGTCTTGAGTTCGTCGGCCTCGGCGAGTTGCCGGTTGGTTTGTTCGAGGCGCTGGTTCATGTGGTCCAGCCGCTGGCGGCGCAGTCGCTCCTGCTCCAGTTCGCGCTGGTGCGCCCGCGTCCGCACCGTCGTCACCCCCCACACGAGTCCGATGCCCATGATCACGTACAGGGTGTAGGCGCCCCACGAGCGGTACCACGGCGGCAGCACCCGCAGTCGGTACTGGGCCTCGTCACTGACGACGCCGTGTATGTTCCGCGCACGCACGCGGAACACATACTGCTTGCGCTCAGGCAGGTTGGTGTAGCTCCGCGTCGTCTCGGTCGTCCACGCGCTCCACTCGGCGTCGAAGCCTTCAAGGCGATACTGGTAGACGACGCGCTCCGGCGCATTGTAGCTGGGTGCGGCGACGTGGAAGCGTAGTTCCTCGCGCGAGTATGCCAGGACGGGGCGCTCGTCGCTGCCCTGCGATGCGGCGATGCGGTCTTGGCCGTGGGTCCCGCCGAAGAGTAGCGTTTTTCCTCTGGCAACCTGGCGGAATAGCGGACGATAGGGCGCGTCGTAACGCTTGGGCGCTTTCGGGTCGTAGCGAAGCAGGCCGTCCTCGGTGGCGAGCCACACGTGCTGTCCGTCCGACGCGATGTGGGAGATGTGCAGATCATCGAGCGGGAGGTCGGAGCGTCTCAGGCGGCGATACCCCCTAGGCGTCCGCTCGAACAGCAGCAGTTCTCGGCCACGCACGACCCAGAGTTCGTCGCCAATCTCACTCAGCAACAGATAGGTCTTCCCGTCAAGGTCTAGGGTGCTATTGAGCAGGCTGTCTGCGACGAGCCGCACGCCCCCCTCGGCGTTGGGTGCAGCGCGGTAGACGCCCTCCTCGCCCGCCGCCGCAAACGCTCCGCCGATCTCTGTGTAGACGAGGCGTCCGTCGGGTCGGTCGTCGTCCGCCAAGGTCTGGATGTCTGGCGTGAGCAACCCTGCCTCCAGATCGAGCAGGAGCACCTCGCCACCTGCCAGGGTGACCCAGAGCGTCTCGCCGCGCTGGCCGATGGCGAACACGTCGCCGTCCAACTGCGCCACGCGTCCCACGACACGCCACGCGCCCGTCTCTGTGACTTGGAGGAGGACGAGCCCGTCGCGAAGCCCTGCGTAGACGTAGCCAGGACGTCCCTCTACCTCGTGCAAGGTGAACGTGACCTCATCCGAAACACGCACGGCTTGCTCGCCCGTGATGTCAAACAGCCCCGCGTTGGTTGCGGCGAGCATGCGCCCTCCGATGTCGCTCAGCGCCCAGGCTTGGCCGTGTTCGGTGAGCACCGGCTCCCACCGCGGGTCCGCGACCGAAGCCCGGTAGACGCCGAGCGCCGTCGTCGCATACAGCTGTTCGCCGCGTCGGACCACCTGTGTTGCCAGACCGAGGAGCCCCTGCTCGGCGTCGTACCGTCGGATGCTCGGGAGCACATCGACGCGCAGGAGGCCGTTGTAGAGCGCAGCCCAGAGGCCTCCCTGGTGATCAAACGTCAGATCGAGCACCCACTCGTCCTCTGAGAGAGGAACGTGGTCGATCAGCGTGCCTTGCTCGTTGAGCAGCACGATGCCCCCTCCGAACGTACCCACCGCGTAGACCTCACCGTCGGGCGTTGGCAAGACCGCGAACGCGTAGGGCCGGTGGGCTTCGAAGAGCGCGCGTCCCTCAAACGACAGCGCCTCCAGCGTGCTTCCGCTCAATCGGTAGAATTGACCGGAGCGCGTTCCCATCAGCATGCTCCCGCTGCGCTCCCGGTGCAAGGCGAAGAGTTGGTGGTCAGCAAGCGCCCCGGTCCCGGCGACGACCTCTAACTGCCCCCCCTGCCACCGCCGGAGTGGTTGACCACGCAGGTGCACGAAGAGCGTATCGTCCAGCACATAGGTCCGACTGATCGGGGCTTCGGGCTGGACGACCTCGAAGCGCTCGCCGTCCCAGATGAGGAGGTGGTGCCGCCCCTGGAAAATCACCTGCTCGCCAGCGACAAGCGTGTTCCAGATGTCCCCGTAGTCTTCGTCTGGAAGGTGGTACCGCAGGCTCTCGTAGCGGAGCTGGCCCAGGGAGTCTGGCACCAACTGCCCCATTTCGTCAATCCCACCTACGAACAGCTGCCCGTCGGCGTCGGCAGCAATCGCGCGCGCTATGAAATTGGGAATGGATTGCGTCTCCCAACGTTGACCGTCAAAGAGCGCCAGCCCTCCGTTATTTCCCACAACGATCTGCCCCCGGCTGTCCTGGACGACCGTCCAGTTCTGGGGCTCCAGCCCTAGGTCTCCTGCGTCGTAGCGCTGGCTGAACAGCGGCGGACCCGGCGCGGCCTTTTGCCCCAATACCGTAGAGGCTTCGGCTCCGATGAGCAGCAGCAACAGAACGGGGCAAAGACGAGGCATCGGGCAGCAGGGAGAAGACGTGAAATGGCTCTCGCAAGCGGCATACCCTTCTCCTGTCCCGGATGTAAACTTGGAAAGTTCCTTTTTCGTCCACTATACTATCTATTCGCTCTATCCACCACCAATCTCTCGTACGCATGAAGACCACCATTCAGGTGCTCGCGCTCGGGTGTGCCCTCGCAGCCATGCTGTTCGTTGGCGAGAAGCAGGGCACCAACCGCCCCGGCCAGGTCGACGACGGCATCGCCTACTTCGGCGAGAAGCAGGGCACCAACCGCCCCGGCCAGGTCGACGACGGCATCGCCTACTTCGGCGAGAA
>JBCDFF010000310.1:0-5409 GCA_039178415.1 Bacteroidota bacterium
ACACGAGGTACCTGCGTGTGTGGCGAGATCGTGGAGGTGCTGCCGCTCGCCCAATCGACCGTCTCGCAGCACCTCAAGGTGCTTCGGGAGGCCGGGCTCGTGCAGGGCACCGTCGACGGCCCGCGCACCTGCTACTGCCTCAAGGGCGAGTCGCTGCGTCGTGTCCAGTCGGCCTTCGGCGATCTCTTCGCGTCCCTTCAACCTTCCTGCTGCTAGACCCATGAGCACGACTGACACCTGCACGTGCTGCGACTGCACCGACTGTAGCTGCACCTGCTGCTGCGCCTGCGAGTGCGACTGCTGCACGCCGTCCAAGGCGGACAGCTAGGCCATCAGGCCAGAGCTACCAAGCCAAACCCAAAGCGCCCCGGCTTCCTCTGGACAGAGGAGCCGGGGCGCTCGCGTAGGGCGCATCCCGCTGGCGTCGCCCCCCACCACAAGAGTTGACGCCTGCCCGGACACGCTCGGGGCTGGGGAGCGGTGACATTCCGGAAGGTCAGACGCTCATGCTACAGCGATTTCGTTCCCGCAAGGCGGACGAGGAGCGCGATCCCTCAGGATCGGGGGACGAGTCGAACGCAGCGGGGGCGGAATCGAGGCCGTGAGCGGCGATCAGCTTGAATGTCACTGCGACCTAGAACTGCGCGGCTTCCGTCGAGTGCGCCATCGCGCCGGTGGACGCCTTGCCGCCGGTGATGGCGGTGCGCACCTCGTCGAAGTAGCCCGTGCCAACCTCCCGCTGGTGCTTCGTGGCCGTGTAGCCGCGGTCCTCGCTCGCGAACTCGGCCTCCTGCAGCTGCGAGTAGGCGAACATGCCGTCGGTCTTGTAGCCGTGGGCGAGGTCGAACATGCTGTAGTTGAGCGTGTGGAAGCCCGCCAGCGTGATGAACTGGAAGGTGTAGCCCAGCTTGGCGAGCTCCTTCTGGTAGACGGCCAACTCGGCGTCGCCCATGTGCTGCTTCCAGTTGAAGCTCGGGCTGCAGTTGTAGGCGAGCAGTTGGTTCGGGTACTTGGCGTGGATGGCCTCGGCGAAAATGCGGGCCTGCTCCAGGTCGGGGTGGCTCGTCTCCATCCACACGAGGTCGGCGTAGGGCGCGTAGGCAAGCCCGCGAGCGATGCAGGCTTCCATGCCGTTGCGGACGTGGTAGAAGCCCTCCGGCGTGCGGCCCTGCTCGCGGTCGATGAACGGCGCGTCGTAGGGGTCCACGTCGGACGTGATGAGCGTCGCGGCCTCGGCGTCGGTGCGGGCGACGAGGAGCGTCGGCACGCCGAGCACGTCGGCGGCGAGGCGCGCGGCGTTGAGCTTCTGCACGAACTCCTGCGTGGGTACGAGCACCTTGCCGCCGAGGTGGCCGCACTTCTTCTCGGCTGCGAGTTGGTCCTCGAAGTGGACGCCGGCCGCTCCGGCGCGGATCATGCCCTTCATCAACTCATAGGCGTTGAGCACGCCGCCGAAGCCTGCCTCGGCGTCGGCCATGATGGGGGCCATGTAGTAGGTCTCGTCCTGCCCGCCCTCGGCGCGCGCGATCTGGTCGGCGCGCAGCAGCGTGTTGTTGATCCGCTGGACCACCTTCGGGACGGAGTCGGCCGGGTAGAGGCTCTGATCGGGGTACATCTCGCCCGCCAGGTTAGCATCGGCCGCCACCTGCCAGCCAGAGAGGTAGATCGCCTTCAGGCCCGCCTTGACCTGCTGGAGCGCCTGCCCACCCGTGAGCGCGCCGAGCGCCGCAACGAACTCGCCGTCGCCTTCGTGGATCAGGTCCCACAGCCGCTCCGCACCCATCTTGGCGAGTGTGTATTCGATCGGGAACGAGTTCTGGAGGCGCGCTACGTCGGTCGCGGTGTAGTCGCGCGTGACGTGCTTCCAGCGTGGGTTGGTGTCCCAGTCCTGCTGGATGGCGAGGGCGGCCTGGTCGACAGAGGTCATCTTGAGTTCCATGGCATTGAGGGCTAGCCCGAAGGCGGCACGGGCGGGTTGGGGGATCGGAAGTTGAGTGGGGACACACCCCCTGATCTCGCTTCGCTTGATCTGTCCCCCTCGCCAGCGAGGGGGACAGCTTTCCGACCCCTTAGGGGAGGAAAGCAGGGGGTGACGCATCACACCATCACGGCGCGGTCGGTGGCGACGCCGGCGAGGTCGGAGCGGGTGGTGAGGAAGTCGCGCATGGCGTCCTCGGTGAAGATGGCGGCGGCGTCGCGGGCGGCCTGCTCGTAGCGCGCGAGCTCGGCGGCCACGACGGCCTCGGGCTGGCCCGCCATCGCGTCGCCGATCTCCTCCTTGATCTCGGCCAACTCCTGGTCGAAGATGCTCAGTACGAGCGCCTTCGTAACCTGCATGCCCTCGTCGAGGAAGAGGCCCTGGTGGAGCCACTGCCACGTCTGCGCGCGGCTGATTTCGAGCGTCGCGAGGTCCTCCATGAGGTTGTCCCACGCCACGCAGCCGATGTCCTGGTTCCAGCCCTTCATGTAGGCGATGCCCACGCGGACGTTGGTGCGCAGCCCCGCCATCGTCTTGGGGCCGTCCGACTTCGGCAGCAGGTCGGGGCGCTCCGGCAGGTCGGGCATCACGCCGAGTTGGTTCTTGGCGCCGTCGAGCTTGGCGAGGAAGGGCTCCAGCGCCGGGCCGATGAAGTAGGGGTGTGACACCCAGCATCCGTCGTGGCCAATGGACGCCTCGAACTCTTTGTCGGCAACGACCTTCGCGGTCTGTCGGGCACGCAGTTCGGGGTCGCGGCCGGGCGTGAACGCCGCCATGCCGCCCATCCCGAACGCGCCGTGTTTGTGGCACACGCGGATGAGCTGCTTGGCGTAGTTGCTCATCCAGTCGCGGTTCATGCCGATGGTGGCACGGTCGGCCATCACGCGGTCGCCGTGCGCGCGGAGCGTCTTGATGTCCGAGAAAATCTTGTCCCAGCGCCCGCCGTTGAGGCCCGCCGCGTGGGTGCGAATCTCGTAGAGGATTTCCTCCATCTGGTAGGCAGCGGGCAGCGTCTCGATGAGGAACGTCGCACGGACGGTCGAGCGCGGCAGCTCCAGCGCGTCCTCGATGCCGTCCATGAGGGTGTTCCACCAGCGCGCTTCGAGGTAGTGCTCGACTTTCGGGACGTAGAACTTGGGCGTGGTGCCCTTCGCTACGAACGTCTTCGCGGTGTGGTAGGCGACCAGCGCGAAGTCGAGCAGGCCGCCCGAGATCGGCGCGCCGTCGATGCGGAGGTTAGACTCGTCGAGGTGGAGGCCGCGCACGCGCACCATGGGGAGCGCCATGTCGGCGGGGTCGAGCTGGTAGCGCTTGACGACGACGCCCATCGCGTCGGTCTTCTCGGCCGAGAGGGTGCCCTCGGCAATGCCGATCACGTTCTCGACGCCCTGCATGACGTTGTTCCAGGAGGGCTTCATCGAGTCCTCGAAGTCGACCATCGCGCAGTCAGCGCGCTGGCCGTCGGCCGTACGCGAGAGCATGTTGATGACCATCTTCGCGTCTGACACGGGGCCGGTGATCTCGACGCGCCGCATCTGGAGGTCCTCGGGCAGCGGAGCGACCTGCCAGTCCCCGCGTGCGTCCGGGTGCTCGGTCGGATTGAGGAAGTCCGGGCGCGCGCCGTTGTCGAATGCGTCCTGGCGGGCCTTGCGGGCCATGAGGAGGTTCTGGCGCTCGGGCTCGAGGGCGCGGTGGAGCCGCGCAAGCAGCGCGAGGGCGTCGGGCGTGAGCAGACGCCGGGCCTGCGGGGTCCAGGCGAACGTGTTGATCTCGACGCCGTCGGCGAGTTCGTTGGAGCGGTCCGTGAGGGGGGGCTGCATGGGCGTGGGAGGTAGGGAGGCTTGCAGGAGGGCAGACGGCGGAGAAACAACCTAGAGCCGCAAAAATCTGGAAGCAAGCGAAATTTCGCTGTCAGATTACTTTCATTCGGAGGTGGGATTTTCGCCCTATCTTTCGCTCGCAGCGAACGATGTAACCGCTTCACCGTCGCTGCGAGCGAACAATCGACCGGAAGCGCTTCCGGTTCTTCCGGGAGCAACGCCGTCCCGCTTCCACCGAACGCCCCGCGATGTCCGAAAACGCCGACCAACTCCGCCTCATCCTCGGCCTCAAGCTCAAGACGCTGCGTCAGGAGCAGGGCCGGCCGCTCAGAGACGTGGCCGAGGCCGCCGGCGTGTCGATCTCCTACCTCTCGGAGATCGAGAAGGGCAAGAAGTACCCCAAGCCCGGGAAGCTCATCGAACTGGCCGCAGCGCTGGGCACCACCTACGACGACCTCGTCTCGCTGCGCGTCGAGGACGAACTGCAGGACATCAAGACGGCCATCGCCTCGCCGTTCCTGCGGGAGTTTCCGTTCGAGCTCTTCGGCGTAGAGCCGGAGGACGTCATCCGGCTGGTCGCGGGCAAACCCGAGGAGGGCAGTGCGCTCGTGCGGACCTTCCTGGAGGTGATGCGGCACTACGACCTCCGCAACGAGCACTTCCTCTTCGCGGCGCTGCGCTCCTACCAGCAGATGCACCGCAACTACTTCCCCGACATCGAGGCGCAGGCCGAGGCGTTCCGAAAGGCGGCAGGCTTCAGCGCCGAGGACCGGCTCACTGACGAGGACCTCCGCGGCGCGCTCGCCGAGCGGTTCGGCATCGCCGTCGATCTCGCCGCGATCCCCGAGCACCCCGACCTCGACCGGCTGCGCTCGATCTACCGGGCCCCTGTGGGCCGCCGCCGCAAGCGCCACGAGATGAGGGGCGCAGTGCTCCACATCAATCCGAAGCTGATGCCCTCGCAGCGGGCGTTCGTCTACGCACGCGAGATCGGCTACCACCACCTCGGCCTGGCCGACCGCCCGATGACCTCGACGTGGATCGAGCCGGAATCGTTCGACCAGGTGCTCAACCACTTCAAGGCGTCCTACTTCGCCGGGGCGCTCCTCATGCCGCGCGCCCGCGTCCGCCGTGACCTCGCTGCTCTCTTCGCCGCCGAACGCTGGGACCCCAAGCAGATCCTCCGCGGCCTCGACGCCTACCGCGTCACGCCGGAGATGCTCTACTACCGGCTCACGGAGGTCATCCCGACCGACTTCGGGCTCGACGAGATCTACTTCATGCGCTTCAACCACCGGCTGGGCACCGACGAGTACAAGCTCACAAAGGTGTTCAACATGTCGCGTGTGCCGGTGCCGCACGGCATCTCAGCGCTAGAGCACTATTGCCGCCGTTGGGTGTCGATGGAGACGCTTCGGGCCTTGGAGGACGCGCAGCAGACCATCGGCAACCCGCCCCCAGTCGTGCGGGCTCAGCGGGTCCGCTTCGTCAACGACGCCGCCGAGTTCTTCGCGATTGCGGTGGCGCGACCGCTTGCGCTGAAGCCCGGTGTCAACTCCGTCGTGTCGCTCGGCTTCCGCATGGACGCCGACTTCAAGCGCGTCGTGCGCT
>JBCDFF010000311.1:0-5379 GCA_039178415.1 Bacteroidota bacterium
CGTGATCTCCACGCGGCGTGTGCCGAGGTGCTGGACGGGGTGGTTCGCGCCCCGGTGGCCCACCTTCATCTTGTAGACGGCGAGGCCCTCGGCGAGCGCGAGGAGTTGGTGGCCGAGACAGATGCCGAAGAGCGGCGTGCCCGAGGCGATGGCGGCCTGCGTCATCGCGATGGCGGCGGGCATGGCGCGCGGGTCGCCGGGGCCGTTCGAGAGGAAGAGCCCGTCGGGCTTCCAGGCGAGGACCTCGGCGAGCGGCGTCGCGCCGGGAAAGACGCGGACGGCGCAGCCACGCGCCATGAAGCTGCGCAGGATGTTGCGCTTGACGCCGAAGTCGTAGACCGCGATGCGCTGGCCCGCGACGCCGTGTTCGGTCCGCGCGTCGCAGTAGTCATAGGCGGCTTGCGTCCCGACGCGGCTCGCGAGTTCGAGGCCCGCCATCGACGGGTGCGCCCGGGCCTTGGCGACGAGGCTCGCGTCGTCGAGGTCCACGGCCGAGATCACGGCGTTCATCACGCCCTGCGCGCGGATGTGCCGGACGAGCTGCCGCGTGTCGATGCCGGTGATGCCGACGAGCTCGTGCCGCTTCATGAAGGCGTCGAGCGGCTCCTCGCTGGCCGAGTTCGACGGCCGCGCGTGGTGCTCGCGCACGACGAGGCCCGCCACCATGGGCCGGTCGGCCTCCATCGCCGCGCGCATCGCGCCGTAGTTGCCGATGTGCGGGTAGGTCATCATCATGAGCTGGCCGACGTAGCTCGGGTCGGTCAGGATCTCCTGGTAGCCGCTCATCGACGTGTTGAAGCACAGCTCCCCTGCGGTCTCGCCAGGGTGTCCGAAGGCCGTACCGGTGACGACGGTGCCGTCGGCGAGGGCGAGCTTGGCCGGCACCGGCAGCGCGGGCGATTCGGGACGCGTCTGGATCATCGCAGGGGTCGTTGGAGGTGCGTGGCGGGCGGGCAAAAAAAAACCTCCCCGGCGTCGGGAAGGTCAACAGCGGACGGCGTCGAGCGACGGCTCGAACAAGGCGCTCTGGGCAGAGGGCTGGGGTCCGTGGTCGATGGGAGGGCCAGGCATAGCCAGCACGAGGAGGTGGGATGGCGGTCGGGCAAGCTACGGGAGGAGGTAGCGGCTGTTCCGCATCGACGGCGGGCCTTTGCGTGATCTTCCCGGTTCGCGCCGGTCGGCGCAACCTACGGACGCGACCTGGGTTGAGACCCGCTGACTTATCCACACGCAGAAACGCTCCGCTCGCCTCAGGCATCGAACCGCTGGCGGGGATCAGGACACCATTCACCGTCCTCCCGCGCCATGCGCTAGGCGCCCGTGCCTACGTTCTATCGGCTTCCACCGCCCTGCACCTCGTGTCCATCCACCACGACCCTGTCACCTATCGCATTCGAGGCCTCGCAGCGCTTGCGGCGAGCCTGG
This sequence comes from Bacteroidota bacterium, assembly GCA_039178415.1. Lineage (GTDB taxonomy): Bacteria > Bacteroidota > Rhodothermia > Rhodothermales > Rubricoccaceae > JBCBEX01. The sequence goes on from JBCDFF010000311.1 coordinate 1,426, forward strand.
CGTTGGTGTGCGCGGTGTTCACGTTCTGGCCCAAGGCGCTGCTCGCGCCCGCAGCGACCCCGGTGTACGACGTCAGCGCACCCGAGGTGGTCGCCCTGGAGGAGATCGCGCAGACCGTGCAGGCCCCGCCGCCGCCGCCCCCGCCGCCGACGCTGCTCCCGCCTGTTGAAGTCCCGGACGACGTGGAGATCCCGGACGAGGAGTTCGACTTCGAGGAGCCCACGTTTGACCTGCCGACGGAGATCACCATCCCGGATGCCCCCGCTCGCGAGGCGACGCCGGCCCCGGCCCCCGCAGCGCCTGCGCTCGTGGAGCGCCCCCAGCGCAGCCCGGTCCACCTCACGCTGAGCACGCCGACCTACCCGGACGAGGCGCGCCGCGCAGGCATCCGCGCGCGGGTGCGCGTGAAGGTGTTGGTCAACGAGAGCGGCCAGGTGGCCGAGGCGGAGGTCGTGGAGCGCCTCCTGCTGCGCGGCGACGAGGAGCGCACCGTGGACGCCATCGGCTACGGCGTCGAGGCGGCGGCGCTGGACGCGGCCCGCCGCGAGCGCTTCCGCCCCGCGCGCCACGACGGCGCCCGCGTCCGCGCCTACACCACCACCACGTACAGCTTCGGCGTGTAGCGAGGGTCAAGGGTCGAAAGGGTGCACCGCTTGCTTCGCGACGTGAAGCCACGTGCGCACCCCTGCCCCCCCGCTCCCAGACCCTCACACACCTTGCCTATCGTCTCGCAACGTCGGGGTTATCCTTGGCGCGGTGGGCACCCCTTAGCTTTCGAGGCTCGCTTTCCCTCTCCTCGTCTCCATGAACCGCCTCGCGTTTCGGATCGCGCTCCTCGCCGCCGGGATCGGCGGGCTGGCCGGGCTGCTCGTCGCACCGCTGGACGTGCCACGCGGGGTGTTGGTGCTCGCGCTGGTGCTCGCGAGCGGCGTCGCGGCTTACCTCGGGGCCTACCTCCTCATCGCCAAGCGCATGGAGCTGGCGCGGAAGACGCTGCGCGCAGCCCGCAAGCGCCGCTTTGACGCCCTCGCCCAGCTGCAGCACGGCGACGAGCGCGACGAGCTCGACGCGCTCATCGTCCAGGTCTACCGCGCCGGGCGGGCGCTCCAGCAGGAGATCGAGCGCCTGACGAAGCTGGAGAACTACCGCCGCGAGTTCCTCGGCGACGTCTCCCACGAGCTCAAGACGCCCATCTTCGCCATCTCGGGCTTCGCCGAGTCGCTGCTCGACGGCGCGCTCGACGACGACCGGGTCAACCGCACGTTCATCGAGAAAATCCACCGCAACGCCGACCGCCTGGCCATGCTCACCCGCGACCTCACCGAGATCAGCCGTCTCGAAACAGGTGAGCTGACGATGACGCTGGAGCCGATCGCGCTTCCCGCGCTGGTCGATGAGATCCTGGAGCGCCTCGAAGTGGCAGCGGTGGACGCGCAGGTGACGCTGCATGCCGAGTGTGCCCCCGGCCTCCCGCGGGTGCTCGGCGACCGCGAGCGGCTCAGCCAGGTGCTCGAAAACCTCGTCGAGAACGCGCTCAAGTACAACCAGCCGGGCGGCAACGTGGAGGTGATGGTGCGCGCGCTGCCGACGGGCCGGGTCCGGGTGGCCGTGGTGGACGACGGCATCGGCATCCCGGAGGACGAGATCCCACGCCTGACGGAGCGCTTCTACCGGGTGGACCGCAGCCGCTCGCGGGCGCAGGGCGGCACGGGCCTCGGCCTCGCCATCGTGAAGCACATTCTGGAGGCGCACCAGACGCAACTGGCGGTGGAGAGCGCCCCCGGCTACGGGTCGTCGTTCTCGTTCCGACTGCGCGCCGAGTCCGTCGAGGCACTACCGGCGATCACACAGGTCGAGGCCGTCGTCGCCTAGGGGTGTCTCATGCCTATTCCGGCAGGCTCAGCGCCCCGCCCGGTGGTCCGTGGTGCGTGTCGAATCGAGGCCCACACGCCACACACGCGAGCCCCCCGTCAGCCCCCTTCGACGTGGCACTGGCGGGGCGCCCGGCGGGAACGCGCTGCCCAGCGGGCGGTCGAAGAAAAGCCCTTCCTGCCTTAAAAAACGAGGTGGTTTCTCGGGGCGGGTGGCGCAGACGGTCCGGTTTTTGGTATCGTCGGCGCTATTCTGATTTTCCGCGACCGTGGCGGGACCGTTGATTCAAGCCCGCCCCACCACCCCCTCGTCATGCACCGCCCTCTCATCGGCGTCCCCGCGCAGACGCTCCAGGCCATCGACGGCATCCCCGAGGCGCTCCCGCACTCGTGGGTGATGAACCACCGCTACTTCGTCGCGCTGGCCTCGACCGGCGCGGCCCCGGTGATGATCCCGCTCCTCGACCCCCACGCTGCAAGTCAGGACGAGGCCACGCTGCGGGCCATCTACGACCGCCTCGACGGCCTCTTCATCGCGGGCGGCGTGGACGTGCACCCGTCCAGCTACGGCGCGGCCCTCGACCCGCTCACCGGGCGCACCGACCTCGCGCGCGACGCCGTGGAGCTGCGCATGACGCGCTGGGCGCTCGCCGAGGGCAAGCCGTTCTTCGGCATCTGCCGCGGCATGCAGGTCCTCAACGTGGCCTGCGGCGGCACGCTCCACCAGGACACGGCGGCGTTCTTCCCCGACGCGATCAAGCACGACTACTTCCCCACGCAGGGCTACGCCCGCGACCATCTCGCCCACGACCTCCGCATCGCGCCGGGTAGCCACCTCCACGCCGCCTTCGGCACAGAGACCGTCGCCATCAACAGCATGCACCACCAGGGCGTGGACCGACTCGGGCACAACCTCGTGGCGACAGCGTGGGCTCCAGACGGCCTGATCGAGGGCATCGAGCGCCCGCATGGATTTGCCGTGGGCGCGCAGTGGCACCCGGAGATGCTCGTCGACACCGACGCCGGGACGCAGCGGCTCTTCGAGGGCTTCGTCGGCCAGGCGCGTGCCTGGGCACAACGACCCCGGCTGACCTCGGTCGCGGCGTAGAGTCCTCGCACTCGCACGGCTGGCTGCCACGCCCTACGCGCCTTGGTGCAAGGGATGTGCAACCAGTATGTTTGCGCCCGGACGTGACGCTGTCTTGCCCCACAGCGGCCTCTCCGGACGACGCAAGCCACCACGCGATGTCCGACCTCCCCACCCCTGAGCGCCTGAGCCCCGAGCAATGGGCGCGCCTCGACACCCTCCTCGACGAGGCCTTCGACCTCGACGCCGGCGCACGCGCGGTCTACCTGGACGAGGCCTGCGGCGACGACCACGCCCTGCGCGCTGAGGCCGAGGCACTCCTGGCCGCCGACGACGCGGCCCAGACGTTCCTCGCCCACCGCGCCCTGGATCAGGTCGAGGACAGTCTGCTGGACACGACCGTGGGCGGCGACGGCGCGGACGCGCTCGCGGCGCTGGTCGGGCGACGCGTGGGGCCGTACCGGCTCGCGCGCGAACTCGGGCGCGGCGGCATGGGCGCGGTCTACCTCGCCGAACGTGTCGTGGAGGACGGGCGCGGCTTCGAGCAGTCAGTGGCGCTCAAGCTCATCGCGGCCCCGCACCCGACGCTGCGGCAGCGGTTCCTCGCCGAGCGGCAGACGCTCGCGCGGCTCCAGCACCCCGGCATCGCGCGGTTGCTCGACGGCGGCGTGGCGGGCTCCGAGAGCGGCGACCTCGTCGGCACGCCCTTCTTCGCGCTCGAAGTGGTGGACGGCGCGCCGATCACGGAGCACGTCGCCACGGCCGAGCTGAGCATGCATGACCGCCTCGGCCTCTTTCTCCAGGTCTGCGATGCCGTCCAGTACGCCCACCAGAACCTCGTCGTCCACCGCGACCTCAAGCCCTCCAACATTCTCGTCGCCCCCATGTCAGGAGCGGGGCGCGGCAAGGCCAAACTGCTCGACTTCGGCATCGCCAAGCTGCTCACGCCCGACGACCTCCCCGACGACGGCGCGCCGCTGACCGCGACCGGGAGCC
>JBCDFF010000312.1:0-5374 GCA_039178415.1 Bacteroidota bacterium
CGAGCGCTGCGTCCCGGAGCCTAGCCCGCTAGCCGGTCGCCCTTCGACCACGCCCGCCCGTCTGGACCTCCGACCAGGTCTCGTCCAGCGGGCCTGGACCTTGTCCGGTCGCCCGTACCTGCGTACATCAAGCACAGCGATACCCCTTCGCCTTTGTCACGCTGAACTTGATTCAGCATCTCAGCGATCTTTCGGGGCACCGCAGTCGTCAGGGATCCTGAAAGCGAAGCTTTACGCAGTAAACAAGTTCAGGATGACATCATCATTGTTCATTGAGCTCTGCGAGTCATACGGCTCGGCGATGCGTCTGCCCCCTGCTCTCGCCTCCCTCAAACTGTCCCCCCATGCGTGAGGGCAGCATCTTGGCCGCCCCATGATGCCCTGTCGGGGTGCGCTTCAGGCGGGGGTGCGAACGATCTACCTGACTCAACGTGCCCGTTCCTCAGATCGCCTCGACCTGCTGGCGGCGGTACTGCGACGGCGTCATCCCGGTGTGCCGCTTGAACGCCGCGTTGAACGACGACTTGGCGTTGAAGCCCGCTTCCAGCCCAATCGCGAGCACCGTCCAGTGGGCGAAGGCTGGGTCGACCAGCCGCGCTTGGACTTCCCGCACGCGGTAGCTGTTCACGAAGTCGTAGAAGCGCTGGTCGAGTTGCGTGCTGAGCACCTCGGTGAGGTTGTGGGGCGTGACCTGGAGCACGGCGGCGAGGTCGTGGAGCGTGAGGTCGCCGCGCCGGTAGAGGTGCTCGGTCTCCATGAGCGCGACGAGCCGGTCGCGTTGGCGCGCGGCCTCGGCGGCGTCCATCCCGGAGCGGGCGTACGAGACGCGGGGGAGGGATGCTGGCGGCTCCACTTCATCGTCGGTGGGCGGCGCTGTGATCGCAGGCTGCCGCAGCCCGAAGTAGCCGATGGCGTAGACGAACACGGTGACGGCGAGGAGGGTGAGGTCGTCGTAGACCCCGCTCGGGTCCATGCCCAGGACAGTGTCGCGCCCACCCAGCGCAAAGAGCAGCGCCGACACTACGAGCATCGCCACGAGGCCGAGGGCAAAGTTGCGGAGCCACCGCAGTTGGATCTGCTCCACCGACGAGCGCGTGTCTTGGGGGCGCCGCCCGTATCGCTGCATCAGGCGCATGAGGAGGCCGAGGTAGACGGCCCCGTGCAGCAGCTTGAGCGGGTTGATGACGGTGAGCGCCCGCGTTTGGAGCGAGAGGCTTGGGTCGGCCATGAGCCGCAGCTTTTCCGGCCCCGGTAGGAGGAAGAACGGCAGGAGAAAGAGCGCGCACACCAGGAACGGCGCGCCGTGCGCGAGATCGAGGCGGCGTAGCTGCGTCTCGCCTCGGCTGAGGGTGCGCGCGTAGAGGTAGAGCAGCGGCCCAAACAGGAACGCGACCGGGAGGTCCAGCCCGGTCAGCGACGGATGCCGAAGGTTGAACGCCGAGCTGTAGTAGACCGCCATCGCCAGTTCGAGCGAGAACGCCAGGATGAGCCCCGCCAGGAGCCGGTTGGGCAGCGCATTCCGGTGGCGGCTGGCCAGCACGGCTGCCAGAAACAGTCCCTGCGCCGCTCCGACGAGAAACACGGCCTGCATAGGTGCGCCCACGACTCAGAACTCGATGATTGCACCACGGCCCGTACGTGGCGCTTGAAGGCGAGAAGATACAGGCTCCCAACGACCTCGAACGCGGACAGGCGATGCGATCGCGCTCCCTGTACGCCTCGCTTGAACTCTACGGCACGTATCCCCTGGCTAGGTGGTGGGCCTGGCTGCTACCATAGCCACCCGTTGACCTCTCACCGACATGCCTGCGCTCTTCAACTTTATGCGGGGGTGCAGGCACTCCGCAACCGTTTGACGTACCGCTATGCATTGGCTCGTTGTGACCGGAGCTGGGCTCCTCGTGCTCCTGGGCGTCGCCCACGCGCTGCTCACGCTCACCTCTAATCGCACAAGCGGTGGCATGACGCCGACCGACCCGCGCGTGCAAGAAGCGATGGGCTTCGTGGGCGGCCTCGGGCTAGCCCCCGACCTGGAGACGACGCTCTGGCGAGCCTGGGTGGGCTTCAACCTCTCCCACGCTCTCGGCATGGTAGTCGCAGGGCTGCTCATCGGGCTCCCACCCCTTCTCGGAAGCGGTGTGCCGCTTGAGAACCCGTGGTGGCTGATCGCCGCGCTGGTTTTGCCCGTGACCTATAGCATCGTCTCCGCCCGCTACTGGTTTCAGCAGCCCACCGTGGCGCTCTCGTTCGCCACGCTGCTCATCGTGGCTGGCCTGCTGGGGAGTTGGCTAGCGGCGTAGCACTCAGTCCAGGTCGTAGTAGGCGCTTGGGTCCACGGGCTCGCCGTCGCGGAGGACTTCGTAGTGCAGGTGCGGCCCCGTCGAGCGGCCGGTGCTGCCCGCGTAGCCGATCAGGTCGCCCTGCTCAACGGCCTGCCCGTCCTCGACGGCAAAACTCGACAGGTGCGAGTAGCGCGAGGCGTACGTCCCGCTGTGCGTCAGGACGATGTTGAGGCCGTAGCTGGTCGGCTGGTCGCGCAGCTCCACGACGCCCGGGGCCGTCGCGTAGATCGGCGTGCCCTCCGGCACCACAAAGTCGACGCCGCGGTGCGTGACATGGGTGCCGCGCTCCGTCTTGCCAAGCTGGCCGAACTCGGCGGAGACCCGGACGAGGTGCTCTTTGGCGATGGGCAGCACGGACGGCTGCTGCGCACTCGCGTTGAACGAGAGCGCAGCGAAGAGAACGGCCACGAAGGCAGAGGAAGCGTAGGTCATACGTCGAAGGAGCGTGGTGTGAGGAGCAGCGGCGGAGCGGGCGCGGCGCTGGACTCGGCGCAGCCCGCGTGTCCCGCCGAAGTCGGCGAGGGCCGCAGCGTAGGCGTCCTCGAACGGGTCGCCGTCGGCCAGCCGCGCCTCGGTGAGGCAGCAGACGTGGTCTACGAGGTCGTCGAGGAGCGGCACGTAGAGCAGCCCCCGCCGCTTGAGGTCGGCGACGATGTGCGCCACCTGGGCGTCGGTGAGCGGGGCGGCGGGCGGTACCGTGTCGGAAGCGTGCACAGCGAGGAGAACTAGGAGGCGGAGGGGGCAGGCGGCGGGGCTAGGCGGCAGACGGGTTCGGCGGCAGCGGGGCGAGCACAGCGCGCATCGTCTCGACGAACGCCTCGAAGGCGCGGACCTGCTCGGCGGCGGCGGCGCGGCCCTCGGCGGTGACGTGGTAGTACTTCCGCTGTCGCCCGTTTACCCGCGCCGTCTCTACGTCGAGCAGTCCCGCCGCGACTAGCTTGTGGAGGAGCGGATAGAGCGCGCCCTCGCTGATCGTCAGCGCGCCGTCGGTGCGGTCGCGGACGTGCTGGGTGAGTTCGTAGCCGTACATGCGCCCGCGCTCGGCGAGCAGCCGGAGCACCACCGTCTGGAGCGTGCCCCGGAAGAGTTGCGTCGTGTCCATGCGAGAGTATACATCGAATTCTGATGCATAAGCAATAGAGGCATTATGATTGACGCGCTGTGCTTGGGCGGCACCCCCTGTTTTTGTTGACGGTCGCTGAGCACCCCCTGTCCTGCGTCGCCTCCGTGCTCACGCGCTCCGCTCCTCGGACTGTCCCCCTCACGCGTGAGGGGGACAGCTTTCCGACCCTTTATGGGGAGGGAAGCAGGGGGTGTCCCTGCCGAGCACGAACGCCCCCTACCGCCCCGGCTGCCCCGTCGGCAGTCCCCTTGCACCAGCGCGGGCCTCGGCGACGAGGCGTAGCGCGTGGTCGTTAAGGAGAGATTGAGACGCGGCCGCCGTCGCAGAAAAGGCGGCACGGGCCTCCTCAGTGGTACCGTCGAGCGCGCTGTCGATCCACGTGGCGAGGCGGTCGGGGAAGAGCGGGTGCCCGTCGAAGTCCGTGATGCCGGGGGCGCCGCCCTCGCGCAGGAGCACGTCGCCCGCGGCGCAGTCCCAGAGCGAGAGGCCCGAGTGGAGCGTCGTGTCGAGCAGCCCGGCGGCGACGTAGGCGAAGCTCATGCACGCGCTGCGGAGGTAGCGCCACGTCTGGCGCGGCACGCCGAGGCGGTCGGCGGCGGCCACGAGCGCGTAGGTGCCCGGTCCCGTTACGTCGAAGAGCGCGTCGTCGCGAGCCACATCCGCGTTCGGCCGCATCGGCACGGGCGCGCGGTCGGCGATCTGCATCGTCGTGCCGAGACCCGTGGCTCCGGCGAACGTCTGCTGGTTCGCCGGGCAGTGCGTCACGCCAACGGTCGGCACGAGGTCCTCGCAGAACGCGATGCTGACGGCGTACATCGGCAGGCCGCGCTGGTAGTTGAGCGTCCCGTCGATGGGGTCGACCACCCACAGCCGCGCGCGGGCCGCGTCGGGGTCGCCTTCGAGGCCGCCCTCCTCGCCCAGGATCGGCTCGCCGGGGTAGGCCGCCGCGAGGCGTTCACGCACGAGGGCTTCGGCGCGACGGTCATACTCCGTTGCCACGTCGAAGCGGTCCGCCGTCTTGGCCGTCCCGGTGGTGCGCCCCCAGCCGTCGAGCGTCAGCGCGCCCACCTCGATGGCGAGGTCGCGGACGAAAGCAAGGCGGGCGGCACGGTCGGTCATGAGGACGTGTGGACGTGTGCAGGTGCGAACGTATGAACGAGAGGAAGCTCGCGTCGCGGCACGGTGGCCCCCACGTTCACACCTCCACACCTTCATACATCACCCACCCTGTTCGCGCATCGCTTGGAGGAGGGCCATCGTCTCGGCCGAGAGCGTGTCCGACGCCTCGAACGCTTCCGGGGCACCGGTGAGGTGCTCGGGGGCTGCCTTCACGACGCGCTTGATCGTCGCGTGGAGTTCGCCGCCCTTCACGAACGCGCCCGCCGCGTTGGGGTGGCCGCCGCCCTTGAAGCGGGCCGCCCAGCCGTTGATCGGGCAGTCGCCCTTGGAGCGGAACGACGCCTTCACGCCGCCCTTGACCTCGCGGAAGATCACCGCCGCCTCCACCCCGTCGAGGCTGAGCGCGTACTGCACGAACGGCTCCGAGGCGTCCATCGGCGCGCCGGTCTCGTCGAGCATCTGCTGGGCGACGTAGAGCGTGGCGAGGCGGCCGTCGTAGTGCGTGCGGATCGTCTTGAGGGCCAAACTCAAAAGCCGTAGGTCTTCGCGCTGGACGCCGTCGTAGATCGCGATGTGGATCGGCTCGGGCGTGATGCCGCCGCGCTCCATCAGGTCGGCGACGATGCGGTGCGTGCTCGGGCGCGTTGCACCAAACCGGAACGAGCCCGTGTCGGTGACGATGCCCGTGTAGAGCGCCGTCGCAATGCCGGTGTCGATGGCGGTTGCGTCGTGCGCGGCGATGAGGTCGTAGATCAGCTCCGCCGTCGACGCTGCCTCCGTGCGGACGTAG
>JBCDFF010000313.1:0-5373 GCA_039178415.1 Bacteroidota bacterium
GGAGCCAGAATCGAAAGCTTCGTGCCCTCGGGGAGTGCCACGATCTGGTCGATGATCTCGTCGTCCGACTGCCGCACCATGCGGTTGCCGGTCTCGTACGAATACGCCGTTCCCGCACTGGCAAAGAGGAGCCGCAGGAAGTCGTAAATCTCCGTCACCGTGCCGACGGTCGAGCGCGGGTTGCGGCTGACCGTCTTCTGCTCGATGGCGATGACCGGGCTGAGGCCGTCGATGAAGTCGACATCGGGCCGCTCCATCTGGCCGAGGAACTGCCGCGCGTAGGCGCTCAGGCTCTCCATGTAGCGCCGCTGGCCCTCGGCGTAGATCGTGTCGAAGGCGAGCGACGACTTGCCCGAGCCGCTCAGGCCGGTGAACACCACAAGCGCGTTGCGCGGCAGGTCAAGGTCGACGTTCTGGAGGTTGTGCTCGCGGGCACCGCGGATGATGATCCGGTCGTCCATGCAGACTCGGGGTGGGCGGGTGAGTGCGCAGAGTAGGGCGCGGGTGGAACGGACTTTCAACCCGCGCTGAAAACCACACGTTCCGCCGCTGAGGTTAGCGCTAGGTGAAGCCCTGGAAGCGTAGCCCCAGCCGGTGTCACAGGTGCGTCAGGCACACTTGTTGTCTGACATAGAAGGTGAATCCCCACTCGCTCTCCATACCCGATGGCACCATCACCCTACTGTGATCGCCTGCACGTTGCTTACCTGCGCAGAGGCTCGGACGAGCCACGACGAGGGGAACCATCGAAGGTCACCCTGCGGCTTGTTCGCACAGATCCTGGACACGTTACCCGCTTTCTGGATGAACGCAGCGTCAGCGTTCCTGCGCTGAGGAGGCTGGCCTGGCTTGCGAGAGGCTATCAACTCAACCTGGCGAGTCGTCACGAAACAGAGTATGGGCGTGTGTACAGAGCCGCTGATTGCGAGGTATACCGAGAAAGCGTAGCGTTCATGTCCGAAGTCATTGGTGACGGCGCGCTCCTACGCTACCTCCAACCTATCCTCGAACTGATGAGAGAGTGCGAAATGGCAAAAGTCGGGGCGAACGAGGTCTATGTAAGGCGAGTCGAGTGGCTCCGCAGTCTACCGCCTACAAGGATCAGCAACTACCCAGATCCATTCGCCGCTGTAGCCCGTCGGTACCGGTATGAAGACCGACTGACCGAGGACTGGTTGTCGTGCAAAGGCTTTTCGAGGAAGTACTCTGACTATCGCGGTGGCTTCCGCCTATCGCATTGGCACACCGGATGGGTTGCTGTTGAGCTTAGTCGGCTCGGCGGAAAGAAGCACCGCCGCGTTGTCGAAACGAGCGAAAAAAGCGTGGTGAGCCAAAGAGCGTGGTACCGGCTAGGATGTCTGGGGCAGGCGTACGACCTGGCGATGGTAGGACGTATACTCGACCACAGTCGCAGTTCGATGAACTCGGAGCGTTGTGCCCGCTTTGTGCGCGAGTGCGCATTTCTCCAGTCGTTTGTGCAAGACGATGCGTTGTGGGAGGCGGTGCAACCAGCCATCGACCTCATCCACAAATGTGCTGAGATGGAGATGGAAAAACGCAGGGTCATCCATCTCGGAGTGACGGGAGGTGGTCAACTCGAAGCAGGACCCGTGCGCCCGTGGATTGACTTCAATGGGATCCAGTAAGCCGACCGCAACATGGCGGCACGCTCTACCTTGCAGGGTTGCCCTGATTGACTACCCGCTGAGTACCATGCGCCCCTTCTCGCTCCTCGTCGCGCTGATCGCGCTGCCCGTCGTGGCCCAGCCGATGTCGTCGCCCGTGCCTGAAGGCGCGGAAGCCGAGCGTGTGGCGGCGGGCTTCCAGTTCGTCGAGGGGCCCGTGTGGAAAGACGGGGCGGTGCTCTTCAGCGACATCCCCGGCAACACGGTCTACGCCTACACCGACGCTGACGGGGTCACGCCTTACCTCCACCCGTCGGGCCACAGCAACGGGCTCGCCCTCGACACGGAGGGGCGGCTGCTCCTCGCCCAGCACGGCCGCCGCCAGCTTGCCCGTCTGGACGCGCCCCACGTGCAGACGACGCTCGCCAGCCACCTGGGCGACGAGCGCCTCAACAGCCCCAACGACATCGCCGTGCACTCGGACGGCTCGGTGTTCTTCACCGACCCGCCCTACGGGGTTTCGCCGACCGACCCGCAGCTCGGCTTCTCCGGCGTCTACCACCTCGCGCCCGACGGCACGGTCACGCTCCTCGACGCGGCGCTGCACCGCCCCAACGGCATCGCGCTGTCGCTCGACGAGCAGACGCTCTACGTCACCAACTCCGAGACGCGCCAGCTCTTCGCGTTCAGTCTCGACGGCGCCCTCGACACCGGCTACGCGCTCACGGGCATGCGCGAACTCGCCACGCTCGGCGCGCCGACGTTCGCCGAGGCTGAGGGCTACACCGACGGCCTGAAGCTCGACACCGAAGGGCGGCTCTACGTCACCTCGCCCATCGGCGTGAGCATCCTCGCGCCCGACGGCACGCTCCTCGACGAGGTCGCGGTGCCTGAGCAGACCACCAACTGCGCCTGGGGCGACGACGACCGGCGCACGCTCTACGTCACCTCGGGGACGAGCCTCTATCGCATCCGCCTCAACGCGACCGGCGCGCCGGCACCCGGGTCCATCGACTAGCGGCTTGCCCAGCGTGACCAAGGCTTCGGTAGGGAAACGGTTAAGTCATTGCACTGGCGTGTGCGCTCGGGTATACTCCGTGCCGCTCCAACCCACTACGGTTTTTCCCCATGCGTCCTTTGCGTTTTCTGCTAGCGTTCGGCCTCGTTGCCCTTCTGTGGAGCCCTGCCCAGGCCCAGCGAATCGGCGACCTTGGCAATCTCCCCGTCACAGGAGCGACCGCCCTCGTCGACTATCCGTTCTTCGGGGTCAGCTTCCAGTCGCCGCTCGGCCTGCGTGATCCAGGCGACGGCTTCTTCTATGTGCCCGAGTACGACGGCCGGATCCGTGTCTTTGAGGCGCGGGACAACGTGAGCGAGTCCGAGATCTTCCTCGACATCTCCGACCGGATCCTCGGCTCCACCCAGCGAGGCGAGTTCTACACGCTCGAGTTCCACCCGGACTATGCCACCAACGGCTACGTCTACGTGACCTACCTCCTCGGGGGCGACACGGGGGCCGACTACGTCTGCTACCTCTCCCGCTTCACGCGCTCCTCGACCAACCCACGTCGCCTCGATCCGAACTCCGAACAGATCCTCATCGAGCTGCCGCAGCCCTCCTTCGCTCACAGCATCAACGACCTGGCTTTTGGGCCGGACGGTTATCTCTACGTCTCCGTAGGCGACGGGGGAGAGTTTGAGGACCCCGACAACAACGCCCAGAACCCCGGCAACATCTTCGGCACGATCCTCCGCCTCGACGTGGACAACCCGTCTGGAGGGCAGGCCTATGGGATCCCGGCCGACAACCCGTTCGTGGGCAACACAAACGGGTGGCGCGAGGAGATCTATGCCTATGGCTTCCGCAACCCATGGCGCCTCTCCTTCGACCGGCTCACGGGCGAGCTCTACTCGGCGGACGTCGGAGAGATCACCTGGGAGGAGGTAAACCGGATTGAGGCCGGCGGTAACTACGGCTGGAAGCGGCTGGAAGGGGCCTTTTGCTTCCCGCTCGACGGCCCTCAGGACTGCGACCGTTCCGACGTCGTTGAACCGGTGCTCTACTACAACCACGCAGAGTTCGGGGCCTCGATCACGGGCGGCTACGTCTATCGCGGCAGCCGCGTGCCAGAACTGCAGGGCTTCTACATCTTCGGCGACTTTGCCTTCTTCACAGCATGGGCCGTCGATCTCTCGAACCCGAGCAACCCCAACGGGCTCATCACCATCGAGGGCGGCGTGGGCAACGTCTCGTCGCTCGGCCAAGACCGGAACGGTGAGCTCTACTTCTCCAACTTCTTCGGGGGCGTGACACGCCTGGCGAGTGCCTCCGGCGTCAACGCGGAGGAGTCCGTCGTGGCGGACGAGTCGCTTTTCCGCGTCAGCCCGAATCCCATGCAGCAGCGAGGGGCCTTCGAACTACGCAGCGACGAGGCGGGCACGGTGACGATCCGAGTCTATGACAGCCTCGGACGCCTCGTGGCAACGCCGTTCGAAGGGGTCGTCAACCCAGGGACGCTCTACGTCCCGACGTTCAACACGGCAGACCTCCCGGCTGGCATCTACATCGCGCGGCTTGACTTGCCTGCTCGGTCGGTAACGCAGACCTTCACGGTCGTCCGCTAGCCCGCTCCGCCCACTCTCGCAGTCTCCACCGTGCACGTTCTAAAAACTCGCTCGCTTCTGCTCGGTCTTGGTGCTCTGGGGCTGGCCCCGCTGCTCCTCGCGCTGACGTACTCCTACGGGGCTCCCCCGGGCCTGACCGGTGCGCCGCGACCCGGAGGCAACTTCGAAGGCACGTGTGCGGCCTGCCACAGCTCGTATGAACTCAACAGCGGCAGCGGCAGCGTCACGATCGAAGGCCCAGACACCTATGCAGCCGGAGAAACCGTGATGCTCACCATCACGGTGGACAACACGACGCCCCTTGAGGGGAGCCAGAAGAAGCAAGGCTTCCAGTTCACGGTGAAAGACGAGGAGGCCGAGCATGTGGGGACGCTCGCGCCCAGCAGCGACGGGACGACCCAGGGCATCGGCGGTAATCCGTTCACGCACGTCACACACACCTCGCCAGGCAGCTTGGAGACCTCCTGGACGGTCTCCTGGACGGCCCCGGTGGACGAGCCGCCCACAAGCGTGACGGCCTATGCGGTCGGCAACGCCACCAACGGCAACCGCGCCAGCGTGGGGGACTACGTCTACACCACGAGCTTCACGATGACGCTGCGGGGCGTGGACGCCGAGCCGGCCGCTGTGCCCGCCGTGCTGAGCGTGAGCGCGCCGTTCCCCAACCCGCTGCCCGCTACCCAGGCGCTCACGGTCCCGTTCGTCCTCGACGCGCCGCGAGAGGTCACACTGACGCTCTACGACGCCCTCGGGCGCGTGGTCGCCAGTGCAGCCCCGCAGACCTACGCCGCAGGCGAGCATGCCCCGTTGCTCGCGCCCGGCCAGGTCCCGGCAGGCGTGCACTTCGTGACCGTGGAGGTGGACGGCGAGCGTACGATGCGCGCTATCTCGATCCTACACTGACGCGCAGGCGTAGGCTGGCGCGCTGGCTGGGCCACCATGAAGCCGGAGAACACCGACGGCACCCATGGCAGGGACAGGATTATACGCTTTCAGTTCGTCGATGTCAGGATAGCCGAGGAGGTGTTGCCTGTTGCGTAGTGCGTGTTGACCTCGATCCGATACGCAACACGCAATACGCAACACAGAGCCATGCTGACATCGTGACGCCGAATCCGTATTA
>JBCDFF010000314.1:0-5350 GCA_039178415.1 Bacteroidota bacterium
GCACCCGCTGACCAGGCGCCCGGCCACGGCGGGGAGACCTCCCCACCCGCCGCTGGTGGCCGGGCGCGTGCGCCGTGTCCCCCATGGCACGGCGCGCTGACGGCGACCTTTCGAGGTCGGCATCGTGGTCTGAAGCGCAGGACTTGAACCTGCAACCGCTGGCTCCCAAAGCCAGTGCTCTACCGATTGAGCTAGCTCCAGAGGGCGTCAGCTCGGGGCTGACGTAGTACACCGGGAGGGAGTCGAACCCCCACTGACGTGGTTCTGAGCCACGGGCCTCTTCCAGTTGGGCTACCGGTGCAGGGTGGCACGCACGAGGTGCCTGTTTGTAGTGCGACAGTCGCGAGCGTGAACCGCGCAAGTCCAGACGGCGGTGCCTTGCGGCGTGTCGGCTATTGAGGGGTCCGACTTGCAGCGCTGTTCTCGGCAGCGCCCCCATCGTTGGTGAGAGTGTGTATGCTCAGTGCGTTTGGGCGCGAACGAGCGGTCCAGGCGGGCCCTTTCTTTAGATGTGAGGGCGAACCCGCAACCGTCCGGCAGACTACCGGGTGCTCTGGCCGTTGAGCTACTAGACCATGGCTTCCAGGGAGACTGGGATCTCCAGAGAAGCGGTACGGCACCGCGCAAGTCCTCTGAGCGGCCTGAAACAGGCGGCCTGCCAAGCAGGCTTTGGGAATCGAACCCAACCACCGCCATGGGCGATGGATCATCCAAGTATGTACGCTCAGAGCATGAGGGCGCGGGACCGCACGGTGTGGAGCTACCATGCGCCTTACAGGGCGCGCAGCAGCTATTCGTGCAGCGAAGCGATCAGTATATCAAGGAACAAATATGTGTGTTTATTTACACACTTATGAAATTTATTACTTCGGCTACTTCGCAGAGGCGAAGCGAGTTCATTTCGGTCTAGCCGAGCCGTTTAGGCCAGCGAAGTCGAACCGCAGGAAATGCAGAGCTAAATCGAAACGAGCGTCGGTTGTGGAAGGTGGACGTGACGGTGGAGGGTCAAACACCCAGTGCTGGTGGATTAAGACATCGGACTATGGCTAGGTGTGGCGAGAGGGAATCGTCAGTTCGGCAGGACGTCACAAAGGAAGGCGAGAAGCAATTAACCCCCTTCAATTGCGGCGGATAGGTACAAAAAAACCCACCTGAGCGCGGAGCCGAGGTGGGTGGGCGTGAAGGCACAGCGTACCTATGGACACAGCCCACCTCGGGCATAGGGCGTATCGACCCGGTTCGGCATAGGCACGAAGCCGCCCTGCAAGGACGACGGTGCCACCGCTTCCCACTGCGCCTGGAGCGCGGTGGTGCCGAGTCGGCAGCTACTATGGAAAAAGCGTGATTGCACGAGAGTATTCAGGTTGATCAGGCGCAGGGGACGCGCGGCATCAGGACTTACAGTATAGGGAGCCAGCCAAGCTGTGTCAATACCAAGACTCATAAATATGCAAAATAATTTCTATACACCTGATACCGAGCCCCTATCGCTTGAATACGGTGAGGCACCACGGTGGCGCCTCTTGAGCCGACCGCTGCCCTCGGCCGTGACTCCGCATGCCCTGCATTCGTCTCATCGCCCCAGGCTCCTTGGCGGCGCCCTCTTGCATCGTGGGCTCGCTGCATCGACAGCGTATCACGCTCTCATGGTCTCTTCTTCCCTACTCACGATAGGCTGGCCTCGGATGTCATCCGCTGAGGAACGGCGCTACCTTTGCGGTGCAGTCTTCGCAGACTTTCGCTGCCCTCACAGAGTTGACGACGACCGATGAATCGCCGGCGCTTTCTATCAGCGAACCCACCTCGAGCGGGCGAATCGCCCACGCCCCACTCCGGTCGCCCGAGCGTACGCGCAACGCCTGCACAGCCATTGCCTTATGCAGGAGGCCTCACTCCGTACGTGCCTTCCAGCGAGCAGGCGTGGCATGTGCGCCAGGCCCAGCACCTGCTCAGGCGTGCTGGCTACGCGGTTTGCATGGAGCAGGTCTCCCAGCTCCTGGACTCAACACCGCAAGAAGCGGTGGCCCGGTTGGTAGACACGGCGGCTACCGCCCCTTTCCCTCCCCGGCCGACTTGGTACGATGACCCCACCCCCTCTGTCCGGCGTGACCGCGACACCTTGGTGGATATCGGCCAGCAGTCTATTCACGAAGCGCTCGAGATGCGGGCGCCAGGTACGGCGCTCCGAGAGCGGCTGACCCTCTTGCTTGGCAACATTCTAGCAGCGAGACGGCACACAGTGCCACACAACTCGGCGATTGTGATCCGCTATGCGGAACGCCTCCGCATGCATGCCCTGGGCAACTACCGCCAACTCGTCACTGAGATCGGACGCGACGATGTGCGGATGCTCACCTTTCTTGATGGGCAGAGCAATGCCGTTGGAGCACCGAACGAGAACTACGCACGCGAGTTGCTCGAACTGTTCACGATGGGGCCGGTCGGCCCGGACGGAGCGTCTAACTATACCGAGACGGACATCCAGGAGCTCGCGCGTGCGCTGACCGGCTGGTCCTATCGAATCGACAAAGACGCCATCGAAACGTTCTTCGTCCCCGACCGCCACGACCGGGAAGCCAAGACCATTTTCGGGCGGCGAGGTGCCTGGACCTACGAGGATGCGCTCCGCATCCTCTTCGAGGAGCGCTCGGATGCCATCGCCCATTTCGTCAGTCGAAGGCTGTACCAGGAGTTCGTCTACGACGTACCCAACGAACAGGTCGTCAGCGAGCTAGCAGCCGTTCTCCTGGCCCACGATTTCGAGATCGCGCCCGCTGTTCGCAGGCTCCTGCAAAGCAGTCACTTCTTTAACGAGCAGGCGTTTGGGGTTAAGATTCGTTCGCCTTTCGATCTCTTCGTCGGATTTCTGGGCAGCCGTATGTCTCGCGCGCGTCTCCCGTCACGCACGCAGCGGCTGTTCACCAACATCGAGGTCCTCCACCCCATCTTCAATCCTCCCGATGTGTCTGGGTGGCCCGGCTTCACGACCTGGGTTGACACGAGCACCCACGTTCTTCGGCTCGCCACGCTTGACCTCCTCTCGAGTTGGAACGCACAAGACTACCGCCTGCTCGGCTTGTCGATGCCCGACCCGTCGGATCCGGTAGCCCTGACGCGCGACCTTGCTGGTCTCTTTGTGGCCGTCCCGCTCGATCCAGCGACCCTTGCTGAAGCGACCGAAGTGCTTCTCGGTGGCACCCAGGCCTACATGTGGGACATGGATCTTGAGGAGAGTGCTCTCCACATTCGGGAGTTGGTTCGCTACTTCACGACACTTCCAGCCATCAACCTCCATTAGAGAAGGCCGTCGCTTCGTCTGGTCAGCACCCGCAACCTCTGGTCAGCTTCCTCTTCAGACGCGCCCGTTCTTTCTTTTCGCCGTCGCTAGCATGTGCTCATCGCCAGGCCATACAGATCGACCCGACCGTGCCGTCTCGTTGGACGATGGGGCCGCACACGACCACGATCATGCGTTGTGGACGCGCCGGGATTTCCTCGCTGCCTCCGGCTTGCTCGCGGCTGGGGCCACGGTGACACTCGGAGGCACGCCCGTACGCGCGATGGGCCACGCGCCCCTTCTCCACGCCCTTTCTTCCGTAGAGAACGACCGGGTTCTTGTCCTCGTCCAGCTCAAGGGCGGCAATGACGGATTGAACTCCGTGGTGCCCGTGCGAGACGATCTGTACTACCGCGCACGCCCAACCCTCTCGCTTTCCCGTGCACAGACGAGGCCGCTCGATCCCGACTTTGGGCTAAACGGGCACCTCGACGCGCTCATGAGATACTGGGAGCGCGACCGCATGGCGATTGTGCAGTCTGTGGGGTACCCGAGCCCAAACCTCTCCCACTTTGTGAGCACGGACACTTGGCTGACTGGGGAGATACGCGATGCCACGCCGTTGCAAGACACGACCACGGGATGGCTCGGGCGCCTCAACGATGCGCTCTATCCGCCTTCGGGGCCGTTTCCCGATGCTCCCCCGGCGGTGCAGGTCGGGACCCGGCTCCCCCTGCTTGGCGCCGGCCTCGAAACCAATCTCATGATGTCGCTGAAGGATGCACAGGCTGTCGACACGTTGGCAGAGCGTGGGATTCTCTACGATCCCGACGCTGTCCCCGAGGGCTCCTACGGCCCTGTGCTGAGCTACCTCCGCTCCGTTGCGAACCTTTCCGAGCGCTACGTGGCTCCGGTCCAAGCCGCAGCCCAGGCTGCATCCACAGGGGAGGGCTATCCGTCGACGACTTTCGCGGACAACCTTGCCGTCGTCGCGCGACTCATCAAGGGGCGGTTGGGTGCCAAGACCTACGTCGTCAGCCTCGGCAATTTCGATACACACGGGAACCAGCTCGAGCGTCACACCCGCCTCTGCACCGAGTTAGCAGAGGGCGTCCACGCCTTCTTCGGCGACCTCGAACGCTCGGGCGACGCCAAACGCGTTGTGCTGATGACGTTCTCGGAATTCGGACGCCGCGTGTACGAGAATGGTTCGGGCGGCACCGACCATGGCGAGGCTTCGGTGGTCTTCCTGCTCGGAGGGGATGAGACGGTAGGAGGCGGTCTCTACGGCGAACCACCGGACCTGACCGGGGAGAATGTCCCCTACCAAGAAGACTTCCGGAGTCTGTACGGCATTCTGCTCCGCGACTGGCTCGGCGTTCAGAGCGACATCGTCGCGTCTGGCACCTCCGACTCGGCAGCGCTGACGGGCTTGATCCAGACACCGTTTTCGACCACGCCCTCGCGGTCTGCGGACGCGCTCGCAGCAGTGTACCCAAACCCGGCGACCTCGCGGGTGGTCGTTGAGATCAATCTGGCTCAACGTCAGGTCGTCCGCCTTGACGTGGTAGACCTGCGCGGACGCGTCGTCCATACGGCTGCGGAACGGACGATAGAACCTGGTCTACACCGTGTACCCATGATGTGGGGCCGTCTAGCTGCGGGGGTCTACACCGTGCGACTTCGGACGTCTGCGGGAACGTCGTCGCGCACCGTGAGCGTGATTCGATAGAGCACTGGCATCGCTGCGGCGCTCCTGGGGACGAATCGGAGGAGAGCTCCTAGCGCAGTACGGTCACGCGCTGCGTCTCCACCGCCCCGCTCGCCTCCACCCGCACCACGTATACCCCGCTCGCCAGCACCGACCCCGACAGCACCGCCGCGTGCCACCCTGCCTCGCGCCGCCCGTCCGCCAGCACCGCCACCTCTCGACCCAGCGCGTCGTACACCGCCACGCGCACCTCACTCGCCGCTTCCAGTCCGTAGCGCACCGTCGTCGCGCCCCGCGTCGGGTTCGGGTACGTCTCCACCGTCACGCCGCCCGGCACCGCCCCACTCGACGCCACCGGCACC
>JBCDFF010000315.1:0-5335 GCA_039178415.1 Bacteroidota bacterium
CGGCGTGCCCGCGAAGTACGCGTCCACGACGGCGCGCGCAACGCCCAGGGCCTCAAACTGCTGCGCAGACTGATAGCTCTGCAACGTCGAGATGCCCATCTTCGACATCACCTTGAGGAGTCCTTTGCCGAGCGCCTTGACGTAGTTCGCCTCGGCCTTCTCCGGGGCTACGCCGTTGCGAGGCGCAGCATCTCGGATCGTGTCGAGGGCGAGCGTTGGGCAGATAGCCGTCGCGCCGTGGCCGAGGAGGCAGGCCATGTGGTGCACCTCACGCGCCTCCTGCGTCTCGATGACGAGCTCGCACCGACCACGCCGCAGCGCCCGTACGAGATGGTGGTGCACAGACCCGGTCGCAAGCAGCGCGGGGATGGGCAGGCGCTCAGCGCTGGCCGCACCGTCGGAGAGCACGAGGATCGTAGCGCCCGCCTCGATGGCTGCGTCAGCGGCCTCGCACAGGGCCTCCAGCCCTGCTCGAAGTGCGTCGCCCTCATCGACGGCATCGACTGTGGTCCACGTGGCGTCAAGCGTGGCAGTACGGAAGGCTGCGTGAGCGCCGCCGTAGGCGCGCAGGGCGGCGAGGTCAGCGTGCGAGAGGATCGGCTGGTCGAGGCGGATGACGCGGCACGCCTCAGCCGCAGGCGCAAGCAGGTTCCCCGTCGCGCCGAGGTGGATCGAGAGCGCCGTGACGAGTTCCTCGCGGATCGCGTCGAGGGGCGGATTGGTGACCTGCGCGAAGTTCTGGCGGAAGTAGTCGTAGAGCAGCCTGGGCTTGTCCGACAGCACCGCGAGGGGCGTATCGTCCCCCATCGACCCGAGCGCCTCCTTGCCCGCGTTCGCCATGGGCGGCAGCAGCAGCGTCAGGTCTTCGAGCGTGACGCCGAAGAGCCGTTGCCGGATGCGGAGCGAGAGGCCATTGGCAGTCGCCGGTCGCTGGTCAACATCAGGTCGCAGGTCGTCAGTCGCTAGTCGTCCGCCCTCAGCGCGTACGTCCTCGAACGGCACGAGATGCTGGTCGAGCCACTTCCGGTAGGGCTTCTTCTTGGCGATGGTCGCCTTCACCTCGGCGTCGTCGATGATGCGGCCCGCCTTCAGATCGAGGAGCAGCATCCGGCCCGGCTCCAGGCGGCCCTTCTTCACGACGCGCGCGGGGTCAAGGTCGAGCACGCCCGTCTCGGAGGAGAGCACGACGAGGCCGTCGTCGGTGACCGTGAACCGCGAGGGGCGCAGCCCGTTGCGGTCCAGCACCGCGCCGAGGTAGCGCCCGTCGGTGAAGGGGATCGTAGCGGGGCCGTCCCACGGCTCCATCAGGCAGGCGTGGTATTCGTAGAAGGCGCGCCGCGCCTCGTCCATGCGACCCGTTCCGGGCTCGCCTGCGTGCTGCCACGCCTCGGGGATCATCAGCATGACCGCTTCCGGCAGCGACCGCCCCCCGTGCACGAGCACCTCGACGGCAGCATCGAGGGACTTCGAGTCGGAGTCGCCGGGGGTCATCACCGGACGCACGTGGTCGAGGTCGGCCCCGAAATCCTTCGAGGAGAACAGCGCCTCGCGGCTGCTCCACCAGTTCCGGTTGCCGCGCACCGTGTTGATCTCACCGTTGTGGCACAGCATGCGAAATGGCTGGGCGAGATGCCACTCGGGTAGCGTGTTGGTGCTGAAACGCGAGTGTACGACGGCGATGGCACTCGCCAGCAGCGGGTCTCGTAGGTCTGGGAAGTACGCGCTGAGCTGCTCTGGGATGAGCATGCCCTTGTAGACGAGCGTGCGGCTCGACAGGCTAATGAGGTGAAAGCCGCGCGCGAGCGTTTCATGGTCGGCGGCGAGGGCCTGCGCAGCCTTCATGGCGCGGCGGCGCAGCACGTACAGCCGCTGCTCGAAGGGGGCCAACCGGAAGCTGCGACCGCGACGCACGAACACCTGAAAGATGGCGGGCTCGTTGGAGCGCGCCACGGGGCCAAGCACGCCGCTCTTGACAGGCACGGGCCGCCAGCCGAGCACCTTCATGCCCTCGGCCTGTGCGGTGTCTTCGAAGAGCGTCCGGTAGACGCGCTGTGCCTCGGTGTCCTTCGGCATAAACACCATCCCGACGCCGTAGTGACCGGCGCGCGGCAGCCGGATCTCTCGAAGCCTGGCCTTGGCCTTGAGGAAGGCGTGCGGTACCTGCACGAGGATGCCCGCGCCGTCGCCCGATGCCTCATCGCACCCGTATGCTCCGCGGTGGTCGAGCCGCTCAAGCACCTCCAGCCCCTGCCGCACGATGTCGTGCGAGGGCGTGTTGGTCAGCGTGGCCACGAAGCCCACGCCGCAGGCGTCGTGGTGCTGGCGGGGGTCGTAGAGCGAAGGGGACAGCGTCGGTTGAGCGGGGTCGTCGGGGACGGGCGGCGGGACGGGCATGGCGCTGGGGGACGGCGCGTGAGAGGTGCAGGTGGCGGGCGCGCGCATGGCGCGTTAGCGACGATATAAAGGACGGATCCTGGCACAGACAAGCACCCGTAGCGTGACCTCTAAGCCCCGATTCCTGGGCTATTTCTCAGAAAAGCCCTTCCAATGAAGTGTGGAAGAGCTTCCAGCTTCGAGGACCATGCCCTTCCCCTTTTTTCCAGAAGCGCTTCCCTTCTTCTCCGCTTCACAGTGTTCATCTCGTCACTGTGTTCTCTT
Organism: Bacteroidota bacterium; assembly: GCA_039178415.1. Classification (GTDB taxonomy): domain Bacteria; phylum Bacteroidota; class Rhodothermia; order Rhodothermales; family Rubricoccaceae; genus JBCBEX01. The sequence continues at coordinate 2,659 of JBCDFF010000315.1, forward strand.
CGCCCGTAGCCGCTCCGAACAGCAACGGCCGGTTGCCGTTCGACCTCCGCTGTATCCCCCATGACCACCCCGCACCCGTCACCATGCCCCGCCCGCTCAACCGTGCCGCCCTCAAGCGCGACCTCCTCGCGCTGCTTCGCAACAACGGCACCCACGCCTTTCGCCCGAAGGAACTTGCCAAATTCCTCTCCCTCGGGAAAGGTCGGGAGCCGTATCGCCTGTTCCGCGACGTGCTCTCGGAGTTAGAGGAAGCGGGCCTCGTCCAGAAGGTGAAGGGCAACCGGTTCCAGCACCGCAAGCAGCGCAAGGGAGCCTTCGCCGAAGGCACGCTGACCATGCACCCGAGCGGGTACGGCTTCGTCAACCTCGACCGCACCGACGCCGACGACGACCTCTTCGTCCGCGCCAACCGCTTGAAGAACGCACTCCACGGCGACCGCGTCCGCGTCGCCCTCGCTGCGCCTGTTCGGGGCCGCCAGGACCGCAAGCAGGAAGCCGAGGTCGTCGAGGTCCTGCGCCGTGGGCGAACGCATACCGTCGGGACGTTCGACAGGATGGGACACTTTGCCTTCGTCAAGGCCGACGATCCGAAGCAGACGAAAGACATCTACGTCGCCAAGGAGCACTTCAACGACGCCGAGCAAGGCGACAAGGTGATGGTGTCGATCGACCACTACGAAGACCCGAAGGGCTCGCCGGAAGGCCGCATCCTGCGCGTGCTGGGCAAGCCCGACGATCCGGGCGTGGCCGTCCTCTCGGTCGCGCTCGCGCAAGGCATCCGCTCCGACTTTCCGCCGGCCGTCGAAGCCGAGGCTGAGGCCATCGGCACCGCGATCCCAGCGAAGGAGATCGCGCGCCGCCTCGATCTGCGCGAGGCCACCATCTTCACCATCGACCCGGAAAACGCGAAGGACTTTGACGACGCCATCTCCATCGAACGGCTCGACAGCGGCGACTTCCAGCTAGGCGTCCACATCGCCGATGTCTCGCACTACGTGCAGGAAAACACCGAACTCGACCGCGAAGCCTTCGAGCGGGGCACCTCGACCTATCTCGTAGACCGCGTCATCCCGATGCTGCCCGAGAAGCTCTCCAACGGCGTCTGCTCCCTCCGCCCGCTCGAAGACAAGCTCACCTACTCGTGCTTGATGACCGTCTCGCCGCGTGGCAAGGTCCGCGACTGGGAGATCCGCGAGACGGTGATCCACTCGAAGGCTCGGCTGACCTACGAGGAGGCTCAGCAAATCCTCGACGGTGGCATTCAGGAGCACCGGGTCAAGGACGAGGTACTGCTCGCAGGCAAGCTCGCGCGGACGCTCACGAAGAAGCGGATGCGCCAAGGTTCCATCGACTTCGACACTCCGGAGGTACGGATTGTCCTTGACGACGCGGGCGTGCCGGTCGATATCGTGCGCAAGGAGCGCATCGAGGCGAACCGCCTGATCGAGGAGTGCATGCTGCTCGCCAACCGCTGCGTGTCGATGGAGATCGGCAAGGTGGCAAAGTCGAAACGCAAACCGTTCGTCTACCGCATCCACGCCACGCCCGACTCGGAGCGTATCCTTGCGCTCGCGCGCTACGTGAAGGCGTTCGGCTACCGGCTCCCGATCACGGACGGGACGGTCACGCGCAAGGACCTCAACGACCTCCTGGAGCACGTCCGCGGCACCGCCGAGGCAGCCGTCATCAAAGTCGAAGCGCTCCGCTCCATGTCCAAAGCCGTCTACGCAACGGACAACATCGGCCACTACGGGCTCGGCTTCGACTTCTACAGCCACTTCACCTCGCCCATCCGCAGGTTCCCCGACCTCATTGCGCATCGCCTACTCAAGCGCTACCTCGCAGGCGGCTCAGCCGTCGAGGAAGAAGGCCTCCAGATCGCCTGCCGGCACCTCTCCGAGCAGGAGCGCGTCGCCGTCGACGCTGAGCGCGAGTCGATCAAGCTCAAGCAGGTCGAGTACGCTGCCCAACACCTGGGCGAGGCGTACGACGGCGTGGTGATGGGCGTGACGAAGTTTGGCGTCTTCGTCGAGATTCAAGACCTGCTCGTGGAGGGCCTCGTCCACGTCCGCGACATGGACGACTACTTCGAGTACGACCCCGACAACTACCGCCTCGTCGGGCAGCACACGCGGACCGTCTACCGGATGGGCGACAGCGTGCGGGTTCAGATCGCCGCCGCCGATGTGGCGAGCCGCAAGATCGACCTCCTCTTTGCAGGCTAGGTCGACTACAGGCGGCAATGGGGGCAATGAGGAGGCCAGCGTTCGCGTTCGGAGGGCATACACAGATGCCCTTCTTCACGACTGCCTCGTGCCATGCGTCTATTTCTCATTGCCTTCGCGCTCACGTTCATCGCCCTGGTCTCTACGGGGACTGGGTGCGCGACGGGGAGCTCCGATTCGGGAGCGCCCGCGTTCGCCGAGGACCGCATGGCTGTGGATGCCACGGGGGCGATGCCTGTTTCGGAGGCCGAGTTGCGGCAATCACCGGCTCCGCAAATCGAACGGCAGCTCATCAAGACAGGCCGGCTTTCGATGCGCGTGGGCGATTATGACGATGCCGTCGCGGCGCTTCGTGACACGATCGCGAACTACGACGCCTACCTGTCCGGCGAACAAGAGCAACGCCGCACCTACCGCGTCGAGAACACCTTCGTCGTCCGTGTCGCCTCCGA
>JBCDFF010000316.1:0-5328 GCA_039178415.1 Bacteroidota bacterium
CGTCCTCAATCTCGCTGAAGAGCGCCGCGTCGTTGGGCAGGCCAAGCTGGGCGATGCCATCGACGGAGCCCCCGTCCTCACGGACCGCCTGCTCATCGCTCCCGTCTCTGCCGGGGGCGACGGGATCGTGGCGTACGACGTGGTGCGGGGACGCACGGCGTGGGCGTATGAAGCGGAGCCGCACGCGGCCGGCTTGCTCCTCACCGAGGAGGGCGTGCTCATAGCGGCGAGCCTGCACGGCACGCTCCGTGCGCTGGACCCCCGGTCTGGGGATCTGCTCTGGGAGCAGGCCGCCGACTCCGTGCACGCGGTGCACGCATCGCCCGTACAGCTCGACGCGCAGACCGTGGCCGTCATCGACGACCGAGGCCGCGTGAGGGCGCACGCACTCAGCGATGGAGCCGTGCAATGGACCACGCAGGTCGAGGCTCCCGTCTACGCGTCGCCTACGGTCACGGCCGGGATGTTGATGGTGCCCACGACGCGTGGCCGCCTGGTGGCCCTCAATGCGACGAACGGCGATGCTATGTGGACCTACGCCGCCTCCACGCCTACGACCCGAATGACGAGCCCTGCCACCGATGGCCATACGCTCTACGTCGGCGCCTCCGACGGGACCGTGGCCGCGCTCGACGTGCAGACTGGAACGGTGCGATGGGCGCACACCGAGGACGGCGTGGTGGCCGCGGCTCCGCTCCTCGCAGTCGGGGCGGTGGTCGTGGGGACGCTCCGCAAGCGGGTGCTCGTCCTCGATGCGAGCACGGGCACCGTCCGCTGGCAGACCGACGTGGAGGGGCGCGTGAAAACGGCCCCGCTCGTGACCGGGGGCTACCTCGTGGTGCTCGCCGAGCCGCGCCAAGTCTACCTCTTCGGTCCGTCCCAGCCAGCTTCGCCCGTTGACTCCCTCGCTGCCCGCTAGCCATGCGTTTGCTTGCCCTTGTCGTCCTGCTTGTTGCTGCCGCTCCGCTCTGCGCGCAAGACCCGGGCTTCCTGCGCGTTGAGACGAACGCACCCGACGCTACCATCTATGTGAATGGAGTCCGCTCGGCGGCGTCGCAGGTGCTCCCCGTCCCGTCCGGGGCAGCGACGGTCTTGGCGCTGGTGGGGAAGGCCGACACCTGGGACGCCCGCCGCGCCGCCGCAACCGTCGAGGTCGCGCCGGGCGACACCGTGGTGGTCCCGCTCGACTTGCCCATGCGCTACCGGATCAGCTCGGTGCCCTACGGCGCTGACGTGGTCCATGAGGGTGCCGATGGAACGCGCACCGTGCTCGGCACCACCCCGCTCACGCTGGACCGCACCGCGCCCCTGCTCGGAGCGTTGGTCATCCAGCGAGACGGGTACGCCACCCAGGAACTGGTGCCGGGGTCCGACTTCACCAACGAACAGAGTGTCTTGCTGCGGCCGCTGCGCGCCGAGGACGGTGCCGAGGTGATCGGGCTCATGGAGGCCCGGCCCAACCGCTGGATCGACGTCGCAGCCGGAGCGCTTGCCCTCGCAGGCGGGGCTACGGCGGTGTACTTCAAGCTGCGCGCTGACGACCTCGACGACCGCTACAGAGACCCGTCCAGCCCCGACCGCGGCGACCCGGCCCTCCGCCAAGAAGCGCAGCGGCTCGACACCTACTCCGCCGTCGGCCTCGGGGCGATGCAGGCCGGCTTGGGCGTCATCGCCATTCGGCTGGTGCTCCGCTGATCCGCGCGAGGTGCGCCGATCGGAACGAGTGGGGCTGCGCGGGATCCCGCCGCGCCGCGCAGTATTTTGCGGCGCGACCCTCACCCGCCTTCGATGTCAGACCGCCTCAACCGCCATGCCCCTCGCTGACCAGATCAACGCCGACCTCAAGACCGCGATGAAGGCGCGCGACGCCGAGCGCGTGGGTACGCTTCGGCTCCTCCGCGCGGCGTTCCTCGACTTCGAGAAGAGCGGGCAGGGAGCGCTCACGGACGAAAAGGCCCTCGCCATCCTCCAGAAGCAAGCGAAGCAGCGCCGCGAGTCGATCGCCCAGTTCGAGGAGGCCGGGCGCGACGATCTCGTGGCGAAGGAGCAGACCGAGCTTGTGCTGATTGAAGCATACCTACCCAAGCAGTTGGGCGATGACGAGTTGGAGGCCCGCGTGGCAGCCATCGTCCAAGAGTCCGGTGCCACCTCGATGGCCGACATGGGCAAGGTGATGGGGCGGGCCATGGGGGCCCTACGCGGTCTCGCGGACGGCAACCGGGTACGCCAGGCCGTGGAAGCTCACCTGAAGGGGTGACGCCCTGCTTGCCACCCAGGTCGCGCTCGGCACCAGCCCGACGCTCGATCGTCCATCTGGCACGTCCTTCGCGGTGCGTGTCCACCCGTACCAGGCCTCGCCTCCCATGGACGCCCTCACTGATCTTTCCTACCTCGACGCCTTCCTAGCTGTGGTGGCGGTGCTTGGCCTCATCCGGGGCTGGTTCAAAGGGCTTGTCGATCAAGTCCTGAGCATCGTCGGGATTGTCGTGGCGATCATTCTCAGCGCCATGTTCGCGGCGCCGGTCGGTAGCGCCGTTGTGAGCAGCATGGGGCTGTCCCCAAGGATCGCGGGCACCGTAGGGTTTGCGGTCGTGTTCGCAGGCGTCATGCTGGGCGTGTTCCTGCTCGTCCGTGCGATCAAGAACACCCTGGCTGCGCTCTCGCTGGGCGGGATCGACAAAGTCGGGGGCGCGGCATTCGGCGGCTTTAAGGCGCTCCTGGTGCTCAGCCTCCTCCTCGGCTTCGTAAACATGATGCCGCTGATGGCAGGGTCGACCGACCCCGTCTTCGATGAGGCGACGCGTGAGGGGTCGATGCTCTACGAGCCCGTCCGGAACATCGCCCCGGCGACGTGGGCCGTCGTCCAGCCGATCCTCCCGGGGCTGCAGGAGCGGCTTTTCCAAGCGGTCGATGATCTGGAAGCGGGCCGTTTGGAGTCGGACTCAGCGCCGAACTCTACGATTCGCGGCTTTGGGAATTAGGGGCGAGCCCCGACCGGCGTGTGAACCGGTGTGGTTGTTGCGGTGATTGCGGTTCGCACCGCAACCGGCGTGCGCCGGGACGGATCGTAGCCGTGCGTTTCGATTCGAACCGAAGCGCTGCCCTCTGTTCTGAGCCGTGGACGCTCGCCAAGACCTGGACCATCGATGACGCCGCTCAACCGACTCGCCTTGCTCGTAGCACAGCTCTCGCCCGAAGAGATGATCCGCTTTCGACGCTGGCTCGACCAGTACGAAGTCAACCGCTGGGACGCGGCCGTAGACCTCGATGTGGACACGCCGCGCCTGGACGAGGTCGCGCGCTCGATGCACGTCTCGGTGAAGCGCGCTGGTCCGGTCGGCCGGTCTCAGTAGCGCTCAGCACGGGAGCCTGAGGACGGATCGAGCGCGAGGGATCGACGTACCTTCGAGCCGTCCGTACCACCGTCTCTGGCCTCGCCGCCGCTGCGCCCGCGCATGGTCCCCGTCGCGCTCAAGCTCCACAACTTCCTCTCCTACGGCACCGCGAACGCCCCGCTCGACTTTGAGCAGTTCCACGTCGCCTGCCTCTCCGGGGGCAACGGCCAGGGCAAGTCGGCCCTGCTCGACGCGATCACGTGGGCGATCTGGGGCGAGGCCCGCAAGTCGGGCGACAGCCGCAAGCCCGACGACGACCTCCTGCGCATCGGGCAGTCGCGCATGGAGGTGGACCTCACCTTCGACCTCGACGACGCGCGCTATCGCATCGTGCGGGCCTACCAGAAGTCGGCGTCGGGCAAGACGTCCAAGCCCAACCTCGAATTCCAGGTGTACGACCCCGGTCCGGACGACTGGCGTCCGCTCACCACGCCCTCAATCCGCGAGACGCAAGCCGCCATCGACGAGAAGATCGGGTTGGACTACGACACGTTTATCAACTCGGCCTTTCTCCTGCAGGGGCGCTCCGACGAATTCACGAAGAAACGGCCCGCCGACCGCAAGCAAATCCTTGCGCAGATCCTCGCGCTCGGCCGCTACGACAAGCTCGCCGACAAGGCCCGCGATCGCGTCCGGCAGCATAAGACGGAGGCGGAGCGGCTCCAGGCTGACATCGACCGGCTCACACTCGCCCTCGAAGACGAAGGGCGCTGGCAAGAGGAGCTCGCGTCTGCGGAGGCGCACCAGGCGGCCCTCGCTCGGCAGAAAACCGAGATGCAAGCCGAGCAACGCGCCCTCGCAGACCGCCTGAGCGCGCTCGAAGCCACGGCGCGGGAGGCCGAGCACCAGCGCGCAACGCTGCAACGGCTTGCCGAGCGCATCGCGACGCTGGCGTCTGAGCAAGCAGCGCTCGTCACCAAGATTCGCGACACCGAGCACCTCGTGGGGCGGCGTGCCGAGATCGTGACCGCGCAGAAGCGCTACGAGGGGCTGCGCTCGGAGCGCGACGCGCTCGACGAGAAAGCCGACCTCCGGCGCGGCGTGGAGGCGCAGCTCCAGCAGGTCACCCTGCAGATCGAGCAGCAGCAGCGCGACCTCGACTTCCGGCTCAAGCAGCAGGAGGCCGACCTCCGACGCGACGCGCAGAAGCTGGAGGAGGCCGAGACCCGTCTTGCCACGCGTGCCCACGCTGAGGAGCAATGCGCCAAGGCGACGGCTGCGCAGGCCACCGTGGAGCGCCTGCGTGCCGTTGCGGAGCAGCGACGCGCCGATGAGGCCGACTTTCAGGCCTCCCAGACCACCATCGCAGCGGAACGGGCGCGCCTCGAAGGCGAAGCCGCGCAGCTAGACCATGCCATGCGTTCTGCCGAGCCACTGCCCGAGCGCGCCGCGCTGGAAGCAGACCTGGCCGCGTGCTCGCAGCAACTCGACGCCTACCACCACGCACTCGACCGTCTGACCCAGGTCAAAGAGTCGGGTATGAACGTACGCGCCGAGCTCGACAGTGCGACCACACAGCGGCAGCAGTTCGTCGACGAGGTGGCCGTGCTGCGCCAGAAACGGGCCCGCATCGACGCGGTCGACACCGAACACTGTCCTACGTGTGGCTCGGTGCTTACGGCTGACCACCGCGCCACGGTCCGCGCGACGTACGACGCCGAGATCGCAGCGGTCGAGGCCCGCGCCTCCGACCTCGATGCGCGCCTCCATGCGATGCAGCAACGGCGGGGCCGCATCGGCCAGGACTACCGACAACTGGATGCGGAGGTGAAAGCGTTCGGCGGTGTGGAGGCCCGGCACGCGACGCTTACGGAGCGGCTGGCTCGGCATGCCCAGCAGCACGCCGAGCGGGAACGCCTGGCGAAGCGGCGGGACGTCATCCGGGACACGCTTGACCGCGACTCGTTCGCGCCCGAGGCCCGCGAGCGGCTCC
>JBCDFF010000317.1:0-5322 GCA_039178415.1 Bacteroidota bacterium
CGGGGGTCCTCGCGGGGAGCTATCCGGCGTTCTACCTCTCCGCGTTCCGCCCGGCGCGCGTGCTCAAGGGCGAGGTCGCGCGCGGGCGCTCGGCGACGGCGCTGCGCAAGTCGCTCATCGTGGCGCAGTTCGCCGTGACGGTGTTCCTCCTCGTCGCGACAGGCACCGTGTGGATGCAGCTCGACTACCTCCAAAGCCAGTCGCTCGGCTTCGACCAGGAGCAGGTCGTCTTCGCCTCAGGGACGACGCCCCTGTGGGTGCAGTACGAGGCGTTCGAGCAGGCTGCCCTGGCCGACCCGCGCGTGCAGACGATGACGCGGGCAGGCGGGCTGCCGGGGCGCGTGGGCACCTCGCGCGGCTACCGCTGGGAAGGCTCGACCCCCGACGAACTCGTCGGCGACGCGATGTCGACCATCTTCGCCGACCCGACCTACCTCCAGACGTTCGGCCTCACCCTCGCCGACGGCCGCGACTTCTCCGCCGACATCGCCACCGATGAGACGGACGCGTACATCCTCAACGAGGCCGCCGCGCGCGTGATGGGCTACGACCTCGACGCGGGCGAGTCGCCCGTCGGGGCGATGTTTCGCGCGTGGGACCGCGATCCGGGCACCGTCGTGGGGGTCGTGGAGGACTTCCACTACGCCTCGCTCCACCACGCCATCGAGCCGGTGGTGATCAACCTGTCGCCGGACTGGTACCGGTCGATCGCCTTCCGCCTCGCGCCGGGCGATGTCACTGGGGCGATGGACCACCTCGCCGACACGTGGGCGACGTTCGCGCCGGGCTACGACTTCGACTACGTGTTCCTCGACGACGACTTCGGCCGGCACTACGCCGACGAGGCGCGCCTCGGGACGCTCTTCGCCGTGTTCGCCGGGCTGGCCATCTTCGTGGCGTGCCTCGGGCTGCTCGGGCTCTCCGCCTACGCCTCGGCGCAGCGGACGAAGGAGATCGGCGTACGCAAGGTGCTCGGCGCGAGCGTGCCCGGCCTGGTGGCGCTCCTCAGCCGCGACTTCGTCGTGCTCGTTGCCGTGGCATTCGGCGTGGCAGCCCCCGTGGCGTGGTGGCTGATGCAGCGCTGGCTCGCCGAGTTCGCCTACCGCATCGAACTGGGACCGCTGGTCTTCCTGGGTGCCGGGGCGGCTGCGCTGACGCTCGCCCTTGTGACCGTCGCGACGCAGGCCTACCGCACCGCCGCTGCCGATCCGGTCAAGGCGCTGCGCTACGAGTAGGGCGGTGGTTCGGTAGCTCCGTGTGTCGGTGATTCAGTGACGGCCTTCTGCCATGCACGAGGCCCGGTTGCATCTGCGTGCCGCGTTGCGTCGTACACCGCGTTGGCACGCTCGCGGAGCGGGCTATGCTGGCGGGGGAGCGTGCTGAGAGCGCCCGTCGAGATCCTTGGCGGATCTTGCGCCTGCTCCTTTCGACGCGCTCCCCCGCCCCATGCTCGCCTCTTTCATCGACGTCGCGCCCGGTTCCGACTTTCCGCTCGACAACCTGCCCTACGGCATCTTCGCGCCGCGCTCGGCGGCCCCCCGTGTGGGCGTCGCGCTCGGCGAGCTTGTCGTTGACCTCGGAGCGCTGGAAGCGGCCGGGCTGTTCGCCGACCTGCCTCTCGGCAGCGACGGGCCCGTGTTCGATGTGCCCACGCTCAACCACTTCCTCGCGCTCGGACGCCCGTCGTGGGACGCCGTGCGCGCCCGGCTCCAGCACCTCCTCGCTGCCGAGACGACCACGCTACGCGACGAGGCCGAGCTTCGCGAACGGGTCTTCCACCGGCAGAGCGAGGTGACGATGCACCTCCCGATGCAGGTAGGTGACTACACGGATTTCTACGCCTCGCGCGAGCACGCCACCAACGTCGGGACGATGTTTCGCGGAGCCGAGAACGCGCTACAACCCAACTGGACGCACCTCCCCGTCGGCTACCACGGGCGCGCCAGTTCCATCGTCGTGAGCGGCACGGACATTCGTCGCCCCGTCGGCCAGCGCCGCCCCGAAACGGAGGGCAGCACCCCAGCCTTCGGACCGAGCCGGCACTTGGATTTCGAACTCGAACTCGGCTTCGTGATCGGGGGCGGCAACGCACTCGGCACGCCCGTCGCCATCGACGACGCAGCGGAGCACATTTTTGGGCTCGTGCTCGTCAACGACTGGAGCGCGCGCGACATCCAGGCGTGGGAGTACGTCCCGCTCGGACCGTTCCTCGGGAAAAACTTCGCCACGACCGTCTCGCCGTGGGTCGTCCCGCTTGCGGCGCTAGAGCCGTTCCGTGTCGCCCCCCCGCCGCAGGAGCCTACGCCGCTTCCGTATCTCCAGACCGATGCGCCGTGGGCGTTTGACCTCGACCTCGAAGTCGACCTTCAGACCGCATCGATGGACGCTCCGCACCCGATTACGCACGTCAACGCCCGGCGGCTCTACTGGACGGCGGCGCAGTTCGTCGCGCACCACACTGTCGGCGGCTGCAACCTGCGCCCCGGCGACCTCCTCGGCTCGGGCACGGTCAGCGGCGAGACCTTGGACAACGCTGGATGCCTCCTCGAACGAACCTGGCGCGGCACCCGACCGCTCACGCTGCCCAACGGCGAGACGCGCGCGTTCCTCGACGATGGCGACCGCGTCGTCCTCCGTGCGCATGCCGAGCGTGGCGCACTCCGCATCGGCTTCGGCGAGGCGGGCGGCACTGTGCTTCCAGCGGCGGACTGATCCTGCTCAAAGCTCGCGGCACATTCGCACAACGGGGACCCGCACGGGGCCTGGCAGATCCAGGTCGAACCGTTCGGTGGCCTCGAAGCCCGCGGCTCGGTAGAGCGGTTCGCCGGGCAGCGTCGACACGAGCGCGAGGGCCGTGAAGCCTGCTGCACGGGCAGCCTCGATGCACGCGTCCATCAGCAGGCGCCCCAGCCCCTGCCGCGCACACGTCGGGTCCACGAAGAAGGCCCGGATGCGCGCCGGTTCGGTGGCTGGGTCGAGAAGCGGGTCGGACCCCGTCTTGGTCTGGTCGCCCCCGAAAAGCGTGCGCCGCTTGCTCCACCCGCCGCACGCCACCATGCGACCGTCTTGCTCGATGACGAGGTAGGTCTCGTCCTCGACAAGCTGCGAGTCGACGCCGAAGACGTGCGTGGTGAGCGCGTCTGCCTGGGCTGCGGTGTAAAACGGCGGGCTCAGCCCTCGTCCGGAGCGCGCGATGAGCGCATCGAGTTCGGGGACGTCGTCGAACGCAGCCGGGCGCAGATGCCTTGCCATGGGGAGCCGTGGTTTGACAGGACGGAGGCTGTCATGGTACGCCACCTCGCTTCGGGCCGCGTGGATCGATAGACTCCCGAGAGCTACTTGAGGAATCCCACCACGAAGTCGCCCGCGACCGTGAGCCCAACGGCGATCGCTGTGGAGACCGCGACTTCGCCCCAGTCGAGGCCGCCCGGCTCCCAGGCAGACTGGACCATCGCGCCGCTGGTAGCGCCGAGCAGCAGCGGCACCGAGGGAATACGCTGGCCACTCGGAAGGCGCGCCGTCAACGCCCCTAAGGCCGCGTAGGATGCGCGGCGGAGCCGCGTCCCCTCAGGCAACGCAGGCCCTCGCACGTCGAGGCCGAGCAGCGCGGCGGACCCGTGCACCACCGAGGCGTCGATCACGAGACGGCCGCCGTACGAGAGCACGCGCATGCCAAAGCCCTCAGCCGACCTCGACCATTCGGGCGGCTCGTTCAGGACGTGGTCGTACGTCGCGAACACCGGGATGAGCACCAGCGTGGTCGTCCCGAAGGCCGCGACGCGGTAGTCCTGCCAGCGTTCGGCCGCCGTGGGCGCCTCCTGCGCGGTCGTGATCGGAGCAGCAACGACGACGAGGGCGAGCAGGGCAACGCGGGCCATGATGGGTGAAGAGGAAAAGCCGGGGAGATGTAGTGGGTAGGTGAACAGGGATGATAGACACGCGGGCGCTTAGGCGGGAACCGTCTCCGGCGTGAGCAGCCGGTAGAGCGCCGGGACGACGAGGAGCGTGAGGAGCGTCGAGACGGCCAGGCCGCCGATGATGACCCAGCCGAGCGGGCTCCAGAGGTCGGAGTTGGTGAGGGTGAGGGGGAGCAGGCCGCCGATGGTGGTGAGCGTCGTGAGCAGGATGGGCGTGAAGCGCGTCCGCCCGGCCTCGGCGATGGCCTCCAGCACGGTGCGTCCGCGCGCCCGCAACTGGTTGGCGTAGTCGACGAGGATGATCGAGTTGTTGACGACGATGCCGATCAGGCTCGTGAAGCCGATGAAGGCCGTGAAGCTGAACGTGTAGCCTGTGATGAGGAGCGCCGGGAACGCGCCGATGACCGCCAGCGGGATCGCCACGACGATGATGAGCGGCTGCCGGAATGAGCGGAACTGGAGCACGAGCACCGCGAGCACGCCCAGGAGCGCCACGATGAGCGCCCCGCCGAGGCTCGAAAAGCTCTCCTGCTGCGCCTCCAGCTTACCGCCGTAGACGACGCGGTAGCCCGGCGGCAACGCGAGCGCGTCGACCTGCGCCACGACATCCTGCGTGACGGCGATCTCGTTGTAGCCGCCCGCCACGTCCACGTCGGAGGTCACGGTGACCGCCCGCGCGAGGTCCACGTGGTCAATGCGCGTCGGGACAGGCTCGAACTCGAGCGTGGCGACCTGCCGCAGCGGCACCGCGCCGCCATGCATGGACGCGACGGCGATGCGGTCGAAGTCGTCCACGGTGGGGCGGCGGGGCTGGCCGTCGGCGGCGCTCGTGAGCGGGAGGCGGACGACGATGTCGTAGTCCTCGCCCTCGGCGTCGCGGAAGGTGCCGAGCGGCAGCCCGTTCATCGCCGCGAGCACGGTGCGGTCCACCTCGGCGATGGGCACGCCGAGCAGCCCCGCCTTGTCGCGGTCGATGCGCACGGCGAGGTCGGTCTTCGGCTGCGCGAGCGGGTTGGTGACGTTCTGCGTCCCCTCCGTCCCGTCGAGGATCACGGCCACCTCGCGGGCGAGCCGTTCGAGCGTGACGAGGTCGGGCCCGAGCACCTTCACGGCGATGGGGGCCTCCACGGGCGGGCCGTTCTCGAACACCTCGAAGTCGACGTCCATGCCTGCCATCGCGTCGAACGTAGGCCGCAGATCGGCGACGAGCGGTTCGACCTGGCGCGCGTCGTGCGTCTCGACGAGGATCTGGGCGACGTTGGCCCGCTCGCGGCGCGGGATCACGTTGTAGTAGACGCGCGGGTTGTCGCGCCCGACGTTGGCGGTGAGCAGCTTGACCTCGTCGCGCCCGCGCAGCACCGCCTCGACGGCCTGCGTCGCGCGGTCGGTGTAGTCAAGGTTCGAG
>JBCDFF010000318.1:0-5320 GCA_039178415.1 Bacteroidota bacterium
CCCTCTTCTTCTCGCCTCCTCGCCTGAACGCATGTCTGCCTCCCTCGCCCGGCTCCACCGCGAAGCGTACGACGAACTGACCGGTCACATCCTCCCGTACTGGCTGGACCGAACGATCGACGAGACGCACGGCGGCTTCATAGGGCGCATCACGGGCGAGGACCGCATTATCCCAGACGCGCCCAAAGGAGCCGTGTTGAATGCCCGCCTCCTGTGGACGTTCGCCTCGGCCGCCCGCGTCCTGGACGACGAGTCGTACCTCCCCGTCGCCTTTCGGGCGTATCAGTACCTCCGCGACCATTTTGCCGACCCGGAGCACGGGGGCGTCTACTGGCTTCTCGATCACACCGGCCAACCTCTTGACAGCCGAAAGCAGACCTACGCGCAGGCGTTCGTGATCTACGGACTCGCCGAGCTCTACCGGCTCCATCCCCACCCCCAGGCCCTCGCCTGGGCGAAGGAACTCTACGATGCCATCGAGACGAACGTGAGCGACGCGAAGCACGGCGGCTACGTAGAGGCTCGCGGACGCGACTGGACGCCCATCTCGGACATCCGGCTCAGCGAGAAGGACGAGAACACGCCGAAGTCGATGAACACGCACCTCCACGTGCTCGAAGGCTACGCGAACCTCTACCGGATCTGGCCGGATGCGCACCTTCGCGAACGCCTCCGCGACCTGATCGAACTCTTCCTTGACCGCATCGTCGCCCAGGGCCGACCCAACCTGCTTGAGTTCTTCTCGTGCGACTGGACGCCGACTTCCGACGTCGTCTCCTTCGGGCACGACATCGAGGCCAGCTGGCTCGTCCTGGAAGCGGCCGAGGTGCTCGGTGACCCGCCTCTTATCCGACGCGTCCAGGCATGCGCCCTCGACCTCGCCGAGGCTACGCTCAAGCACGGCATCGACACCGATGGCGGCATGTTCAACGCCGCGCTCGGTGGCCACGTCTATGACACCGATAAGCACTGGTGGCCCCAGGCAGAAGCCGTAGTTGGCTTCCTGAACGCCTTTCAGATCAGCGACGACCCGACGTACCTGAATGCGGCCCTTCGTAGCTGGGCATTCATCCAGAACTGGATCATCGACGCCGAAGGCGGCGAGTGGCACTTTCGCGTCTCCTGGGATCGAGTCCCGTATCGCGAAGAAGACAAGGTGGGACCGTGGAAGTGCCCGTATCACAACGCCCGAGCGTGTCTGGAAGTCCTCGAACGCGTGCGTGGGCTCGTCGACCCCAGCGAGCTAGCCTCAGCGGTCGTGCGCACCCCGTCTTTTCCTGTTCCTCCTACCTGATTCAAGCCGATGATGAGCTCCTCCAGGCGTCAGACTAGAGGCCGCCTCGTGCCTGCACGAGAGCTAGGTACAGAACTGCGTCGTCTTAGAAAGCGCGAGGGGCTCTCGATTGAGGAAGCCGCTGACCGTGTGGGCCTCGACGTCAGCGAGGTCGAACGCGCGGAGACCGTAGGCCTCGGATTGCTCTTTCGCCTCCGCAAGCGCCTGTTCAAACGGGTGGGAGGCTATACGCTCGAAGGTCCATACTACCGGCTCCGACCCCTCGACGACTGAGGCTGCTTCGTGTGGCGGTGTGCTGCACGCCGTAGCGCCGTGCGAACTCGGTAGCTTGGTTAGCCGAGTTGCTGTCTCGTGGCTTTTAGGAGGGCGATGGTTGCCTGCGTGCCTTCGTATTCAGACAAGGCGTTCCCCTCGTATTCGGCCGAGGCAAAGCCGGAAAAGCCGTGGTCTGCGAAGACCTTCATGCTAGTGACATAGTCGATGGTGGTCTCTTGTCCGTCTTCGGTAAATGCATGGGTCTTCGCACTAACCCCGCGCGTGTAGGGGGCCAGGTCTAGCAAGCCCTGACGTCGATCGTAGCGGCGCTCGGGCACGATATTCCAGCCCCCCATAAAGAAGTTATCTAGGTCGGCGTAGACACCCAGATTGGGATGGGACACCTTTTCTATGAGCATGGCCAACCACGCCGCATTGCTCGATGGGTGTCCATGGTTCTCAACCAGCAGCTCGACACCCTGGTCTTCAGCCAATTCAGCAAGTGCCGCCATGCTCTCGGCGTTCTGCTCTAGCTGTTCGAGGTAGGTACCGTCTCCGTAGGCGTTGACGCGCACTTGCGTACATCCCAACTCGGCGGCGCATGCTAGCCACGGCTTGTGGTTTTCGATAGCCTGCCTTCGCTGTTCCGAATCGCTACTCCCCAAGTAGCCCAGTTCGTCGCACATCAAGCACACAAACGTTACGTCGTGGTCACGGGCACGCTGGCTAGAGTCTCGTAGCCATGCCCTGTCTCGGGCATGCCCAAACCAGAGGATGTTGACCAGATCGACATGCGAAACGCCGAGCTCTCTCGCCCTCACCACGATATCTCGCGGGTCCAGGTCGCCCTGCAGCACGGAGTCAGGATCGGAGTGAAGCGCTGCGATGAACCGAGCGTAGTCCTCTCTGCTATTCCCAAAGATGGCCCGATGAAACGACCATTGCGAGAGCGAAATCTCGTACGGCTCAGAGGAGGTGCCCTTGGCAAGCGCACTGAGACCACCCATCATCGACAGGAGGGTGGTTGCGGAAGCCGCTCGGAGAAAATCACGTCGAAGCATTGAGGTAGAAATGTCAGTCGCTGAGTCTTTGGATGAATGAGCACGACTAGAAGTGCTGCTTCGTTCGCAACATCACCCAGATACCTCTCTAAATAAAACAACGTTGGTCGGCTCACAGCGCCTTCAACGTCGCAACTCCAACTCCACCATGCCCCTCGCATGGGCGCTTTTTTTGGGGTGCCATTTGGGAACCGGTCTCGTTCCGCCCGGGCACTCCTCGTGGTGGAACCGAGCGCGGCCGTCGCCTGTGGCTCGTTGGCACAGCTGTGCTCCCCACTCCCCCGGTGCTTCGCCATGGCCCTCCGTCCGCTCCACGTCCGCGCTCTCCGACTCCGCGCTCTCAGAGTCCGCGCTCTCCGACTCTGGGCGCTCGCTCTTCTCCTTCTGCCCAACACCGTGCAAGCACAGCAGGGCAGCCGGTCCTCGACCGCGTCGGCCGCGGGCAGCACCAGCGCCGACACGCTGCGGCAGCTTGGCGCTGTTGTGGTGACGGCCTCGCCGTTTGCGCTGGAGCCCGCACGGGCTCCGCTGTCGCTCACCGTGCGGGCGCGTTCCGAGGCGGAACGCATCACCAGCCTGGGCGCGACCCTCGATGGGCTTGGATTCGGCCTTCCGGGGGTTTGGATCTCGGATCGCGGCAACCCCTCAACGGGCGAGCGGCTGCTCGTGCGCGGCGTCGGCTGGCGCTCTGCTTTTGGCGTGCGCGGCTCACACGTCCTGCTCGACGGTGTCCCACTCACGCTGGCCGACGGCCAGACCCCGCTCACGGTCATCGACGCCGCCCTCGTGCGTAGCGTGGAAGTGCTCCGGGGCCCGGCGTCTACCTTCTGGGGCAGCGGCTCGGGCGGCACCCTGGCGCTCTCGACCGAGCACGCCCCCGAGGCGCACGGTGCTGTCCCGCTCGTGCAGGCCCGCGCCCTCGGCGGCGCATACGGGCTCTTCAAGGCCGAGGCGTCGGTGCAGCCCGCGCTGTCGCGCGGGCGCGTGTCTGTGTGGGGCTCGGCGCTGTCGCAGGTGGGCTACCGGTCCCATGCTGCGACCGAAGCGTTCCGCCTCGGGGCCTCGGGCCGGATACCGCTAGGCCCCAGCCGTTCGCTTGGGGTCGTCGCGCTGGGAGCCTACGTGCCTCAGGCTCAGGCACCGGGCGGCCTCACTCCCGACCAGGCCGCCGACAACCCCCGGCAGACGCGAGCCGCTTCCATCGAGCAGGACGCGGGCAAGGCGCTGACCCAGAGCTATCTCGCGCTCGCCTACACCCACGCGCTCAGCGACGCGTCTCGGCTCACTGCTACAGCCTGGGGGGGGCTTCGCACTCTGGACAACCCGATCGTCCCGCGCTACATCCAGCTCGACCGTGGTTCAGCGGGCGGACGCCTGGTCTTGGAACGGACTCGAATTGCTGGGCACCCGCTTGCATGGGGCCTCGGCGTCGAAGCCGAGGTCCAGCGCGATGACCGTCTGGAGACGACCAACGACGGGGGCCGTCCGGGCGCGGAGGTCTTGACTGACCAGGTCGAGACGGTGACCACCGGCGCGGTGTTCGGGCGACTCGCCTTCCCCCTCGGGCGCTTCGCGCTCGGGTCCTGGACCGCGACGGCGGCCCTTCGCGCCGACCTCATCGCCTACGAAGCCCAGCCCTCGGGCTCCGACGACGTCCCAGAGGACGAACGCCAGCGCACGGACGAGGCCCTGAGCCCGTCCCTGGGCGTGACCTGGACCCACGCAAGCGGACTCACGGCCTATGCCAACGTAGCGGGCGCCTTCGACGCGCCCACCACCACGGAACTAGGCAACCGCGCTGACGGCCGGCCAGGGCTCAATCCGTCGCTAGCGCCAGAGCGTACCTGGGGCACCGAGGCTGGCCTGCGCCGCGCCTGGGCGGTCGGCCGAGGCTTCGTAGCCATCGACGCCACTGTCTTCGCCGCTCGGGTGTCGGGCCTCCTCGTGCCTCGCGACATCAACGACGTGACGGTCTACGAGAACCAGGGGCGCGCCGAGACCCTAGGCCTGGAAGCCAGCGTGCAGACCGAGCGCCTGCGGGTGGGCCCTGGCCGCGTGGACGGCGCGGTGGCGGTTACGCTGCTCCGTGCCACCTTCCTCGACCGGGTGGACGCGGACGTGCCAGCAGGCGCGCGCCTCCCTGGCGTCCCACCTGTCCTGTCCACGTGGACGCTCACCTGGACATCGGCGCGGGCGCTGGTGCGGAACGGACGGGCCATGATCGGCCTGAGCGGCGAGGCCGTCACGGCCTACGACGCGTCCTCGGCCGGTACTGACCGCGCCGACGGCTACGTCGTGGCGCATCTTCGCCTCGCGCTGAGCGACGTCCGCCTGGGCGCAGGCATCCGCTCGACCCCCTTCGTCATCGTGCGCAACGTCTCCGACCAACGCTATGCTGGGTCCGTGGTCGTCAACGCCTTCGGAGGACGCTTCCTGGAGCCCGCCCCTGAGCGCCACCTGATCGTGGGCGTTTCGGTGGCGCTGGAGTAGGCCTCGTCTCGTCAGACCAAAGCAACGTGGCCTGGTGGGTACTTTCGATTGCGCACGCTCCAGACTACGCGCGCCATGCCTAGTGCTCCTTCAAAAGGTGTCTGACGGGTCTGCTCGAATGTGTTGCGTATTGCGTGTTGCGTATTGGCCTCGATCCGATACGGAATACGCAACACGTAACACCTGCTGTGACGCCGAACCCGCCAGAATTGTGATGAAG
>JBCDFF010000319.1:0-5291 GCA_039178415.1 Bacteroidota bacterium
ACTACGACCGCTTCGTCTACGCGGGCGTCACCCTCGAACTCGTCCGCCGATGATCGACCGCGCAAGCCGGACGAGTCCGACGTCACAGCACCTGTTGCGTGTCGCGTGCTTCGTGTTCAGAGGTGCCCGATACGCAACACGCAACACATCCTCGACCCAATGTCGACCACGATCCAGCGTCCTCCTTTCCGTTTCTTCCCACACAACTACCTTCAACCCATGAAAACCGCCCTACTGGCCCTGCTCGCGCTTCTGCTCACCGTCCCGGCCTTTGCGCAGGACACCGCCGCGCCTGAACTCTCGCCCTCGGAGCAGTTGATCGTCGACACGCGCGCCCAACTGCGCGGCGCAGTCAACCTCGCCGATCAGGCTGGGATGCAGCGCGCCGAGGCCGCGTTCGTGCGCGCTACCAACGCCGACGACGAGCGCGTCCAGGCGTATGCCCACTACTACGCCGCCAAGGCGATGGAGCGCCGCCTCGTGATGTTCGACCGCGACGAGCAGAGAGACGAGATCGTCGACCTGATCGACACCGCCATCGAGCACCTGGAGCAGGCCGAGGAGCTGCGCCCGGACTTCGCCGAGGCGTACGCGCTGCACTCCAGCTTGCTCGGCCAGAAGGTCGGCATGAAGCCCATGCTCGGGATGCTGATCGGGCCGAAGGTGGGCCGCATCATGGAGCGCGGAAAGGCCGCCGACCCGGACAACCCGCGCGTGGTGATGACCGAGGCGCAGTCGCTGCTCTTCACCCCGAAGATGTGGGGGGGCAGCAAGGAGCGCGCGATGGAGGGCTTCCGCCGCGCGATCACGCTCTTCGAGGCTGAGGCCGCCACCCCGCCCGCGGACCCCCTCGCGCCGACGTGGGGCTACGATGAAGCTTACGCGTGGCTCGGCCTCGCCCTGAGCGAGCTTGAGCGTCCCGACGAGGCCCGCGCGGCCTACGAGCAAGCCCTCGTGATCAACCCGTCCTACGGCTGGGTGTCCCGCGTGCTGCTCCCGCAGGTCGCGGCGGCAGAGTAGCAGCTCAGTTTTTCAGTAGTCCAGTGGTTCAGTCGTTCGTGCGCTGAATCACTGAGCTACTGAGCCACCGAATCACCGTCCCCATGAACCTCGCCACGCCGCCGCCTCGGCTGACTCTGCGCGGGCTGGCGCTCGCCGCCGCCATTGGCGTGCTCTACGCCGTCGTGATCGGGCTGCTCACAGCGCAGTACGACGCGGTGGCGATGCTCTTCGAGCCGAGCGCGTGGCCATCGCTGGCGGCCTCGCTGCTGGAGTACGTGCTCACGGGGCTGTGGCTGCTGCCCGTCTGGTGGCTCGCCATCCGCAAGCTCGACGAGGCGGCGTGGGGCTGGCGCCTGGCCGTTCACGCGGTGCTCGCCCCGGTCTTTGTCGGGGCGTGGTATGTCAGCTTCGCGCTCGTGCTCGGCGCACTCACGGGCGAGTCGCTGCTGTTCGAGGTCGTCCCCGTCGACATCCAGTGGATGCTCTTCTCGAAGCTGACCGAGTACATCCTCTTTGTGTCGGTCATGCACGCGGTCCGGGCCGTGGACCGGCTGCGGCTGCGCGAGCAGCAGGCGCGCGAACTGCTCGTACTGGCGCAGGAGCGCGAACTCGCCGCGCTGCGGGCGCAGCTCAACCCGCACTTCCTCTTCAACACGCTCAACTCGATCAACGCAACGCTCGCCGTCGACACCGCTGAGGCGCGGGCGATGGTCGTTGGGCTGGGCGACCTGCTGCGCTACGCGCTCGCCGCCTCGGAGCGCGATCTGGTGCCGTTCCGCGAGGAAGCCGCAATGGCCGAGGCCTACCTCGCCATCGAGCAGCACCGCTTCGCAGACCGGCTCCGCGCCGTCGTGGAGATCGACGCTGCGGCGCTCGACGTGCCGGTGCCGCCTCTGGTCGTGCAGCCGCTCCTGGAGAACGCGCTCCGCCACGGCCTCGCCCCGCGCACGACCGGCGGCACGGTCACGCTCCGCGCGTCGGTTGAGGGCAACACGCTGCGCATCGAGGTCGCCGACGATGGCATGGGGCTGGCCGACGGCCTCGACCCAGATTCGCTGGTCAGCGACGAGAACTCCGGCGTGGGCCTCCGCAACACCGACCGCCGGCTGCGGGCTCGCTACGGTAGCGCCGCGCGCCTGCGGGTCGAGGTGCCCGAGGAAGGCGGTGTTCGGGTTCGCTTTGCGCTGCCGGTGCCCGCGACCGGAACGGCCACCGTCGTGACGCAGCCGGCTGCGGTCGCAGTCTGAAGCGGTCGCGGTCTGAAGCGGTCGCGGTCTGAAGCGGCGGCACGTGAGCACCAGCGCCCAGTCGCCTAGGCGCTGGCCTTGCGCTCCTCGTAGATCGGCGCGGTGTCGCCCGTGACCACGCGGCGGGTGATGCGGCACACTGCGACGCCGTGCATCCCGGGCGCGTCGAACATCACGTCGAGGAGCGTGTCCTCGAGCACGGCGCGGAGGCCTCGCGCCCCGGTGCCCCGGTCGAGCGCCCGCGCCACAACGGCGTCGAGCGCGTCGTCGTCGAAGAAGAGGTCCACCCCGTCCATCGCGAAGAGCTTGCGGTACTGCTTCACGAGCGCGTTCTTCGGCTCGGTGAGGATGCGCCGGAGTTCGATGGGCGTGAGCTGGTCGAGCGCCGTCATCACCGGCATCCGCCCGACGAGTTCGGGGATGAGGCCGTAGTGCACGAGGTCGTCAGGCTCGACGTAGCTGAGGAGCGCGGGGTCGTTCTTGTCGAGCGCGCCGGGCTGCACGCCGTTCGTGCCCTCCACGTAGAAGCCGATGGGGGCCTTCGCGAGCCGCCGCAGGACGATTTCGCCGAGGCCCTCGAACGCGCCGCCGCAGACGAAGAGCACGTTGGTCGTGTCGAACGAGACGAGGTTTTGCTCGGGGTGCTTGCGCCCGCCCTTCGGCGGCACGCCCGCGATGGTGCCTTCGAGCATCTTGAGCAGCGCTTGCTGGACCCCCTCGCCCGACACGTCGCGGGTGATGGAGGCGTTGTCGCCCTTGCGCGTGATCTTGTCGATCTCGTCGAGGTAGATGATGCCGCGCTCGGCCCGTTCGATGTTGAAGTCGGCCGCCTGGAGGAGGTGGCTCAGGATCGACTCGACGTCCTCGCCGACGTAGCCCGCCTCGGTGAGCGCAGTGGCGTCGGTGACGGCAAGCGGCACGTCGAGGATGCGCGCGAGCGTGCGCGCCAGCAGCGTCTTGCCCGTGCCCGTCGGTCCGAGGAGGAGGATGTTCGACTTTTCCAGTTCCACGTCCTCGAAGTCGAGGAGGTAGTCGTGGGCTTCGAGGCGCTTGTAGTGGTTGTAGACCGCGACCGAGAGCGCGCGCTTGGCCCGCTCCTGGCCGATCACGTGCTCGTCGAGCGCCGTCTTGATCTCGCGCGGCGTGAGGCGGCGGCTGCGGTTGGCGCGGCGCGGCGGCGGCGCGGTGTAGGGCAGCAACTCGCCCTGCACGATCCGCTGCGCGTCCTCGATGCAGCGGTCGCAGATGTACACGTCCGGCCCCGCCACCATCGACGCCACCTCGTGCGCGGCGCGCCCGCAGAAGGAACAGCGGATGATCTCGTCGCCGACGGGATTCATGGGGTAGAGGGGAGGCGGTGGAACCAACCAAGTATACGGACTCTGGAGAGCGTCGAACGATGAAGGCCGAGGAGACGGAGAACCGAGGAGACGGAGAATTGGGGAGGACGCCGAGAACTCTTGACGGCTTGCACGCGCCGCCCCACCTTTTCCCACTTCCCACTTCCCACTTCCCACTTCCCACTTCCCACTTCCCACTTGCCGCTTGCCGACGCCTTCCTCGACCGCCTGCGCACCATCGTACCGCCTACGCAGTACGAGGCTGTCGTGGCGAGCTTCGCCGCGCCGCAGGCGACCGGCTTCCGCGTCAACACGCTGCGCGCCGACGCCGCGACAGTGCTCGACGCGTTGCGCGGAGAGGGGCTCCACCCGCACGCGGCCGAGGGCATTCGGGGCGGCTTCTGGGTCGAGGCTGCCGAACGCGCGGCGTTGCTCGCCAGCAAGTCCTACGCCGAGGGTCACGTCTACGTCCAGAACCTCGCCAGCCAGCTACCGCCGCTCGTCCTGGACCCGCAGCCCGGCGAGACGGTCCTCGACCTCTGCGCGGCGCCGGGCAGCAAGACCCGCCAACTCGCCACGCTGATGCAGGACGCGGGTCGCATCGTAGCCGTTGAGGTGGTGCGCAAGCGGTTCTACAAGCTCCGCGACAACCTCGCGCAGCAGGGCAGCACGATCGCCGAGCCCGTGTGCGCCAACGGGACGGGCTTCTGGCACCGCATGCCCGAGGCGTTCGACCGCGTGCTCCTCGACGCGCCGTGCTCCACGGAGGGTCGCTTCCGCGCCGACACGCCCGAGACGACACGCTACTGGTCGCGCCGGAAGATCAAGGAGATGCGCAGCAAGCAGCAGAAACTGCTGTTTTCCGGCATCCAGGCACTGCGCCCCGGCGGTAGGCTCGTCTACTCGACGTGCACGTTCGCGCCGGAAGAGAACGAGGCCGTGCTCGCCAAAGCCCTCCGCACCTTCGGCGACGCCGTCGAGTGGCAGCCGGTCACGCTCGGCGGCGAGGCGCTTGCGCTCCCGAACACGCAGCCGACGCTCGCAGCGTGGAACGGCCGCGCGTTTCCCGACGCGGTCCGCGCAGCCGTCCGCGTCCTGCCCAGCGCCACGATGGAGGCGTTCTTCGTGGCGACGCTCACCAAGCACACGAGTACGCTACGGGGCTGAGCCAGGCTATCGCAGCACGGTGAGTCGACGCGTCTGCTGGCCGGCGTCGGTCGCCAGCACCGCCACGTAGATGCCGCTCGCCATCCGACCCGTCGCCAGCGTTGCTCGGTGCGTGCCTGCCGCCTGTACCTCGTCGGCCAGCACTGCCACGCGGCGGCCTAGCACGTCGTACACCGTCAGCGTCGCTTGACCGGTTTCAGGCAGCGTGTAGGCGAACGTCGCCGTGCCCCGCACCGGGTTCGGATACGCGTCGAGCGCGAGCGTCGTCGGCAGCGGACCGTCCTCGTCGTTCGAGACGGGTTCGGGCTTGGCCGTGAGGAGGCGCACGACGGTGCCCGGCGGCGGCGGCGTGTCGTCGCCCGCCTCGTCGGCGATCTCCATCAGGCCGATCGGTGCCATGAAGCCTTCGATCCCTGCCGAGAGCTCGGTCTCGTCGTTGCGGTGGCAGAAGTCGATGTAGAAGCCCTGGTTGCGGCAGGCCTCGCCGGTGTCGCTCGACGGGTTGGGGTCGATCTGGGTGTCGGTGGTCGTGATG
>JBCDFF010000320.1:0-5282 GCA_039178415.1 Bacteroidota bacterium
GATGGTGCAGGACGCCCCTACACTAGCACCCAGCGCAACGCCGCGCAAGTCCGGGTCATTGCAGAGGCCGCCGGATTCTATCTGCGCACCCGTAGAGACGTAGCATGCTACGTCTCTACCGCACCTACCGGGGCATCAGGCCCGCCTGCCGGGCATACTCGAATACGTTGCCCGCTTCGAGGATCGCCGCGACGTCGCCGAGGGGATCGAGCAAGAACGTCTCCCCCGTCGTGCGATTCGTGAGTTGTGCGGCCTTCGTGTCAAGTAGGAGGTCGTCGCCCGTGCGGATGCGCTCGACGAGGCGCCCGCGCGTCTCGAACGGCACGAGGAAACCGCCGTCGATGGCGTTCCGGTAGAAGATGCGCGCGTAGCTCGACGCCACGACGGCCTCGATGCCCGCCACCTGAAGCGCAAACGGCGCGTGCTCCCGCGACGACCCGCACCCGAAGTTGTCGCCCCCGATCACGATGCGGTAGTCGCTGGTGTACGCGTCGGGCTGTGTGAGCGGACGGTCGCCGAAGGGCAGGCCCTGCTGGCCCGGCGGCACCGCGCTGAGGGCGTAGCGCCCGTAGAGCCGCCGCTCCTCCGGCAGCGTCATGCTGTAGACGAGGTGCTCGGCCGGGATGATCTGGTCCGTGTCGATGTGGTCGCCGAGGACGTAGGCGGTGCCTTCGATGAGGGGTTTCATGAATCGTGGTAGTCTGAAATCGGCTGCGATCTCGAGTTTGGTCGCAGGTCCTATGTCGCAGGTCACAGGTCGTCCGGGATAGACCTTCGACTTTTGACCTGCGACCTTAGACCAGCACCTCCCGCGGATCCGTGATGACGCCGGTGAGCGCGGAGGCGGCGGTGGTGAGCGGCGAGGCGAGGTAGACGGCGGCCTGCTTCGAGCCCATGCGGCCAGGATAGTTGCGATTGGTCGTCGAGATCACGACCTCCGTGCCGTGCGTGCGCCCGAACGTGTCGATGGGGCCGCCGAGGCATGCCGCGCAACTCGACTTGCCGACCTGGCAGCCCGAGGCTTTGAAGATGTCGAAGAGCGTCTGCCCGCCGACCGTGACTTCGTGGAGCTGCCGCCCGACCTCCGTCGTGGCCGGGACGATGAACGTGTCGATCACGACCTCCTGCCCCTGCAGCACGCGCGCGGCGGCGACGAAGTCTTCGAGCTTGCCACCCGTGCACGAGCCGACGTAGGCGCGGTCGAGCTTCGTGCCCGCGACCTCGCTCACGGCGGCCTTGTTGTCCGGCGCGTGCGGCTTCGCCACGACGGGCTCCATCGTCGAGACGTCGTAGACGTGCTCGGAGTAGTAGCGCGCGTCGGGATCGCCGTAGACGGGCGTGTAGTCCGCGCGGTTCGTCCCAGCGGTGCGCTCGTTGACGTAGGCGAAGGTCTTCTCGTCGGGCGCGATGATGCCGTTCTTGCCGCCCGCCTCGATGGCCATGTTGCAGAGCGTCATGCGCTCCTCCATCGAAAGGTCGTAGACCGCCTCGCCGTCAAACTCCAGCGTGCGATACGTAGCGCCGTCGGTGCCGATGTCGCCGATGGCGGCAAGGATGAGGTCCTTCGCCATGAGGTACGGCGGCAGCTCGCCCTCAAACACAAACCGCATCGTGGCGGGCACCTTCACCCAGATCTTGCCCGTGCCCATAATGAGCGCCGCGTCGGTGTTGCCCACGCCCGTCGAGAAGAGCCCGAACGCACCCGACGTGCAGGTGTGGCTGTCGGTCCCGAAGAGCGTGATACCCGGACGGTTGAACCCTTCCTCGGCGAGGCCGATGTGGCAAACGCCCTTGTAGCGGTCCGTGCCGACGTCGTAGTAGTGCGGCAGGTCGTGTTCCTTCGCGAAGGCGCGCAGGATGTCGACGTTGCGGTTGGCGTGGTGGTTGGTCGTGAAGATGTAGTGGTCGGGCATGATGACCAGCTTGTCGCGGTCCCACACGGACGCGTCCACGCCGAACTCGCGCTGGAAGATGCCGATGGTCGGCGGCCCGCAGACGTCGTGCGTCATCAGCACGTCCACGTCGATCCACATCGTCTCGCCGGGCGCCACGCGGTCACGGCCACCGTGCTGGGCGAGGATTTTTTCGGTGATGGTCATAGGTCAATGCAAGGTCACAGGTCGCACGTCCAAGGTCGCAGGTCGAGTAGCAAGGCCCGGGCCGTTTTTTGGACCTAGGACCTGCGACTCGGGACCTGCGACTCGCCGAAGGCGCTCAGGCGAACGACTGCATGATGCCGTCCGTGACGAAGGCGGCGCTGTCGGTTTCGTCGGCGTGGGCGGCGAGGCGGTTGAGCGCGTCGAGGTAGGCCGCGGCGGAGGCGCGGAGCACGTCGGTGGAGCGGGCAGCTCCCCGGAAGGCGAGGCCGTTGTCGTTCTTGATGACCACGTTCACCTCGCCGAGCGCATCGGCCCCTTCGGAAACGGAGCGGATGGTGTAGCTCGCGAGTTCGTGCGTGCCGCCGACTGCCGTTCGGATAGCCCGGTAGAGCGCGTCCACCGGGCCGTCGCCCACCGCCGTCTGCTCGGTGGCGGCGTCAGAGGTGCGGCTGTAGAGCGTGATCGTCGCGCGCGGCTCCTCGTCGCTGCCGGTCGTGACGTGCATGGCGTCGAGGCGGTAGGTAGCGGTAGCGACAGGCCGCTGCTGGTCGTTGACGAGCGCGAGCAGGTCCTCGTCGTAGATCTCCTTCTTGCGGTCGGCGAGCGCGACGAACCGCTCGTAGATGCCATCCTTCTCGGCTTCGGTGAGCACCACGCCCAGACCGTCGAGGCGGCTGAAGAGGCCATGACGACCGGAGTGGCGGCCAAGCCGGATCTGCGCGGGGGCTTGGCCGACGTCCTCGGCGCGCATGATCTCGTAGGTGTCGCGCCGCTTCAGCACGCCGTGCTGGTGGATGCCCGCCTCGTGGCTGAACGCGTTCTTGCCGACGATGGCCTTGTTCGGAGGCACGGCGAAGCCCACCGTGACGGCGACGAGCTTGCTGGCTTCGGTCAGGTGCGGCGTGGCGATGTTGGTGTGGATGCCCATCTGGTCGCCGCGCGTGCGGATGGCCATGGCGATCTCTTCGAGTGCCGCGTTGCCCGCCCGCTCGCCGATGCCGTTGAGGGTGCACTCGATCTGCCGCGCACCCGCCGCGACCGCCGCGAGCGAGTTGGCGCAGGCCAGCCCGAGGTCGTCGTGGCAATGGGCGGAGAGGATGACGTGTGGGAAGTCCTTGAGGCACGCCTTCGCTGCAGCAAAGTGCGCCGCGTACTCGTGCGGCAGACAGTAGCCCGTCGTGTCAGGGATGTTGATCGTCGTGGCGCCCGCCTCGGCCGCGGCAACGACGATCTCGCAGAGGTAGCTGGCATCTGTACGCCCGGCATCCTCGGCGCTGAACTCGACGTCGTCGGTGTATGTCTTGGCAAGGCGCACGGCGTCCTGTGCCATCCGCATCACCGTCTGCCGCTTCTCGGCGAGCGTGTTGCCGAAGCGCGGGTGCCCAAACTTGGCGTCGAGGTGGATGTCGCTCGTGGCGATGAAGGTGTGGATGCGGGTGCGCTGCCCCTCGCGGAGCGCGTCGCCGCAGGCGTGGATGTCGGCCTCGGTGGCGCGGCCGAGCGCGGCGATGACGGGCACATGCCCGGTTGGATTCTCTGAGCCGTCAGCGAGCGTCGCCACGACGCGGCGGACCGCCTCGCGCTGGCCCGGCGACGAGATTGGGAAGCCCGCTTCGATGACGTCCACACGCAGCCGTGCGAGGTGCCGGGCGATCTCGACCTTCTCGGCGAGCGTCATCGACGCGCCGGGTGCTTGTTCGCCGTCGCGCAGCGTGGTGTCGAAGATGACGATGGGGTCGGACATGGGATCGGTAGGGTCGGGGGAGGTGAAGTGCAAGGGGTTATAGCGGCGCGCCCGGTGCGGTCAGTGCAACGGACGCGAGGTAAGTCGCTGACAGCTTCTATGTTTGTACTGAGTAGCTCCCCTCCTGGACAGGAGGGGCCGGGGGTGGTCGATTGCCGCAGCGTGACAAGGCATCATGCTCGATCGATCTACCCCCTCCCGCTTCGCGGACTCCCCCTGTCCAGGGGGAGAGTTGTTTTGATGTACCTCGGTCGTCATTCCACCACCAGCGAGGCCCGCGACGGCGCGCGGAGGGCGTATTGCGCCACGCACCGCGCCATTGCCTCCGTGGAGACGGCGGTCGGACCGTGGTCGGCGAGGTCGGCGGTGCGATACCCAGCGTCGAGCGCGCCCGTGACGCCCGCACGGACGGCGGCGGCAGCCTCGGGGCGGTCGAGCGCGTCGAAGAGCATCGCGCCGCTGAGGATAGCCGCGAGCGGGTTGGCGACGCCCTGCCCGGTGAGGTCGGGGGCACTGCCGTGGACGGGCTCGAACAGCCCAACGCACCGCTGCTGGTTGGGGGCGCCGAGGCTAGCCGAGGGCAGCAGGCCCAGCGAGCCGGGCAGCGTAGCCGCGAGGTCGGAGAGGATGTCGCCGAAGAGGTTGCCGGTCAGCACCACGTCAAAGCCGCGCGGGTTGCGGACAAGCTGCATGGCGGCGTTGTCGACGTACAGGTGATCGAGGTGCACGTCGGGATACTCCGCCGCGCCGATCTCGGAGACAATCGCCCGCCAGCGCCGCGACACGTCGAGCACGTTGGCCTTGTCCACGGACGTGACGCGGCGACCGCGCCGCCGCGCCCACTCGAACGCCACCCGCGCGATGCGTGCGATCTCGGCATCGGTGTAGCGCATCGTGTTGAACGAGACGGTTTCGCCTGCTTCTTCAACCGTCCCGCGCGGCTCGCCGAAGTAGATGCCGCCCGTGAGTTCGCGCACGATGAGCAGGTCGGTCCCGGCCACAATCTCACGACGCAGCGGCGACGCCCCCGCGAGCGTCTTCGGCACGCTCACAGGCCGCAGGTTGGCGAACGTGCCGAGCGCGCGCCGCAGGGCGAGCAGGCCGCGCTCGGGCCGCGTCTCCGGCGGCTGGTCGTCCCAGGCCGGACCGCCGACCGCGCCCATAAATACCGCGTCCGCCGCCAGGCACGCCTCGCGCGTCGCGTCTGGTAGTGGCGACCCCGTCGCGTCAATGGCTGCGCCGCCCACGGCATATTCCTCCACGTCGAGGAAGAACCCGTGCGCCTCGGCGACCGCATCGAGCACGCCGAGTGTCGGTTCCGTCACCTCGCGCCCGATGCCGTCGCCCGGCAGCCAGGCGATGCGGTAGGCGGTGGGTCGTGGGTTCATGGTCATGGGTCGTTGGAAGTGCGAAGTCAGAAGTGGGAGGTTTTGAGCAAA
>JBCDFF010000321.1:0-5270 GCA_039178415.1 Bacteroidota bacterium
GTTGCCGCGTGCAAACCGTCGGCCGTGTGCAAACCGTCAACACCGCCCCGTCTCACGCAGGCGCCTCCGCGTTCAAGATGCCGCGGTGCGGAGCGCGTGCACATCGCGCCGGGGCGGGGCACCGAACGCCCGGGCGTACTCCCGGCTGAACTGGGACGCACTCTCGTAGCCCACCGCGTAGGCCGCGGACTCGGCCTTGACGCCGTCCGCCAGCATCAGCCGCCGCGCCTCCATCAGCCGCACCTGCTTCTGATACTGGATCGGCGACATCGAGGTGAGCGCCTTGAACTGGCGATGGAACGCCGACAGGCTCAGGTGCGCGATCTCGGCAAGCTCCCCGACGCGAATCGGCTCGGTGTAGCGGGCGAGCAACGTGCGGACCGCCCGCGCAAGGTCCACGTTGCGCGCGCTCGACACCGTCGCTGCGGCGATGGCCGGCCCGTGCGGACCCGTCAGGAGGCGGTAGCCGATCTCGCGCTGGAGGGCCGGGTAGAGCAGCGGAATCGCGTCCGGTGTGTCGAGCAGACGCACCGCGCGCAGCACGCAGTCCGCGAGCGCATCGTCCAGGTCGATCACGAACGCACCGGGCCCGACGGCACCGGCGAGGGACGGTGGGTCTGCGAGGCCCTCGAACACATCGGCCATAACGCCGGGGTGGAGCTCGACGATCACGCTCAGGTAGGGCGCGTCCGGTTGCGCCTCGGTGATGACGCTCACCGCTGGCACGTCGACGGTCACGAGGAGCGCCTGGCCGGCGGCGTAGCGGTGCGTAGTGTCGCCCATCGTAGTCTCTTTCGCGCCCTGCGCCACGACGCACAGCGTGGGTTTTAGGACGAGGTGCGACATCGTCCCCGGGCTCGCATCGCGGAGCAAGAGGACGCCGTCGAGCGGCGTAGCAAACGGGCTTTCGGCGTCGTGTGCCTCGAAGGCGCGGTCTACGGCGGCGGTCAGGGCGATCATTGGCGGGCGAGGCGTAGCTGGGAGCAGGAATAGGCAAGATAGGTCCACGATCCGGTATTCCCCTCGCCAGGAAAAAGCCGTCTCTTGGAGACCCATGCAAGCGCATGACTTCGCACTCCCGCGTCACAACCTGCCCCCTGACCCATGCCTACTGCCTCCGCTTCTCCCATCGCCGTCGTCACGGGCGGCAGCCGCGGCCTCGGCCGCAACACCGTCGAGGCCCTCGCCGCACGCGGCGTTCGGTCCGTCTTCACCTACCACAGCAACGAGGCCGCCGCCACCGAGGTGGTCGAGGCCACCCGCGCCGCTGGGGCCGAGGGCGTCGCGCTCCGCCTCGACGTGAGCGACGCGTCGTCCTTTGCGGCCTTCGCCGACCGCCTCCGCAGCGTGCTGTCAGACCTCGGGGACACGCAGTTCCACTACCTCGTCAACAACGCCGGGACCGGCCACCACGCCCCCTTCGCCGAGACGACGGAGGATGCGCTCGACACGATGTATCGCATCCATGTCAAGGGGCCGTTCCTCCTCACGCAGGCGCTCCTCCCGCTGATGGCCGACGGCGGCCGCATCGTAAACCTGTCGTCGGGCTTGGCCCGGTTCGCGCTGCCCGGCTACGCCGCCTACGCGTCGATGAAGGGCGCTATTGAGGTGCTGACGCGCTACCAGGCCAAGGAACTGGCCGAACGCGGAATCACAGTCAACACCGTCGCGCCGGGCGCCATCGAGACCGACTTCGGCGGCGGCGCTGTTCGCGACAACGAGCAGGTTAACCAGTTCGTCGCCGGGATGACTGCGCTGGGCCGCGTCGGTCTTCCCGACGACATCGGCCCGATGATCGCGTCGCTCCTCGACGACGCCAATGGCTGGGTGACGGGCCAGCGGATCGAGGTCTCCGGCGGCATGCTCCTGTAGAGGCCGGCGGGCACGAGCACCACGGAGCTGGTGCAACGAGCGTGGGGCGCGGTGGGCCAAAAACCCGCCCGCCCCGTTCCGTTGGCGCCGTCGAGGCAAGCCCCGTCAGAACCGCACCCGGATGAAGCGCGGGCGGTAGAGGCTCTCATCGCCCAGGCCCTCGAAGAAATCCACCGCGTTGACGTTGTACGAGATCAGCAGCGTCCCCGGGTCGGAGAGATGGGGGTGCGCCTTGGCGTTGTAGGTGAATGCCCGCGCGTCGTCCGCTTCGGGGACGCGGTATAGGTCGATCACCGTCCCAAACGGCCCGACTGGTGAGGGCGTCGTCCGCGCCGCCACCTCGCCGCCGATGGTGTCCTTCTGGAAGACGACGGCGAAGCCGCCGCTCGGAATCGGCGTGACGCTCAGCTCGTTGGAGACGCGGTCGGTGAGCCGTGCGATGCGGTCGAAGTCGTCGGTCCAGGTTTGGCCGTCGTAGAAGCGCCACTGGCTGAAGTCCTCGAACGCCCCATCGGGGACGCGCGCCACGAGGAGGTACTTGTTGAAGGGCACCTCCTCGACGCCGTACACATAGACGAAGCCGTCTGGCTCTGGTGCGCCTGCCCACGTGGTGTTGACGAAGACGCCTGCGTTCATCAGAATCTGCCCTCGGTTGCCCTGCGGCTCGCGGAAGAAGGGCAGGGCGGCCTGCCGCTGGTTGCGGAACGGCGGGCGGGCCCCCGGAGGCAACGCGATGACCGACACGCCGACTACGTCGAAGCCGAATGGGCCGTCGGCGACGCGGCGCACCCGCAGCGGGAGGGTATAGACCGTGCCGTCCTGCGCCGCGAAGCCGTCGCCGAGCCAGTACCAGTCGTCAGGGCTCGCTTCCGGGATCTGTGGTGTGAAGACGGCAGCCGGGTTGGTGCGTCCGCCGGGCCAGTAGAACTGGATTGCCGAGGGATCGGGGGCCCCGCCGCGCAACTGCGCGATCGTGTTGTTGACGAGCCGCGCGTTGGAGCGGCTGCCGTCCGGGTCCACGTCGCCGATGAACGTGTCGCTGAAGAGAAAGAGCGTGTTCTGGCCGCTCGCCGTCCCGACATCGTCGTTGCCCGAGAGTGGGATCGAGAAGATCCCGTCCGCGCCGGTCCAGCCGGAGGTGCGTTGGAACAGGGCGGTCCAGTCCGGGGCTTCCTCGACGGTGAAGCCTCGCGCGAGGGCGTCCGGGGTGGAGGCGATGTCCGGTGTGGACGCGTCCAGCGCGGGCGCATTGACCGCGCTGTCGCAGGCGGCAAGAGCAAGGGCCGCGACGAAGGCTGTGAGCGTGGGAAGCAGGCGGGTGCGCAGCATGGCGGGAGCGGGCTACATCAGGGGGACGATGTTGGATGGTAGCAGCCGCGCACGGTCTCCGCAAGTCCGAGCGTTGGAGGAGGCCGCCCTACTCGCTCCTGCCGGTGCTCGTGCGGTCGCGGCGGTGGCTCAGCATCCAGGCGTAGAACGCCGGGTCGGCGTACGTCGCCGTCCAGGCGTCGTGGCTGGCCTCGGGGTAGACGGTCAGCTTCACCTCGCCGCCCATGGCGTTGATGGCGCGGGCCATCTCGGCGGAGCGCTCCAGCGGGACGATGGGGTCGAGCGCGCCGTGGAAGGCCCAGATCGGGGTCTGCGCGAAGGCCGGAGCGCGGAAGGGGAGGCCGCCGCCGCACACGGGGGCGGCCGCGGCGAAGCGGTCGGGGAAGTGCATCACGAGGTCCCACGTCGCGTAGCCGCCCATCGAGAGGCCGGTCACGTAGACGCGTGCCGCGTCGATGCGGTGCGTCGCCTCGATGTGGTCGACGAGCGCGCCGAGCTCGCGGGCCTCCCAGCGTGGACGCTCGGCGGGCAGTTGCGGCGCCACGAGGACGAACGGGAACGCGCGGCCTTCGCGGACCTCCTTCAGGGGGCCATGCACGGCGACGAGGTCGAGGTCGTCGCCGCGCTCGCCGGAGCCGTGGAGGAAGAGCACGAGCGGCCAGCGGGTGTCCTCGTCGGCCTCGTAGCCCTCGGGCAGGACGAGCGCGTAGGCGAGCGCCATCGGCATCGACGCCTCGAAGGCAGCCGCTTCAAACGGAGCGGCCGGAGTCTGAGCAAGCGATGAGGGCAGCATGGCGGCGAGAAGGAAGGCGAGGCAGCCGAGGCGTTGGCGCATGACAGAACCAGGCAAGAGGGACGATGCCCCATGATAGCGCCCAGGCTGCGCCCCAGGATCTCCGCCGCCGCGCGGACGCCTACTCGTACCGCAGCGTTCGCACCGGGTCGGCTGCCGCTGCGCGCATCGCCTGCGTGCCTACGACGGCGAGCGCCAGCAGGAGCACGCCGAAACCTGCCGCGAGGAAGAGCCCAGGCCCAAGGTCGATGCGGTAGGCGAAGCCGTCGAGCCAGCGGCTCATGCCGAGCCACGCCAGCGGCACGGCCAGGAGCCCGCCGAGGAGCACCAGCCGGCCAAACTCGCCCGTGAGCAGCCGTACGATGTCGGCAACGCTCGCGCCGAGCACTTTGCGCACGCCGATTTCCTTCGTCCGCCGCTGCACCGTGAACACGACGAGCCCGAAAAGCCCGAGCAGCGCGATGCCGAGCGCGAGCAGCGTGAAGAACGTCACCGCCCGGCTGAGCATCCGCTCGTGCGCGGCGAACGCGGCGAAGTTGTCGTCGAGGAAGGCATAGCGTAGCGGCTCGTCGGGCGAGAAGCGCGCCCAGAGTGGCTGAAGCTGATCGAGCACGTCGGCCCCGCCCACGGCGCTCAGCCGCACGACGAGGTCGGAGCCGCCCTCGGCGTAGGTCAGCGCTACCGGCTCGATCTGGTCGCGCAGCGACTGGAAGTGGAAGTCGTCCACGACGCCGATCACGCGCCGCCCGCCGCCCACGTCCTGGCCGAGCGGGTCGTCGCCCAGCCCGAGTACGCGCACGGCGGCGTGGTTGAGCAACACCGCCGACGAGTCGGAAGCCACGCCGGTGAACGTCACGCCCTCGCGGACGCGCAGGCCGAGCGTCGCGACGGCGTCCTCGTCAAGGGCGAACCGCTGAAGCGTGAGGCCTTCCTCCATCGCGGGCGTCTGGAAGAGCATCCGAGCGATGCCGGAGCCTGTCGGGACGCGGTCCGCGAACGCCGTCTGCTGCACCGCCGGGAGCGCCGCCACAGCCTGCCGGAACGCCTCCGCCTGCGTCCCGAGAGCACTCGTCTTCACCACGACGACGCCCTCGGGAGTGAAGCCCTTGTCCACGGTGCGCATGAACGACAGCTGCTGGTGCACCACGAACGCACTCGCCGTCAAAGCCACCGCCACAGCGAACTGCCCAGCCACGAGCGTGCCGCGCAGCCGCTGGTTGCTCGCCACCGTCCACGCCCCCTTGAGGATGCGCGCCGGGCGGAAGCTCGACAGGTA
>JBCDFF010000322.1:0-5262 GCA_039178415.1 Bacteroidota bacterium
ATTGCCCCTGGCGGTTGGTAATGCATTGGTTACATTTGAGGCTGTCGTGCTGCCTCGTGCAGTGTCCACCTCTCCATTTTCTATCCCCTATGCCTCGCTTTGCACTCACGCGCCGTGCATCGTTCGGTCGCGCCCTCCCCCACCTCCTCGCAGCCTGTTGTCTGCTGCTCGGCACCCCCACCGCCGACGCCCAGATGAAACGAGCCCCCGAGGCCATCCTCACGTTCGAAGGCGATCACACGCACGACGGGCGCACCCGCTGCAACTCGCCCCACGTCGACGCCGAGACCATGGCCCGGGTCGAGGCCCAGATGAAGGCCTTCGCCGGCCCCCGCGCCGAGAAAGCGGCAGGCATTGTCATCCCCACGGTCGTCCACATCATCACCAGCACGTCCGGCCAGGGCGACGTCTCGCAGGCCACCATCGACGCACAGATGGACGTGCTCAACGACGGGTTCGAGGGCACGGGCTTCTCGTTCACGCTCCAGGACGTCACCCGCACCGCCAACAACAACTGGTACAACAACACCGACCTCGGCAACAGCGCCGAGCGCTCCATGAAGCAGACGCTCGCCGTAGACCCCGCGCGGACGCTCAACCTCTACTTCGTTGGCAACATCAGCGCGCTCGGCTGGTGCTACTTCCCGTTCTCCTACCCCGAGGACTCGTTCTGGCACGGCTGCGTCAACGCGACCGGCTCGATGCCCGGCGGCGACATCCAAGCCTACAACGATGGCGACACGGCCGTCCACGAGGTCGGGCACTACGTCGGCCTGTTCCACACCTTCCAGGGCGGCTGCTTCGGCGGCGACGAGGTGGCCGACACGCCTGCTGAGGCCACGCCTTTCTTCGGCAACAACTGCAACAGCACCCGCGACACCTGCGCAGGCGGCGGCACAGACCCCGTCCGCAACTTCATGAACTACAGCGACGACGTCTGCCTCGACGAGTTCACGCCGGGCCAGGCCGCGCGCGCCATGGAGCAGGTGTCGCTCTTCAAGCCCACGCTCGCCATGGGCGGCGGCGGCGTGAACACCCCGCCGGACGCAGGCTTCACCTTCAACTGCACCGACCTGACGTGCACCTTCACCGATACCAGCTCGGACCCCGACGGCGCTATCGTCACGTGGGACTGGAACTTCGGCGACGGCGGCTCCTCGTCGCAGCAGAACCCGACGCGCATCTACGCCTCGGCAGGGACCTACTCGGTGACGCTGACCGTCACGGACAACGAGGGCGCGACCGATGACGTCACGCGCTCGGTGAGCGTCTCGGACAGCTCGGAGCCGGACACGGCCGCGCCGCAGCTCAGCGGCGGCATCGACGGCGGCCGCTACGAGGGCACCGCCTCGGACAGCCGCGCGGGCGACACCGGCATCGCTACGATCACGCTGACCGACGACACCAACCTCGACCTCGACGTGGACAGCTTCTCGGCCGGCGACGCGAGCGTGGACTTCACGATCACGCTCCAGAACCGCCGCAACCAGGGCAAGGGCTTCGTGGTCGCGACCGACGTGGCGGGCAACGAGTCCGAGCTGTGGGTGTGCTCCGACGGCTGCCCGCCGCCGGGCGGCGGCGGCGGCGGTGAGGAAGACACGACCCCGCCGAACGTGACCGGCTCCATCCAGGGCGCGCGGTTCGTCGGCACCGCCACGGACAGCGGCTCCGGCATCGCCTCGATCGTGCTCGGGAGCGACGCCGTAAACCTCATCCTGGACGTGGACAACTTCTCCGCCGGGGCCGCGTCGGTCGGCTTCGACGTGCGGCTCTCCAACCGGAGCCAGCCCGGCTCAGGGACGATCATCGCCACGGACGTGGACGGCAACGAGGGCACGCTCTTCATCGACAGCGACAACCGCGGGCGGGCCGGCATCGCCATGATGAGCCGCGCGGGCGTCCCGACGGAGGTCGCGCTGCTGGGCAACTACCCGAACCCGTTCGCCGCGAGCACGACGGTCGACTATGCGCTGCCGCAAGCGACGGTGGTGAAGCTCACCGTCTATGACGTGACGGGCCGCGCCGTGGCGCAGCTCGTGGACGGCACGGTGGAGGCCGGCTACCACAGCGCCACGTTCGATGCGAGCGCGCTGCCGAGCGGCGTCTACCTCGCGCGCCTCGACGCCGAGGGGCGCACGTACACCGAGCGCTTGCTCGTCGTGCGCTAGTCCCACCTTAAGCGGTTTTTCGCTTCTTCACAGGGTTTTTTGAGGCCGGTGCTCCAACCAAGGGGCATCGGCCTCATCTTTGCCGGGCTCGCGCCTCATGTCCGTCCCGCTCCTACAGCGGTGTCAGATGTCGCGCTATGTATACACCGCGTCCTCGCATAGCGTCGATCTCCCTCCTCTCACCACTCCTAACGCCTAGCTACATGCTCCATCGATTCTCTCGGGTGCTCCTGGCGCTCGCGCTCGTTGCCCCGCTGGCAGCGCTCCCTGCGCAAGCGCAGCACGTAGACCGTCCCGCCCCCGTTTACATGTCGGCGATGCCGGTCAACGAGGTCCTCATTCAAACGGGGCGCCAGTGCGGCACGCCTCACCCAAGCCCCGCCGACCAGGCCCGCGTCGACGAGTACGTCCGGCGCTACGCCCCGCGCACGTTCGAGAAGATGGCGACGGTCACGATCCCTGTGGCGTTCCACGTCGTCACCCGGACCAACGGCACCGGCGACGTCCCGAACAGCCAGCTTGAAGCCCAGATCGACGTCCTCAACGACGCGTTCGCACCGCTCGGCTTCCAGTTCACGCTCGCGAGCATCGACCGGACCGCCAACGACGCGTGGTACAACCACATCTCGGGCACCAACACGGAGACCCAGATGAAGGAGGCGCTCGCAATCAGCCCCGAGACGACGCTCAACTTCTACACCGGCAAGCCGCGCGCGCGCCAGCTCTTCTTCACGGTGGAGATCCTGGGCTACGCCACGTTCCCCTCGTTCTACCCCGAGGATGACCCGCTCCACGGCGTCGTAGTGGACTACCAGTCGCTCCCCGGCGGTGCGCTTGCCGCCTTCAACGAGGGCGACACGGGCACGCACGAGGTCGGCCACTGGGTGGGCCTGTTCCACACCTTCCAGGGCGGCTGCTCGGGCCAGGGCGACAGCGTTGCCGACACACCCGCCGAGGCCGAGCCCTTCTACGGCAACCAGTGCAACAGCAACCGCGACACCTGCCCCGGTGGCGGCCCGGACCCCATCACCAACTTCATGGACTATAGCGACGACATCTGCCTCTCCGAGTTCACCTCGGGCCAGGCTGCGCGCGCGCAGGACCAGATGGCCACCTACCGCCCGACCATCTTCAACGCGAGCGGCGGCGGCCCGGTCAACCAGGACCCGACAGCCAGCTTCACGGTGGACTGCACCAACCTGACGTGTGACTTCACCGACACCAGCTCGGACCCTGACGGCACCATCGTCAGCCAGTCCTGGGACTTCGGCGACGGGAACGGCTCTTCTCAGGCCGACCCGATCCACATCTACGCCGACGCAGGGACCTACACCGTCTCGCTGACGGTCACCGACGACGACGGTGCCACCGACACAGCCAACCGCAGCGTCACCGTCACGACCGGCGGTGGCGGCGGCCCGGACACGGTCGCCCCGAACCTCAGCGGTGCCATCCAGGGCAGCAAGTACGAGGGCACCGCCTCGGACAGCGACTCCGGCCTCAGCACCATCATCCTGCGCGAAGACACCAACCTCGACCTCGACGTGGACGCCTTCTCAGCGGGTGCCGCGAGCGTGGACTTCACGGTGACGCTCCAGAACCGCCGCAACCAGGGCAAGGGCTTCGCCGTCGCGACCGACGTGGCCGGCAACGAGTCGGAGCTGTGGATCTGCTCGGACGGCTGCGCCCCGCCGAGCACCGGCGGCGGTGACACCACAGCCCCGACCCTGACCGGCCGCGTCAAGGCCAGCAACCGCTACCGCGGCAAGGCGCTGGACGACGAGTCCGGCATCTCCACGGTCACCCTCGCGAGCGACGCCGTCAACCTCCGCATCTCGACGCGCCCCTACACGGTCGGCGACCCGGAGGCCCGGTACACAGTCCAGCTGGTCGACGGCAGCCAGCCGGGCTCAGGCACCGTCGTCGCGGCCGACGTTGCGGGCAACGAAGGCACGCGGTTCGTCGAGATTGACGCCGACGCCGCGCGCGCACTCACGGCCTCGTCGCGCCTCGAGCCGGGAACGTACGCCCTCGGCGACAGCTACCCGAACCCGTTCGCGTCGCAGACCCGCATCGACTTTGCCCTGGCGGACGACCGCGTGGTCACGCTGACCGTGATGGATCTCACCGGTCGCGAGGTCGCGCGTCTCGTGGACGGCTACCGCGTTGCGGGCACCCACTCGGTCACCTGGGACGCCCTCGACGCGCAGGGCCGCTCCGTGGCGGCCGGAGTGTACGTCTACCGCATCCAGGCGGGCGACTACACCGAGTCGAAGCGCCTCGTGGTGCTGAACTAGCCTCGACGAGCGCCGCACGCGTTGATCCCGCATGCGGATCTTCAGCCGGGCCTGCCTCCGTGGCAGGTCCGGCTGTTTCGTTGGTGCACGGTTCCTCGTCCGTGGTCCGTCGCTTGCCTCATACCTCCTCCACTCCTGAGCCCGTCATGTCCCCTCGCGTCGCGTTCGTCTCTGCTGAAGCCACGCGTCCGCTGCGGCACCTCGTGCTGCGCGCCGGGCAGCCGTTTGAGACGACGCGCTACGCCGAGGACGACGAGCCCGGCGTCGGACACGTCGCCGTGATCCTCGACGGAGCGCCCGGGTCGGACGGCCTCGCCCCCGCGCGCGTTGTCAGCATCGCCTCGGGCTTTCCCGAGCCGGTACGCGCGCTCCCCGACGGCACGCTCCTCACTGCCATTCCCGAGGCCGACCGCGCCGCCGCCTACCGTCTGCGTGGCATGGCAACCCACCCGGACCTGCGCGGCCACGGCCTCGGCCGCCTCGCGTTCGAGGCCATCCGCCAGCACGCAGCCGAGGCGGAGGCCGCCGTCCTCTGGTTCAACGCCCGCACCGGCGCGCAGGCGTTCTACGAGCGCCTCGGCTGCCACATCGCCAGCCCGGTCTTCGACATTGCAGGCATCGGCCCGCACGTGGTCATGTGGTGTGAGACGGGAGGCGCAGACGTGTGAACGTACGAAGGTGTGAACGTACGAAGGTGTGAACGTAGGCGCTCCCTCGGGCAACGTCCGCACGTCCACACCTTCACACGTCCATACCCGAAGGCCTACGCCTCTTCCAGCTCGCCGCGCTCGGCCATG
>JBCDFF010000323.1:0-5252 GCA_039178415.1 Bacteroidota bacterium
AGCGCTCCGCCTTCGGGCAGCGGGACGCGCAGAAGCATGCGCGACCGGCTGGTGGCCTCCGTCGACAGCGCCGCCCGCAGTCCTTCGGGGTCCAGGCGGACGACGCGGTAGTCGACCAGGTCCGTGCGCACGGCTGCCTCGGTGGCCGGAGCCTCGACCCAGAACGGCGTTTGCGCCGAGGTCGGCAGGGCGAAGAGAACGAGCAGCAGGGCGTAGAGACGGACCATGGTGGGAGACGGGCGAACGAAGTAGCGCGGAAACGAGGAGGGGGGACAGTCTGAGTCTGTACCCGAAGGGGGCGACGGATGACCAGCAGCACAGGGACGGAGCGGGCATGCTACTTGGTCCCGGTGCGGAGAGCAGAGACTGAAGGGGGCCGCCGGCCAGGACCTTCTGGCGTTGCAATCCCCCGATGGGGCGGTTAGATTTTAAGTTCCCCTAAAGCATTGCTCTATGGTCCAGGACGGTCGCACGTACAGCATCGGCGAGGTCGCGAAGCGCACCGGCGTCAAGGCGCACACGTTGCGCTACTGGGAGTCGGAGTTCGACGCGCTCCAGCCGGCCAAGGACGACATGGGCAACCGCGTGTACTCCGACGCAGATGTCGCGCTCGTGGAGCGGATCCAGTACCTGCTCTACGAGGCGAAGTACACGCAGGAGGGAGCGCGGCAGGTGCTCAACGGTCGGATGAACGGAGCGACTTCCGAGGAGGGCCGCCCCGACCGCGCGACGCTCTGGGCACTGCGTGGCTTCCTCGTGAAGCTGTTGCAGGACCTCGACGAGTCACCGTAGTTTGCTCGTCCTGCTCTTGCCACCAGCAACCCCACGGCGAGGCAGTCCTGTTCGGGATGTGGCGCAGCCCGGTAGCGCACCTGCATGGGGTGCAGGGGGTCGCAGGTTCAAATCCTGTCATCCCGACGATCAATGCCCAAAACAGGCGATTCAAGGCCCCTGGCGGTTTGCCCGCTAGGGGCCTTTCTGTTTGCACCGGCTGCTCCTGAGTGGGGCTGCTGCTGAGCAGGGCTGCTCCTGACAGCCTTCTGGGTTGGACGCTGCCCGGTGGAACCAGTCCAGCCTCGCCAGTCCCTACTGGATTGCCTGGGTCTCAAGGGCACGCGCTCGATGGGTGCCGGTCGGACGAGGAGGCAGGGGCACGCCGAGGCCACAACGCCCCTTCGGTGTTCGAACGGACACCTCGATCGGGCGGACCTGTCTGCTTTCCATCATGACGTGGGGTGGCGTATCCTTCGTTGCTCACCCTACTGCCCCACACAACCCCATGCCTGAGGCCCCGACTGGCTCCTCCTTCGAGGCGGATCTCCGCGCACTCCGCGAAGAGCGGGGCTTGTCTGTTGCAGACATCGAGCGGGCCACGCGCGTGCCCGCCGACGTGGTGCGGCGTTTCGAGGACGGGGCCCTCATGCAGGATCCCGACTACAGTGCGGTCTACCTGCGTGCGTTCGTGAAGGCCTACGCCGAGGCGCTCGACCTGTCCACGGCGCGGGTCAACGCCGCGTTCGAAGCGTCGCGTCAGGGAACGTACCAGGGCACGCTGGCCCCAGCTGGCAGCGCGCCCGAGGCAACGGATGCCCCAACCGAGGCCTCGCAGTCGCCCAACCCCGCCACCGCACTTGCGTCCCCGCCGCCGACCCGACCACCGACGCCCCGGTCTGCCTCAGCGCCCGGACGGCCTCCGTCGGGGCCTACTGGAGGACCTACCCCCTCCGGTACGACGAGCGCGACGCCTATGGTCGAGGCGCTAGCGGCCCAGCCACGCCCGGACAAGCCCTCAGCCCCAACGCCCCCGCCGCGCCGCAGCAGCGCCCCCTCGTCGCTCGGGAGCACAAACCAGTCGTGGGGGCTCATCGTCGGCATCGCTGCGATGTCGGTCCTGGCCCTCTGTGTGGTATTCTGGCTGATCTTCCGCGAGCCAGGGCCCGACCTCGAACCCGTCGCCTCTGCCCCGGTTGCTGACACGACAGCAGCCCCCGACAGCGCCGCCGCCGCGCCGACGCCCGCCATCCCGCCGGCCCCCCAAGTCGGCGACTCCGTTCGCGTCACGCTGGTTGCCGCCGACGGTCCCCTGCAAAACTTCAGGATGCAGGCCTCGCCCGACATCCGACGCCCCTACTGGGTGGAGCAGGGGGGCGAGTTGACCTTTACGAGCCCCACAGAGGTCATCGTGTGGGGGAACGAGACGGCGGGCGGCTGGCGTGTCGATGAGGGCGCGCGCATCCGCATCGCAGGGTTGACCTACGCGCCAGCCAACGGTGCCGTGCAGCGGCTCACCCGCGCTCGTGCCCAAGCGGTCGTGGACTCGCTCCACCAGGCGCAGT
Source organism: Bacteroidota bacterium (assembly GCA_039178415.1). Classification (GTDB taxonomy): domain Bacteria; phylum Bacteroidota; class Rhodothermia; order Rhodothermales; family Rubricoccaceae; genus JBCBEX01. The sequence continues at coordinate 2,337 of JBCDFF010000323.1, forward strand.
ACGGCGAATAGGAGCGACGAGGTATGCCCGAAGAACGCCGTACCGGTCATGCTGCGCGCTTGGTGGCAGACACCAAGGTAGCCTTGAATCGGCTAGGCACGCGGGACATCGAAGCGCTCAGCGGGGCCGAGGCGCAGCACGAGGCCGCCCTCTTGCGCCCCCTGATTCGAGGCCACGCCACGCGCTACTACCGCGACGACGCCCCCCTCATCGCCGACGCGGAGTACGACCGCCTCTTCCATGCACTCCGGTCCCTCGAAGCGCGCTTCCCGGCGCTCGTCACGCCGGACTCGCCCACGCACCGCGTCGGCGGCGACCCGCTCGACCGCTTCGAGAAGGTGCGCCACCCCGAAGCGTTGCTCTCGCTCGGCAATGCGTTCGATGGCGACGAGCTGCGCGCCTGGTACGAGCGCATCCAACGCAAGCTCGCCGACGAAGACATCGGGACGAAGGACGACCCGGCCACCCCTGCGCTCGTCGCCGAGTTGAAGATCGACGGGCTGGCGATGGCGCTCACCTACGACGGCGGCGTGCTCGCGCTGGCAGCCACGCGCGGCAACGGGACCGTCGGGGAAAACGTCACGGCTGGCATCCGCACCGTCCGCGCGATCCCGCTCCGGCTCAGTCCGTCGGCGTCCGTACCGGCTGCGCCGCCGGTCGACCTGTTCAGCGCCCCACTGACTGCGCCGCCGGTACCGTCGCGCGTCGAGGTGCGGGGTGAGGTGTACATGGGCACGTCCGACTTCGAGGCGCTCAACGAACGGCTTGCGGGCGACGGCGCCAAGACGTTCGCCAACCCGCGCAACGCGGCGGCCGGGAGCCTGCGCCAACTCGACCCCAACGTCACAGCGCAGCGCCCGCTCAGCTTCTTCGCCTACGGCCTAGGCCCAAGCGACTTCGGCGAAGGCCCAGCTCCGGCAAGCCAGCACGAGGCGCTCGGTGTGCTCGGCGCGCTTGGTCTACCCGTCAGTCCCGAGACGCAGCGGTTCGCGTCCATCGAGGACGTGGTGGCCTTCTGCGAAGCATGGACCGACCGGCGCGATGACCCCACCGCGCTCGACTACGAGATCGATGGCGTCGTGGTGAAGGTGGACGACTTCGCGCTGCAGGCCAAGCTCGGCAACGTGGCCAACGCGCCCCGGTGGGCCATCGCCTTCAAGTTCCCCGCGCGAGAGGCCACGACCCGCCTCCTGGGCGTTGATCACAACGTGGGGCGGACAGGCGCCATCAAGCCGGTCGCCGACCTCGACCCCGTCGGCATCGGGGGCGTGACGGTCTCGAAGGCTACGCTCCACAACGCCGATTACCTCGCCGACCGCGACATCCGCATCGGCGACCTCGTTGTGGTGAAGCGCGCGGGCGACGTGATTCCCGCCGTCGTTGGCCCCGTCGTGGATGCGCGGACGGGCTCGGAGACCGTCTACGCCTCGCCGACCGTGTGCCCGTCGTGCCGCGAACCGATTGAACGCGCCGAGGGCGAGGCCGACACCTACTGCGTCAACGCCTCGTGCCCGGCCCAGCTCAAGCGCCTCGTGCAGCACTACGCCCACCGCGGCGCGATGGACATCGTGGGGCTCGGCGAGAAAGTGGCCATCCAACTCGTCGAAGAAGACCTCGTGGGACACCTCGACGACCTGTATCGCTTGGCCGGCCGCCGGGACGACGTACTCGGGCTGGACGGGTTCAAAGAGAAAAAAGGCGACAACCTCCTGGCGGGCATCGAGGCGTCGAAGCGGCGCCCGCTGAGGCGGCTGCTCTTCGGGCTCGGCATCCGGCACGTCGGCGAGACCGTCGCCGAGACGCTCGTGGAGGAATACGCCTCCCTCGCCGATCTCGCCGCCGCTGACGCGGAGACGATGACTGCGATCCCTGGCATCGGCCCTGAGATCGCCGAGGCCGTGCAGGCATGGTTTGCCCACGCACCGAATCGGGAACTCATCGACGCCCTACGCGCGCTGGGCGTGAACACCCTGCGGCTTCCTGAAGAGGAACCGGCTGCAGCTTTGGAGGAGGGCGACGGGCCGCCGCTCGCAGGCAAGACCGTCGTGCTCACCGGTTCGCTCTCGGGCCGCACGCGCTCGGAGGCCAAGCAGCAACTCAAGAGCCTCGGCGCGAAGGTGACCGGCAGCGTCACGACCAAGACCGACCTGCTGATCGCCGGCGAACGCGCCGGCTCGAAGCTGGACAAGGCCCAAGCTCTCGGCATCCCTGTGTTGTCGGAAGCCGACCTAGACACCTTGCTAGAGGGAGGAGCGTTGGAGTGAGGAGGCTGACGTGGGGCCGCACGCAGCATGCCCTCCAAAGGTGACTCCGAGGCCGGATTCCAACGATTCCACCGTTCACTCTTATTTACGTCTCCCGTCTTCAATGCGTCGCCTCCTCGTTGTGGCCTACTACTTCCCGCCGTCGGGTGGGCCGGGCGTGCAGCGGGTGCTCAAGTTCGTTAAGTACCTCCCCGCATCAGGCTGGCAGCCTGCGGTGCTGACCGTGGAAGCGGGGGCGTACCCGAGCATGGATCTGACCTTGGCGAGTGACATCCCGGCAGGGGTCGCCGTGCACCGCACGCGGGCGCTGGATCCCTTCGGGGTCTACGCGCGCGCAACGGGCAAGGCCAAGGCCGATGCCGTGACGGTGGGAGCCGTCGAGCAGGCTCCGTCGCTGGTGGAGCGGACGGCACGGTTCGTACGGGCCAACGTGTTCGTGCCCGATGCGCGTGTGGGGTGGGTCCCCTTCGCGGTGTCCGCTGGGAAGCGCCTGCTGAAGGCCGCACGCCAGGAGGGACGCCCCTTCGATGCCGTGCTCACGTCGGGGCCGCCGCACTCGGGTCACCTCATCGGCCGCGCGCTGCACCGTGCCACCGGCCTGCCGTGGGTGGCAGACTTTCGCGATCCGTGGGCGCGCCACGCTCTCGCGGAC